>DASUGC010000067.1:0-30513 GCA_036274235.1 Vicinamibacterales bacterium
TCGCGGTGCATGCGCCTGCGTTCCAGTTCATCAAAGGCGAGCCGCTGGCGCGGTTGAAAGACGGGCTGACCGTCCGCGTGGATCTGGCGCTCGCGATCCTGGCCCGTAGCGGCGGCGCCCCGACCGCGCAGAGCCGCCAGACATTTCTGCTCAGCTACGACTTGTGGGAGGAGCGCTTCGCCGTGACGCACGCGCGCACGCCGCCGCGATCCGCCTCGTACCTCACCGCCGCGGCGGCCGAGACGTGGTGCCTGGAGCAGGTGACGGTGCCCCTCAGCGAGATTGGGGCCCTGGCGAAGGATCAGTTCTGGATTCGGCTCGAGTATCGCGTCCTGGACGGCAACGTGGCACCGGCCGACAATGGCGCGGGCGGCGACACGCTGCAGGGCCTCATCGAAGCCTTGAGCCGTCGCCGCAAGGAGAAGGAGTGGACGCACGCCATTGAAGCCGGGCCGTTCCGGCTCAAACCGTAGCGGCCCGCCTTAGCTCATCTATGAACCGGCTGCGCAATCGGCTGATTCTGGCGTTTCTGGCGGCCACCGTTCTGCCGCTGGCGGCGACCGTCTGGATCACTACGTCGCTGCTCGATCGCAGCCTGGGCTACGCCACGACGGGCGAGCTGGATCGCGTGTCGCGCACGCTTGAGGCGACCGTGCGGCAGTTCTACCAGCGCGAGCGCGAGGCGCTCAAGACCGACGCGCTGGCCGGCCGCGCGCAGCCGGTGACGTATCTGGCGGCCGATGCGGGCACGTGGCCGGAATCCATTCGCGCATTCTGGGAGAGCTCCGAAGCCGAGCGATTCGGGCTGTCAGGGCCCGGTGGCGACCACGTCGATTACCTGCGGCGCCGGCCGGGCGAAGGGGCCGGCGTCAGATCGGCGGCCGCGCCGGCGGGCGTGGATGTCTACACGCGGGATTTGCGCGGGTTGCGCATGGAGGAGCTGTCGGCGGAGCTGCGAGCGACCCGGCAGCGCATCGGCTCGATCGACAGCCACGATCTGCGGCGCGGGTTCACGCTCACGCTGCTCGTCCTTCTGGGCGCGGCCTGGCTCATCTCGCTCGCGCCGCTCATTTATATTGCCCACCGGACCAGCCGGCCGATCCGGCAATTGACGGAGGGCTTGACGGCATTCGCCGACGGCGACTGGTCCCGGCGGCTGGAGAACGGACACTCGGCCGGCGCGGCGCGGGACGAGGTCGGCCGCGCCGTCGGCGCCTTCAATCGCATGGCGGATCAGTTGCGCGCCAGCCGGGAACGCCTGCTGTACCTGGCTCAGGTTGCGAGCTGGCAGTCACTCGCGCGCAAGACCGCGCACGAGCTGAAGAACTCGCTCACGCCGATTCGCCTCACGATCGAAGAAGTGCAGGCGCGCCTCTCGCCCACGGACCCGGCGGATCGTGCGTTCATCGACCAGGCCGTGCAAATTGTCGTGTGCGAAATCGACAGCCTGGAGCGGCGCGTGCGCGCGTTTTCGGACTATTCGAGCGAGCCGCCGATCCATCCCGAACTCCTGGACGTGAACGGACTGGTCGCCGAGCGGGTGGCGCTGCTGCGGCCCGCGCATGCGGCGACCGTGTTCGATCTGAAGCTCGATCCGCGGGGCCCGCGCGTCTATGCTGGAGCGGACCTCGTGAAGGGCATCCTGACCAACGTGTTGCAGAATGCGGCGGAGGCGGCCGGATCCGGCGGCCTGGTGCGCGTGATCACGCGTCCGGCCGGCCGTTGCTCGATCATCGAGGTCCACGACTCCGGACCCGGCCTGAGCGCCGACGCGGCCGCGACGCTGTTCGAGCCCACGATTACGTTCAAGGAAGGCGGCATGGGCCTGGGTCTGTCCATCGCCAAGCGTGACGCGGTGGTCTCCGGCGGCGACGTTGCGCTCATCACGGGCCAGTTAGGCGGCGCGGCATTCGGCATTACGTTGCCCGACGCGGCCGGCAGCGCTCGGCCGGAGCGGCTGTGATGCGCCTCAAACATGTCGTCATCGTGGACGATGAGCCGAATATCGGCCGGTCCTTGCGCATGATTCTGGAACGCGAGGGGTATCGGGTGACGGTCTGCGATTCGGTGGCGCGTTTCGAAGCCGAGCGTCACACCACTCGCGCTGATCTCTATCTGCTGGACGTGCGCCTGCCGGATGGCAACGGGATCGATCTGCTCCGATCGATCCGGCAGGCCGACGACCAGACGCCGGTCGTGATGGTCTCGGGTCACGCGACCATTCGCGACGCGGTCGACGCCACGCGGAGCGGGGCGTTCGATTTCCTGGAGAAACCGCTCGCGCGCGACCGCGTGTTGCTCGTGACGAAGAACGCCGTCGAGCGATCGGACCTGCAGCGCGAGAACCAGCGGTTCCGCGAACTGGTGGGGGAGGCGCCGAAGATGATCGGCCGGAGTCCGGCGTTCCGGCAGGTCGTCGACCAGGCCGCGCAGGTCGCCCGAACGGATGCGGGCGTCCTGTTGCTCGGTGAGTCGGGGACGGGGAAGGAACTGCTGGCCGCCCACGTGCATCGCGAAAGCCCGTTTGCATCCGGCCCGTTCGTGAAGGTCAACTGCGCCGCCATTCCGGCCGATCTGATCGAGAGCGAATTGTTCGGCCACGAGAAGGGTGCATTTACCGGCGCGGCGGCGTTGCGGCGCGGGCGGTTCGAACTGGCAGACGGCGGGACGATCCTGCTCGACGAAGTCGGCGACTTGCAGGCCGCCTCACAGGCCAAACTGCTTCGCGTCCTGCAGGGTGGGGAGGTGCAGCGCGTGGGCGGTGAGCAGGCGATTCGCGTCTCCGTGCGCGTGATTGCCGCCACGAATCGCCGCCTGGACGAACTGGTGGCGGCCGGAGGGTTTCGGGAAGACCTCTACTATCGGTTGAGCGTCGTCCCGATCCGCGTGCCGTCGCTTCGCGAGCGCCGCGATGATATCGGCGAGCTGGCGGCGTATTTCCTGGCTGAATTCTCCACGCGCAACAACCTCAGGCCGCGTGAGCTCGCCCCCGACGTCGTGCCCGTGCTCGAGCGTTATGCGTGGCCGGGCAATGTCCGCGAATTGCGCAACGTCATCGAGCGTATGGCGATTCTGACGCAGGGCGATCGGATCACCGCGGAGTCGATCCCCGTGGAAGTGCGGTTGCCTGCCGTCACCCGGCCGGCCGCGGGCCTCCAGGACGTCCGGGATTCGGCCGAACGCGCGCGTATTCGCGAGGCGCTCGACCAGACCGATTGGAACGTCTCGAGTGCCGCGCGACTGCTCGGCACGGAGCGCACAAGCCTGCACAAACGATTGCGCGCCCTCGGGTTGCGGCGGAAATGACCCCGCAGAGGTAACATTCCCCAAGCCAGCCGGTATCTTCCCTCGGGAGGGAGCCCCCCATGACGTCACGCCCGCGCGTGCACCCGTTCGCATTCATCGCCGTTCTGGTTACCGCTCTTGGGCTCGTCGCCGGACGGCAGCAGATGGCGGCGGCACCTCAGGCCACCGCCACCGCCCAGGCGATGCCGGTCGATCCGGCGATCGGCATGGGACGGTTTTCCAACGGGCTCCGCTATTACGTCCGAGCCAATCCCAAGCCCGAGAAGCGGGCCGAGCTCAGGCTCGTCGTGAAGGCCGGATCCGTCCTCGAAGACGACGATCAGCAGGGGCTGGCGCACTTCGTCGAGCACATGGCGTTCAACGGCACGAAGAATTTTCCGAAGAACGAGATTATCCAGTTCATCGAATCGCTGGGCATGCGTTTCGGCGCGGACCTCAACGCGTACACGAGCTTTGACGAGACCGTGTACATGCTGCAGGTCCCCACGGACAAGCCTGGAACGCTCGATCGCGCGCTGCTCATCCTCGAGGACTGGGCGCACAACGTCACGTTCGATCCGGCTGAAATCGACAAGGAGCGCGGCGTCGTGATGGAAGAATGGCGCCTTGGGCGTGGCGCCGGCGCGCGGACCACCGACAAGCTCTTTCCTGTCCTGTTGAAGGGATCGCGCTACGCGGATCGGCTGCCCATCGGGAAGACCGAGATTCTGCAGACCTTCAAGCCGGCGCAGTTGACGCGCTTTTACAAGGATTGGTACAGGCCAGATCTGATGGCGGTCGTCGCCGTCGGCGATTTCGACCGGCCGGCAGTCGAGGCGCTCGTGAAAAATCACTTCAGCGGGCTTCCGGCGGCGACATCCCCGCGAACGCGCCCTGTCTACGATGTGCCCGATCGCCCGGGCACGATCTTCACGGCGATTACCGACAAGGAAACGACCGGCACGATGATCGAGATTGACAATCTGATGCCGTCGCGCGAGCAGGGCAGCGTGGAGGTGTACCGGCAAAAGACCGTGGATCGGCTGTTCTCCAGCCTGCTGAACGCGCGCCTGTCGGAAATGGCGCAGCAGCCCGACGCGCCGTTCATCATGGCCTTCGTGGGCCGGGGACGCTTCATTGCGCCCACCAAGGATCAGGCGTCGCTCGAGGCGATGGTGAAGGACGACGGCATCGAGAAGGGCCTCGATGCCCTTGTCGCGGAGGCCGAGCGAGTGGCCAAATTCGGGTTCACGCAAACCGAGCTCGACCGCCAGAAGGCGGCGATCCTGCGCAACTACCAGAATCTGGCGACGGAGAAAGCGAACCGCGTCTCGTCGAGCCGCGCCGACGAGTACATCCGCAACTTTCTGGAGGGCGAGACGCTGCCGACGGCAGACGACGAGTACGCGCTGCACCAGAAATTCATTCCGGCGGTCACGCTCGCCGACATCAACAAGATTGCCCGCGAGTGGTTCACGGACAAGAACCGCATGGTCGTGATCACCGCGCCGGACAAACCCGGCGTCGTGATCCCCGATCAGGCGAAGGTGGATGCGGTGATCAAGGCCGCGGCGGCCAGGACGCTGGCGCCCTACGTTGACGCGGTGGCGCATGCCGCGCTCATGACGACACCGCCGGCGCCGGGCGCGGTCGTCAAGACGGCCACCCGCGAGGCCATCGGCGTCACGGAATGGGAGCTGGCCAACGGCCTCAAGGTCGTGCTGAAGCCGACCACGTTCAAGGAGGACGAGATCATCCTGCGCGGCACCAGCCCGGGCGGCACGTCGCTCGCGAGCGATGCCGACTACATCCCCGCCAGCACCGCCGGCAGCGTGGTCGCGGCCGGCGGCGTCGGGTCCTTCAGTGCCGTGGAACTGCGCAAGTTCCTGACCGGCAAAGTGGCGTCGGCCGGCGCGTCTGTCGGTGAGCTCGAAGAAAGCATCTCGGGCGGCAGCTCGCGCGCGGATCTCGAAACGATGTTCCAGCTCGTGTATCTGCGCTTCACGGCGCCTCGCGCCGACCAGGCCGCGGTCACCGCGCAGCAGCAGCAATTGAAGGCCATCCTCGCCAACCAGACGGCCGATCCCGACTATGCCTTTGGCGCGGCGTTGACCGAAGCGCTGTACCAGAATCATCCGCGGCGCCAGTTGACCGCGCCGGCCACGATCGACCAGTGGAATCTCGACAAGTCGATGGCGTTCTACAAGGACCGCTTCGCGGATGCCAGCGACTTCACGTTCTTCATCGTCGGCAGCTTCGATCTCGCCGCGATCAAGCCGCTCGTGGAGCGCTACCTCGGTTCGCTGCCGTCCATCCACCGGAAGGAAACATGGAAGGACATCGGCGTCCGGATGCCGTCCACGACGATCAAGAAGACCGTGGAGAAGGGAATCGAGCCCAAGAGCGAAGTCGAGATCGTGCTGAATGGGCCGTTCGAGTACACGCAGGCGCAACGGACGGCGATCCGCTCGATGACGGAGATCCTGAGCACGCGCCTGCTGACGACGATTCGGGAGGAACTCGGGGGGACCTACGGGATCAGCGCGAGCCAGAGCTATTCGAAGATCCCGAGGCCGGAGTATTCGATCTCCATCGATTTCGGCTGCGACCCCAAACGCACCGATGACCTCATCACGCGGGTCTTCCAGGAGATCGACAAGTTCAAGGCTTCCGGGCCCACCGACAAAGAGCTGAACGACGAAAAAGAGGCCCTGCTCAAGGAATTCGACGCCAACATCAAGCAGAACAGCTATCTCATCGGGCAGCTCAAATTGAAATATCAGTATGGCGAAGAACCGGAAACCCTGTGGAGCGTGCCCGATTTCTACCGTCGGCTCGATGCCGCCACGGTTCAGCAGGCGGCGAAAACCTATCTCAACACCGGCACGTTCGTTCAGGTCGTGCTGATGCCGGAGAAGAAGTAAGGGCCTGGACTGACGGCCGATTGTCAGCATCTCTTTCGTTGCGATTGCCGCAAGATAAGACTAGGCTGAACTGCTGCCCCATCTGGGGCCCAGGAGGCGTCTCATGAAAGCCGTTCGCATTGCCGCAATTGCCGCCATCGCACTCATCGCGTTCGCCCCGCTGCACGCCGCGCGCCAGGCCGACAGGGACGCCAAGGAGGTGGCGGACGCGATCGCGTTGTTCAAGAGTTCTGACAAGGACCTCGCGAAGTGGTTCACCAGTTCGTACGGCTATGCCGTGTTTCCCAACGTCACGAAGGGCGCGGTGGGCGTCGGCGGCGCCGGTGGGAACGGCCGCGTGTTTGAGAAGGCGGCCTACATTGGCGATGCCCGGATGACGCAGGTCACCGTCGGCGTTGCGCTCGGCGGGCAGTCCTACTCGGAAGTGATCTTCTTTGAGAACAAAGAGGCGCTCGACCGGTTCAAGGACAACAAGTTGGAAATGACCGCCGGCTGGAGTGCCGTGGCGGCATCGGAAGGCGCGTCAAATAACGCGAAATACACGCAGGGTGTGGCGGTGTTCACGGTCGCCAAGAAGGGCCTGATGGCTGAAGCGAGCGTGGGCGGGCAGAAATTCAAGTTCACGCCCAAGAAGTAGCGATCGGGTACGACCAGGTACGACAGGTACGACGGGTACGACAGGTACGACAGGTACGGCCCGGCAGCGCGTGCTCCCGGGCCGTTGATGTCTTCGCGCGTCAGCTAGTCGATGCTGAACGTGATGTTCGTGCCGTCGAGCGTCAGGCTCTTCAGGACTTTGACGCCGGAGGGATCGTCGGGCAGGTCCATCCTGGTGCCTTTCGCCTTTTCCGGCAGCGGCGTCGCCTTGACGTTGGCGACGACCGGCTTCTCCTTCATGTCGTAGTTGAACTGATTCTTGATGGAGATGTCGGAGATCAGCTTCCGGAACGTGAGCTGAGCGCCGTCGGCCGACGACGAGACTTCGTACCGGCCGGCCTTGAGAATGGTCGAGCCGACCTTCACGTCATCGGAGAATGAGACCTGCTCCTTGACCTTCTTGATGGCCGGAGCCTTCGTCTGGGCCGCCACCATTGCGCCGGCGACCATGAGTCCAACAACCACGGATACCAACTTACGCATATCTTCTTCTGTGCCTCCCTGCATATGTCAGGCGTATATCGATCGACATATGCCTGTTCATACGAAGGGGATGGCCAGTCTGTTTCGCCGAAAGAGACCCCGGTGGCCTTTTTCGATTGAATTCTTAGGAAAAACTAAGCAAGGCGCAATTTCCCGCCTGTTCGTCAGCCAGTTCTGAAGGTGACGTCACGGCGGGCGGTGACCCGGCGGCCGACGCCTGGTTCCGGTCGCGTCCAGCACGTGCCTCTCCGGCGGCGCTGAACTATCGGCCGAGCATCTGAGCGACCGCTGGACGCCGGTTTGCATCAGCCCTGACATGCCCGCTGCCGCCACGCCCGAGATCCTGCACGTCGGCAACCACTCGGTCACGGTGAGCAACCCGGGGAAGATCCTGTTCCCGGAGGCGAAACTCACCAAGATCGATCTGGTGCAGTACTACCTCACGGTCGCCGACGGCGCGCTGCGGGCCGCCGGCGGGCGCCCGAACATGCTTGTCCGCTACCCGAACGGCATCGCAGCCGAGCACTTCTACCAGAAGCGCGCCGCGTCCTCGCGGCCGGACTGGATCGAGGTGGCAACCATCAGTTTTCCGTCCGGCCGCACGGCCGATGAAGTGGTGCCGCGTGACGCCGCCGCGCTCGCGTGGATGGCGAACCTGGCGTGTCTCGAGCTGCACCCCCATCCGGTGCGCGCGGAGGATCTGGAACATCCCGATGAACTGCGCATCGATCTGGATCCGGTGGAGGGCGTGCCCTGGAAACAGGTGCAGGCCGTGGCCCAGCTGGTGCGCCAGGCGCTCGACGACTTCGGCTTGACCGGCTGGCCGAAGACGTCCGGCTCTCGTGGCATGCACGTCAACGTGCGCATCGAGCCGCGCTGGTCGTTCGTGGAGGTCCGGCGTGCGGCTCTGGCCCTGGCGCGGGAAATCGAACGGCGCGCGCCGAAGCTCGTCACCAGCCAGTGGTGGAAGGAAGAACGGCACGGCGTCTTCATCGACTACAACCAGAACGCCAAGGATCGCACCGTCGCCGCGGCGTACAGCGTCCGGCCGAAGCCGTATGCGCCCGTCTCGGCGCCGCTCGCGTGGGAGGAGGTGGACGACGCCAATCCGCGGGACTTTACGATGACGACCATGCCGGCGCGATTCAAGCAGGTTGGCGATCGGCACGCCGGAATCGATCGGCGGGCGCAATCGATCGCCGCGCTGCTCGAGCTTTCCGCGCAGCACGAACGCAACGGCGTTGGCGACGCGCCATGGCCGCCGCACTACCGCAGGCAGAAAGGTGAGCCCCCTCGAGCGGCGCCGTCCCGCCGCCGATGAGCCCGTTACATCGTAGTTCTGCGCCAGCCGCGCCGGTCGGCGTCCGGCGCCTGGGTGATTTCATCGCGCTCAGCCGGCGTGGTCCCGTCGGCAGCTCGGCGTCCGGAATCGCGCGGCTGCTGCTCCGCGGCATTTTCTGACGATTCATCGGTCGAGACCGGCACGTTGACGTTCCGCCGGGCCCCCTCGGCCGGGTCCGCATCCTTCAGTCGAGATTGACGTGATCCCATGCTGCTGGAAAAGCAAGATGCATTCCGGCCAGCCGCGAAAGTTGTCGCCCGCAAGACTGCCGGGATTGGCCGCGGGCCGCTCAGATCCGGCAATTCGTTGCCCACCAGACCTACACGCGCGCGTGATACATCGACGAGATCTTCTTGGCCACTTCCACGTCCCGGTCAGTCACCCGGCCGCCGAGATCGTAGCGGGTGAGTTCGAACGTCACCTCACCGTAGGCAATGTGAACGTCCGGATGATGGTCGATCGTTTCGAAGTACGCGACGAGACTGTTGATGAAGCCCAGGGACGCGACGAAGTCCTGAAACTCGAGTGTGCGCGTGAGCTTGTTTCCGGCGAGCTTCCAACCCGCCAGGCGCGGCAGAATCACGCGAAGCTCACGGGCGGACAGGACCTTTGGCTTGTCTCGGGCGGCGCGCGCCGGGCTCATGACGACGACCCGTTGCGAATATTGTGCCGCTTCCGCCATCGCCACGCGCTCGCGGCGCTCGCGGCTATGGCGGACAGGCCCGTCGTTTCGGCCGTTCGCGTCGTTCGCGTCGTTCGCGTCGTTCCCGCCGTTCGCATCGTTCCCGTCGTTCCCCCAAAAAGCGGTGTAACATCCCGCCCGTATGCCGGGAATCGAGCTGCGCGGTCCTGTCAGAACCCTGACGTTGATTGCCGTGATCGTGGTGGCCGGCGCGTCGAGTCGCGCCCTTGTGAGGGCGCAGACGCCGGCCCCGATGGCGATCTTGAGCCGCGGGCCCGTCGTGGCCGTGCCGCGTGTGGCGGCTCCGCTCGACGCGTGGGAGCTTCGCGCGCGTCAGGTCGCGCTGAACACGGGCGCGCTGGCGAATGGCGCTGCCGGCGATCGCGCACTGGCCGCGACCGGTCAGGTCACGATCGATCTGTTCGATGGCGCCACGATTACGGCGGTGCTCGATCGCTACGATCCAAATGACACGGGCGTGACGTGGGTCGGCCACGTGCCGTCGCAGCCCGGCAGTCTCGTCACGATCGTGTACGGCGGCGGCGCGCTGGCCGCGAGCATCGTGCTGCCAGGCGCCTCCTACACCATCCGCCCCACGCCGCGTGACGCGGGCGATACGACACCGATGGCGGACGCCATGTATCGGCTCGTGCAGACGAACGGCAATGGCTTTCAGCGGGAAGCGCCGCCCGTCGAAGTCCCAGCGCCCGCCGACGAGGCCGCCCGGGATGTCGTGATGGCCGACACCGGCGAGTTCATCGACGTGATGGTGGCCTACACACCGGCGGCGGAAGGGTGGGCCGGCGGTCCGGCGGGGATGATCAACTGGATCAACGTCGGCATGAGCGAGACCAACTCGGCGTACGCAGCCAGCGGCGTGAATCAGCGCGTGCGGCTCGTCCATACCGTTCGCGTCCTGTACTCCGAGGTCGGCGCGTTCGGCACCAACCTGAATAACTTGCGCGCCGGCTCGGCGCCTGGCCTCCAGACCATTGCCGCGCTTCGCAACAGCTATACGGCGGATCTCGTCACGCTGCTCGTGCGCCCGGCCGCGCCGGACGCCTGCGGGATCGCGTTCCTGATGACGAATGTCAATACGTCCTTCGCCCCCAACGGCTACAGCGTCGTTGATTCGCCGTGCGTCAGCCCGAACGGCACCCTGGCGCACGAGCTTGGGCACAACATGGGGTTGCGCCATGACTGGTACGTGGACTCGGGCGTGACCCCGGCTACCTATGCCCACGGCCACGTCAATCCGGTCGCGCGGTTCAGGACGATCATGGCTTACCCGGACGCGTGCTCGGCCCTGTTCATCACGTGTACGCGGCTCCTGCAGTTCTCCAATCCCGATTTGACATATCTCGGCCAGCCCGGTGGCGTCCCGGGCGGCACGAAATCGAATTGCCCCACGAACAACACGTCAAACATGAACTGCGATGCCGACGAGCGTCGCGTGTTGAACGACACGGCGCTCGTCGTGTCCAACTTCCGCGAATTCTCGACCGATCGCCCGCCCAACATCGTCGCGCATCCGCAAAACAAGTCCATTCCGAGAGGCCAGCCTCTCACCTTGCAGGTCACGGCCGAAGGCCTGGGACCACTGACGTATCAGTGGTATCGAGGCACCGCGCCGCTGGTCACATCGCCGATCCCCGGCGCGACGGGACCGTCCTACACGTTCAGCCCGGGATCCGACGGCGTGTGGTTCGAGCGCTGGTTCTACTGGGTGCAGGTGAAGAACCCGATTGGCACCGACGACTCGTTCACGGCGACGATCACCCTGCTGCCGCCGGCGGCCGCGGCTCCGGCCGGCCGCCGCGCCACGGTTGTGGCGGACGCGCCCGCGTCGCAAGGGCACGGTGGCGTCACAAAGACAGGCGTCGAGCAGAGAAGTCCCAGGTCGAGTCCGGCGACCGTGGCCTCAGGTCACGATGGGCGCCCGCAGGGCATCGCGATCGCCGAGGTGACCGCCGCCCGGACCGGTGAGAGCGCACCGTGCCAAATCGCGACGGCTGAGGTTGTCCTCGAAGGCATGCGACGCGTACAACTCGAAAGCAGCTTTCCGCGCGCGATGTTCGCGCTGATCGAATTGATGAATGTGATGGCGGAAGCGGATCCCGGCTGCGGCGGAGGCCGTCCGCTTCGCTAGCCGCGCGGAAACGTCAGAAACGCCGAATGTAGGCGGCGGACACAACCCACTGCATCGCGCTCTTCTCGGCCGTCTGGACCTGGAAGTCTGTTCTCGCCGCGCCACTCAGTGACGGCTGCAACCCGGCGATCGAGCTGAACTGAATTCCCGGATTCGTGCCATTGAGCACGATCGCGCCGCCAGGCGTGGTGGAGGCTACCGAGGGCGCGGTGTCCAGGTAACCCGTGTACTTCAGCGTGCCCAGCAACAGGCGCGCTTCCACGCGAAACGCGGTCAGGCGTGAGAGGTCGCGTTCCATGCCGCCGCCAAGAATCCAGAATGACCCGTTGGTCTGCTTGTACTTGATCGCGATGGCGTCGGTCTCTTCGATGGTCACTTGACCCGGCGTCGTATATCGGTTGACGCCGGTCAGTCTGGCGGCCGTGTCACCGCCGAGCGCGCTGGCGAAACCGATCCCGGCGAGAAGGTAGGGCCGGATTCGCGGCGCCGTGCTGCGGTAGTAGACGACCGCGCTCGTGAGCAGTCGCCGGCCGCCGCTGGTAATGTCCGATGACGCGGTGATGTTGGCGTTGGCGATGACGGAGGTCGCCGTGCCGGCGAGCGCGGTCAGCGCGTGTTCGTAGTTCGCGCGCGCCGCCTCGATGTCGTCGCTGGCGTCTCCGCCGAAGCCTAACGGATCGAGTCCAACATCAGCGGAAAACTCCAGCCACAAACCGCCTCGCACATGCCGCGCGAGGCTGCCGCCCACCTGCGGACCGGGCCGCCGACTGGCCATGGGCCATGCGCTCTCGAGCGCGTCCATCCTGACACCGGCGCCCCGCAGCAGCAGCACTTGATTGAGCAGGGCCGCGCCGTCTCCGAGAAACCAGGAGGACACGGCGCGCGTGGGCGTCAGGCCATCCGCCATCAGGAATGACTGGCCCGCCGGAGGCAGGGCAGGCGCGGCGTCCGGCGCGCTTCCGCCGAGCGCGAAGCCGCCTCGAAAACTGACTTCCCACTTGGGAGTGCGAGGCCTGGTCTGTGCCGGCGGCCTCACGGTGGTCTGCGCCGCCGCGGGGTCCGGCGAGACCAGCACAAGTGCGGTGGCGAGCGAGAGGGTCAGTGCCGCTGCGACAGGCGGACGGGTCATGGGAACGGAGATTACGACGGGTACGACAGGTTCGACAAGGTACGACGGGTACGACGGGGTACGACGGGTACGACAGGTACGTGGCGCTGGCTCGGTTCCAGGCGCAATCGTGGCGTAGCGAAAAACGCAGAACGGCCCGGCGAGACGCGCCGGGCCGTTCTGCGCGATCGATCGATTCGCCGGCGCTATCTCGCTCGGCTGCTCGAGGAGGTGGAACTGCCGGACGACCCGGTCTCGCCCGATCGGTTCTGCGTGTTCGATCGCGACGCCGGCTCGGAGCCGTTGCCGCCGGTGCGCGACTGGACCCGCAGCGAGTTCTGGACGTTGCGAACGCCCTGGATGCCTTCGATCAGGTCCTCCGCGGAACGCTTCGCCTCACGCGAATCCACGGTGCCGCGCAGCGTGACTTCGCCGTTCTTGACATCGACCTCAATCTCCGACGCGTCGATGTCATCATCGGCCATCAACTCGTCAGAAATCTCTTCGCGAATGCGCTCGTCAGAACGCGTGTAGCCCTTCGGGCCTTTGCCGGAGAAACTCTGTCCGCGCCGGCCCATGGCGGATCCGCTTTCACCCTGGCCGAACTGCTGGCCGCCCATTCGGGAACCGCCAGACTGGCCCTGTCCGTACTGAGCCTCTCCGTACTGACCACGCCCGTACTGGCCTTGCCCGTACTGGCCTGGTGCAAACTGACGACCGCCCGAACTGAATCCGCCGCCGCTGTATTGGCCGGGGCCGAACTGGCCGCCAGATCCCGACCATCCGCCCTGCCCGTACTGCTGTTGTCCACCCATGTGCGAGCCAGCCTGGCCATGGCCGAACTGCTGGCCGCCGCCGGACCAGCCGGCATGGCCTTGCCCGTACTGCTGACCGCCCATGGAGCCGCCGTACTCGCCCTGGCCGTAGTGCTGGCCGCCGAATGACGAGCCGCCGTACTGGCCCTGGCCTGACTGCTGTTCGCCCATGCCGGAGCCGCCCCAGTGGCCCTGTCCATACTGGGGCGCCCCCACGTTCGAGCTACCGTACTGCCCCTGGCCGTATGTCTGGCCGCCATACGGCTGGCTGCCGCCGACAAACTGTCCGCCGCCCTGCGAGTGCTGGCTGAAGCGGCCCTGATTCATCTCGCCACCCTGCCAACCGCCCTGGGATCCACCGCGACCGAACTCGTTGTAATCCTCGCCCGAGTCGCGGCCTTCACTCATGCCGCCGTTGTTCCATCCCTGCTCGCGGCCGCTCTCGGCGCTTCGCCGAGACTCGCCGCGCGACTCGTACCCGTTCCCACCGCCGCGCTCATTGCGCGAGCGATTGCCATTCTGATGTCTCCGATTGCGCATGTTGGATCTCCTTGCTGGATTGCCGTACCTGAGCGTGAATAACGCACGGTGCGTCGTTGCAGTAATCGATCCAGCAGAAAGAAGCGCGACGGCGAAACCAGCGCCCGGGCCGGCGCGGGAGGGAACCAATCAGCTACCGATGTTGGGAGCCTCCGTTCGTACCCACGGAAACGTGGAGCCCCGGGGTCTTCAGACCCCCGGGTCGATTACCGCGCGACTCGAAGACACGCATCGACAGCACTCGACCCCGGCAACGCCGTGAGCATGAGGATCGCGGTGATCGGCTGACCAGCCGTCGATGCGGAAACAAAGCGCGCGGCCCAGACAGAGTTCGGCTCATCGATGCCGCCGGTGCGCTTCCACCCCTCGGCCGTCATCTGATCGAGAAAGTGCGCGCCGATCGCCGCAGGCGCCATCGTCGTCACCAGTCTGGCGTTGTACGTGCGGTTGTCGAGCCCGCCGCCGCCTCCCGACCCGCCGAACGAGGCCTCGGCCGGCCGGACGAGCAACGGCATCGCGACGTCTGCGAACGGCCGGCGCGACAGTGTGGCGCACGGTTTCTGGTCCATTTCCATCTTCACCACGATATTGTGACCGCCAGTCGATCGCGGCAGGAAGTCCATCATCGCGACGCTCGAGCCGCGACAGACGACGAAGCCATAGGACGCCGGTACCTCGCGGCTGACGACAAACCCACCTGGCAGGGTACCCTGCACCAACCATCCCGCGTTCTCCAATGCGACGACCAGGCGCGGGATGTCTGTGAGCTTCAGAGTCGGGCTCTCCGCCACCACCGTGGTTTCTGGACCATTCAAATAGGCGCCCTTGATTTCGGCGCCAGCGGGTATCAGATCTTTCGGGAACTCGGCGACGACTTTAGAATTCAGAGTTGGCGCAAGTGGAGCAGGCGGCTGTGCATCGGGACGTTCGTTAGCGCCTCGGCCACCTCCCCGGCCGGCCGCAGGCGGCGGCAAAGCCGCGCGGCCATTACGAATCAGCCGAAGCGCGACGTCGGTGCGGTCGATGCCTTCCAATCTGGTCACCGCGAGCACGACGGCGATTGGCGTGCCGTCAGCCGTTGCGCCGCTCGCGCGAAGAATCGCGAACGTGCTGCCGTCGACGCGTTGAAACGCCGTGCGCCAGGCGGGCGGACTGAGCTGATTCCCGTAGTGCGTGGCGATTTCGGCCACGCTCATCGTGGTTTCCAGCCGCACGTGGCTTGTCGCTGATTGGTCCGAAGAGTCTTTGCCACCTGGAGACTGGCGCGAGTTTGGAGGCGGTACAAGGTACCGATCGCTCGGCCCCGGCACCTGAGACACACGCAGGAGCTGGATGTCCGCCGTAGGACTGGATCGCTGTGCCGCAGCAGCGACACCGATGAAGACGAGGGCCGCGGCGACCGCCAAGGGTAGCTTAGCCATGGTGGTTCTGATACGCACCGGCTGTCATGGCCGTTTCCCGCCAACTGTCAGCGGACGCCCGTTCGTTTCACGAAGCGCGATGAGTCCATGGACTCGGTGAGCGTCCGGTGCACGTGCTCGATGACGGCCGGGAAGCCCACCGAGGCCATGGCGGCGATCAGGTTGGTCGCCAGCGTCGGGGATGGTTGTCGTTGGTGTGACGGGGTTCCGGGGTTCCGGGGTGACGGGGTTCCGGGGTGCCGGGGTGTCGGGGTTCTGGTTCCGCGGTTCCACGTTCAGGTTCCGCGGTTCCACGTTCAGGTTCCGCGGTTCCACGTTCAGGTTCCGCACGTTCCGGATTCTTGGGTTCTGTTCTTGGGATGGCGCCTTCACGCGGCAGTTCAATGTGTGGCTGGTCGGACTGTTCTCGCTGGTCGCGCTGGTGCTGGCGCTCGTCGGGATTTACGGTCTCATCAGCGAGTCGGTCGCGAGACGGACGGCGCCGCCGCCTTGACGCGCTGGCTTCGCGCAATGGTGTTCGGGCTCCATCATTTGCTTCCCTTGTCCAGCTGAAAGGCGCCCGGCGTCTTGCCTGATGGGAGGCTCTTGATCCCATTCTGATCTGAGCCGGTGTAGCCCTGCTGGCCCGGCAGGAGCGTGACTTTGACCCAGCCGCTCTCGCCCAGTTTGAGAATCCCGGCGTGCACGGCGGCGGCGCCGAGCGAGGAATCATCGGTATAGACACCGGCGCCACGAACCGATCCCGTCACGCCGACGACTTTGAGCGAAAAACTGACGCCCGTCTGCCCGCGCAGCGCGCTCAGGTTCACCATGCCCGAGGCGTCGGGAATTTCGTCGGGCAGCCGCAGCGTCCAGGGGCGAGGCGCGATGGCCACCGTGAAGCTGCTGTCCCACTGGCCGTACGGCTGACTGACGATGTCATTCCGCGTCGATCCCGGATATCCCTGCTGGCCGTCCGCGATCGTCACGCGGACAAACCCGAACTCACCCGGCCTGAGCACGCCCGCGTGCACGGCGGCTGCGCCGAGATTCGAATCGTCGGTGTAGATGTCTACCCCCCAGACCGATCCGGTCTTCGTCCCGACCGTGGGGACGACGAGCACTTCTCCGGTGCGTCCGCGGAAGTTGGTGATCGACGTGGGCTTCGACATCGACCCTCCGCCGACTTCGATCCCGAAGCTGCCCGCAGCAGAGCCGGCAGGCATGCTGTCGATCCCGTGGGATCTCGATCCGGCGTAGGAGCCGCGCGCCGGCAGGATCGTCACGCGCACTTTGCCGGTCTGTCCCGACCGCAGCACGCCGGCGTGCACGGCCGCCGTTTCGAGCGCGCTCTCATCGGTGTAGATGCCGGTGCCCCAAATCGGATAGTCGGCGCTGCCCGTGATGGTGAACTCGAACGTCTCGCCCGTGCGATCGCGATAGAGCGCCAGGTTGACGCGTTCGGGACGCACGCCGTCTTCCGGCAAACCCGTGGCCTGGCGCAGCAGGTCAATCTGTGTGGCCACCAGGGCCGCGTCTTCGGGGCGCTGGCGCTGCATATAGGCGTCGTGGAGTTGCTTCAACTGGTCGATGAGTTGCTGGGTCGCCTGATCGACCATCATCCGCGCATCGCGCGGAAGCGGCGGGGCGACGATGGGGCCGGGTTTGGCCGGTGCGGCGCCGGGCGTGCCCGGCGGGGTCGCGGGGTCCCGCGGGGCCTGCCCAATCGGCGGGGGCTGCGGCGGTGGCGCCTGCTGTGGCGGCGGGTTCTGGGCGCCCACGCTCAGCGTGAGCGCACCGGCAAACGCGACGACGAGCGCGGCCGTGGAGCGCATGGTGTCCCTCGGGGATGATCACGATTCTAGCTGGAGAGCGGGCCCGTGGAGAACGATCCCGGGATCGTTGTGCCCCCCCGGTCCGTCCCCACGGGTAGACTGTGCGGGATGACCATGACTCGATATCGATTCCGGTGCCGCTTGGCCGCGGCGGCCCTGGCGCTGAACGCACTGGCCGCGGCGGCGGCCGGCGCCCAGGCGCTGCCGAGCCTGGCCAGCGTCGCGGTCGGTTACAACACGCAGAAGACGCAGGTGAAACCTGCGGGCGACCTCAAGGCGGCAATCGACGCCCTCGATCGCGAAATCGCCGAAGCCACACGGCTGGGCCGCACCGGCGAGCTCCGCCGGCTCTATGCGAAGGGCCAGGCGCTGCTCTCCGGCCGGGCATGGACCGATCGGCTCGACTTCGCCCAGTCTCTCGTTCTGCGAACCGATCGCGTCATCGTGGACCCGAGTTCGGCATGGTCCGTGAGACTCGAGCAGATCTACGAGCCCACGCTCGCGATTGATCGGCCGCTGCTGGCCACCATCGTCCTTCGCCCCGCCCAGGGCGGGGCGCAGGCGCCGATCACGCGAGACTTTGGGAAGCGCGACGGCGTCGCTCGAGATCTTCGCGAGTCACCGCTGAAGCTCGACCTTGATCTGACCGGCGTGGCCGACGGTGCGTATCGCCTGGTGGTGGACGTGTCCGATGGCTCCGCCGTGATTGGCAGCGCGACCCGGGCGATTGCGATCGCGCGTGGGCTCGACGCCGCGATCGCGCGCCTGAAAGTGCTGGCTTCGAGCGCGCCCGAACCGGTGCGCGCGGACATCCTGTATCCGTCCGATCGCATCCGGCTGATCAATGCCGGGCTGCTTCCACTGGCGCAGTTCGATTCGGCGCGGGAGCTGGCCGACGCGGAGGCCGTCGCCACCGCCGCCGCAACGGGCAAGGACCCCTTCGAAGGACGCACGGGCGACCTCAAGCGGCACTACCTGCTCGAGTCCGCCGGCGAGATCATGCCGTTCCGTCTCTACGTGCCCGCCAATTACACACCGTCGAAGACGTGGCCGCTCCTGATTGCGCTGCATGGACTGGGGGGCGATGAAAACGCCTTCTTCGACCGCTATGACGGCCAGCTCCAGAAACTGGCGGAACAGTACGGCATGCTCGTCGCCGCGCCGCTCGGCTACCGGCCGGATGGCTGGTATGGCTGGCCCGTGGCGATCAATCGAAACGATCCGGAGGCCGTGCGCACCATCCAGCGCAGCGAGGACGACGTGATGCAGGTGCTGGCGCGGATGAAGCGGCAGTACACGGTTGACGACGCACGTATCTACCTGATGGGCCATTCCATGGGGGCCATCGGCACGTGGTTCCTGGCGCCGAAGTATCCGGACGTCTTCGCCGCGATCGGTCTCTTCGCCGGGATCGGCGACCCCGCATCGCTCGAGCGCATCACGCACGTCCCCGAGTTCATCGTCCACGGCGACAAGGACGCGACCGTTGACGTGTCGAACTCGCAGCGGATGGTGGCCGCCGCGAAGACGCTTGGGATCGACGTCATGTACATCGAGGTGGCCGGCGGCGGTCACGTGGACGTTGTGGTGCCCAACCTGCCCGCGATGTTCGAGTTCCTGTCCAAGCGCGCAAAACGTTGACGTCGTTCATTCTCCGCGCGCTGTCGCGCGTCACGTCCTCGGGCAAGTTCATCACGGAGATTGACGGGCTCCGCTTCATCGCCATCTTCGGCGTGGTCGCCTTTCACGCGCATAACGCGTTCTTTCCGGCCAATCCGCCCGTCCCGCACGTCGGGGACGGCGTGAAGCCGGTGGTGTCGTACGTCCTGCACAGCGGGTGGTTTGGCGTGCAGCTGTTCTTTATCATCAGCGGCTTCATTCTGGCCCTGCCGTTCGCCCAGCATCATCTGTCAGGGGCGCCGGCCGTATCGCTGGGCCGGTACCTGATCCGGCGGCTGACGCGGCTCGAGCCGCCGTACCTGATCAGCCTCGCCGTCCTCGCGGGCCTGCAGATGTACGTCGAGCGCAAGAGCCTGGGCCTGCTGCTGCCGCACTTTGCGGCACACGCGGTCTATCTGCACAACGCCGTCTACGGCAGCGTTGATTCGCCCGGGTACGTCGCGATCAACCATGTCGCGTGGAGCCTGGAAGTGGAGGTGCAGTTCTATCTGCTGGCGCCGCTTCTGACGCTCGTGTTCGCGATCCGCGGCGGTCGCTGGCCGCGGCGCGTCGTCATGGTCGGGGGCATCATCGCCGGGATCGTGATCGAGCACTTCTGGTCCAGCCCGATGCTGTTGTCGACGCTGGCGGGCCAGTTCCGGTGGTTTCTGATTGGATTCCTGCTGGCCGATATCTATCTGAGCGAGTGGGGAAGCGTCCCGGGGACCGGAACGCTGGGCTGGGACGTGATCGGCACGGTCGCGTGGCTGAGCGTGCCGTTCATCCTGCCGCACGCGATCCTCTTCGAATGGCTGATGCCGGTGGTGTTGCTCGGCGCGTACATGGCGGCGTTCAGGGGACGCGTGTTGAATCGTTTCTTTGCGAATCCCTGGATCGCCGTCCTGGGAGGCATGTGCTACACGATTTACCTGTACCACGTCGCGCTGATCTGGTGGGTTCGCCTCTTCCTGTCCACGTACGTCACCGGCCCTGAACGGTTCGACGTGCTGCCCTGGAGTCTCCTGCAGTTGCTCGCCGTCTGCGCCGTGGCGGCGGTCGCCTGCGTCCCGCTGTTTCTCATCTTCGAGAAGCCGTTCATGCGGTGGAAGGGATTCCGCGTGCGCGGCCCGAGGTCAGGCCACTAGACTGCCCCTCGCCGCCCGACGAACATGCGATAGATCGCCAGCAACACGATCGCGCCCGCCAGTGACATCAGGAAGCCCGCGGGATCGTCCGGGCCATACATGTGCAGCGCCCGTCCAATCCAGCCGCCGAGAAGCGCCCCCGCGATGCCCAGGAGCATGGTGACGATGATGCCGCCTGGATCCCGGCCCGGCATGACCAGTTTCGCGATGGCACCGACGATGAGCCCGAACACGATCCATCCGATGATTCCAAACATGAGTAGCCGCCTTTCCGGAGGGGACGGACCACGTGCCCATGGCCCGTCACCGTGTCTCGTGCTGGAGCATCGCAACTCTCGTGCCGTCGCGCCGGCGCGACGAGCGCAATAGCGCAGCGCACGTGACGCGGCCCTTGAGGCGAAAGTTTCTGATCTTCGACCCGTCAGGGCACAGGTGAGGGCCCGCGGCGGTCACGATGCCCGTCGCGGCAGCGTCCCCGGCGGCGAGGCAAAAGGCTCGTGAGCTGATAGGCTGACGGCGTGCGGCTGATGCTGTCGTTGCCTGATGGCGGCGACGCGCGGCCGGATCGACGAATAGGAGGCTGCGTCGCATGGCCGCCATTGTCATCACCTGGATCGCGAACTCGCTGGCGATCTACTTCGTCGCCTGGCTGCTGGGCGGCGTCGAAGTCGGCTCGCTGCGCGACGCGTTCATCGCGGGCGCCGTGCTCTCCGTCATCAATGCCATCGTCAAGCCCGTGATCGTCATCCTCACGCTGCCGCTGACGCTGGTGACGCTGGGCCTGTTCTATTTCGTCGTCACGGCCTTTTGCCTGTGGCTGGCGTCGCAACTCGTAGCAGGATTCATCATCCACGGGTTCGTCACCACGGTGGTCGCCGCGATCCTGATCAGCATCTGCAGCGCGATCCTTGCGAGCTTCCTGACGCCTCCGACGCACGTGTCGCGGGGGCGATTCGAACGGTAGCGACGGGAGTTGTGAGCGGCAAGGCACGAAGCTTCTACAATCCCGCCGCAAACCTCGTCCGCGCGCCCGCCACGATCACGCCGTACTTCGCCTGCGCCAGCGCCCATTCCGTCTGCATCAGCGACACACGCGCGTCGTTGAGTTCGGAGGACGTGATGACGCCGTTTTCGTAGGAGACCTCGGCGATCGAGAGGCTCTCGCGCGCCAGCTCGACGGCCTTGCGCTGCACGTCAACGAGCTCGCGTGCCGACGCCAGTTCCTGCACCGCCGTCGTCAGTTCGAGGCGCGCGGCATCGAGCGTCGCATTGATCGCATGCGCGGCCTGTTGCTCCTGCGCGGTGGCGGCGGCCTTCCGCGCGTTGACGCCGGGCGCGGCAGTCAGCGGCAGTTTCACCGCGAGGCCGGCCTGAAAACTGCGGTTGTCGCCGTTCCAGAACTGGTTGAGGCCGTCCTGCTGGTACTGGAGGCTGCCGACAAACGCGACGGTCGGTCGCAATTCGCCGGCGGCCAGTGTTTTCAATTGCGCCGCGCTGTCGCGCTGCGCGGCCAGCGCCTGAATGTCGGCGCGCGCCTTGACGCCGGCGATCAGCGCGTCCTTCTCCGGGATGTTCGTCTCTTCGTCGAGTGATCCCGTGAGCACAAACGTTTCCGTATCGTCCTGGGACATGACGGCCCGAAGCGCCTGCATGGCCGTTTCCGCCTGGCTTCTGGCGCGAATGAGCACGGCCTTGGCGTTGGCCACTTCAACTCCGGCGCGCGTCACATCGAGGCGAGCGGCCGTGCCGGCGTCAAACCGCGTCTGGGCCATCCGCTCCTGGAGCTCGGCGCGCCTGACTCCTTCTTCAGCCACGACGATGCCTTGCTGCTGCAGCAGCGCGCCGTAGTAGGCCTGCACGACGTCGAGCTTCAGGGACTGGCGCGCGCGGTCATATTGATGCTGGGCCGATGCCGCCTCCAACTGCACCGCCGACAGAGCCGCGCGCAGCCGGCCCCCGGCGTAGAGCGGTTGCGTGACGTCGAAGCGCATGACGTTCTGGCGCTGGAAATTCGCGCGGAACGTCTGCGCATCGTCGCCAAAAATACCCGCGGGAATCTTCAGGGCCGCCGCTTGCTGCGCCGGCGTGAAGAGATAGCTGAAATCAGCCGTCGGCCAGAAGGCGGCGTGCGCCTGTGCGATGTGCGCATCGGATTCCTGGACGCGGGCGCCCGCGATCTTGAGCGATTCGTTGTGGTCCAGCGCGCGTTGCAACGCCTCGGCGAACGTGAGGGGGCGGCCGGGGGCCTGCGTCGTCACCGCCGCGGGCGCCGCAGCCGGAGTCTGCCCGAAGGCGCGCGTTACGGCCAGCGCAGCCCCGACGAGGCCCACCAGCAGCACCGTCGTGACGCGGACAGCTTTTGCCATCGCTGGCGAGGGCGCCTTCCGCCAGTGACGGATGCGCTCCAGCAGGCGATCGAGCAGCAGATAGGCAACCGGGACGACGACCAGCGTCAGCAGGGTAGACGTCATGAGTCCTCCGATCGTGGCGAGCGACATGGGCGCCCGGAACTCGCCGCCTTCGCCGACGCCAAACGCGGAGGGCAGCATGCCCAGCACCATCGCCAGCGTGGTCATGAGAATCGGCCGCAGACGAACGGGCCCCGCCTCCAGAATGGCCTCGACCACGCCGAGTCCTTTGTCGCGCCGCAGTTGATTCGTGAGATCGATCAGCAGAATCGCGTTCTTCGTGACCAGGCCCATCAGCATCACGATGCCGATCATCGCGGGCATGCCGAGATGGTGGCCGGTCGCGAGCAGCATGAGCAGCGCGCCGACGAGCGCGAGCGGCAGCGCCAGCATGATGATGACGGGCTCCGTGAAGGACTCGAACTGCGAGGCCAGCACGATGTAGATGA
The DNA here is from genome assembly GCA_036274235.1 of Vicinamibacterales bacterium. Lineage (GTDB taxonomy): Bacteria > Acidobacteriota > Vicinamibacteria > Vicinamibacterales > SCN-69-37 > DASUGC01. Next base: position 22,882 of record DASUGC010000067.1, read on the forward strand.
ACGTGACGGCCAGAAGCAGCGCGAGCGCGAGGCCGGCCGCCGACTCCTGCATCAATTCGACGTCACCGGCGAAGCCCACCTGGAAGGTGGCGGGAATCGCGCCGGCGTCCAGGATTTTCTGAATGTCCGCGGTCACGTCGCCCAGCGCGCGGCCCTGCAGGTCGGCGCCGATCTTGGCCTGGCGGACGCGCTGCTCGCGATCAATGGAACTTGGACCCACGCCCGGCTCCATCCGGACCAGGTCGCCGGCGCGGACGATGGCGCCGCTTCGGGAATGAATGGGCGCGGACGCGAGCGCCACCGGGTCGTTGCGGAAGCCGGGCGCAAGGCGCACGCGGATATCGAATTCATGGTCGCCCTGCCGCAGCTTGCTCGGGACGACGCCTTCGACCATGTTGCGCACTTCGGTCGCGACCGAGCCCACGCTGAAGCCGAGGTCCGCCGCCCGCGCGCGATCGACGTGCGCCACAAGTTCCGGCTGGCCTGAGACGAGCGTCGTCCCCACGTCCACGGCTCCAGGAATCTTCCGGATACGCGCGACCAGGTCGTCGCTGATCCGCTTCAGTTCCGCCATGTCATTGCCGCGGACGTAGATGTTGATGGGCGGCTCGTACGGCGCGCCCTGCAGGAACTCGGGATCCGCGACCTTGATCTCGGCGAATGGGATCGCCTTGAGGCGCGTCCGCAGTGCCGCTTTGATGTCTTCCAGCTTGGTCGTCCGCTCGTCCTTGCGCGTGGTCTGCACGCGCAACTGGGACTTGCGCGTCTGGCCATTCGTGCCGACGGTCGTGAACACCTGGCGCACTTCCTTGGTGTCCAGGAGCACGCGCTCCACGGCCGCAACGCTCTTCACGGTCTCGTCAAACGCCATGCCCGGCGGCAGGTCCACCATGACGACAAACTCGCCGCGATCCTCGTTTGGCACGAACTCCGTGCCGATGACCGACAGCGTGGAGAGGCTGGCCACAAACACCAGCAGGGCCGTGGCGACCACCTTGATCGGATGCGCCAGCGCCCAGCGCAGCACCTTGAAGTACTGGCGATCCAGCTTGTCGTATGCCTGGCCCCAGCGCTCAAGGAAGCGGCCCATCCGCGTGCGGACACGCTCTTCAGGCGAGACGTACCGCACGAAGCGCGACGACAGCATCGGATCCAGGGTGAACGCGATGATCAGGGACATGGCCACCGCGAACGCCACGGTCAGCGCAAACGACTTGAAGAACTGGCCGACCAGGCCGGTCATGAAGCCGACCGGCAGGAACACAGCCAGAATCGTGAACGTTGTCGCCATCACGGCGAGGCCGATCTCCGCCGTGCCCTTGCGGGCCGCGGTCATCGGGTCGTCGCCTTCTTCCATGTGCCGGTAGATGTTCTCGCGCACGACCACGGCGTCGTCGATGAGGATGCCGATGACGAGGGAAATCGCCATCAACGTCATCATGTTCAGCGTGAAGCCGGCCGCCCACATGAAGAAGAACGTCGCGATCACGGACGTCGGCAGCGCCAATGCGGTAATCAGCGTGGAGCGCCAATCGCGCATGAAGACAAAGACGATGAGAACGGCCATGATGCCGCCGAAGATGATGTTCAGACGCACGTCTTCCAGGTTGGAACGAATGAACCGCGCGTCCTCATGAATGGGCTTGATGGTCAAATCCGGAAACGCCGCGCTGTTCTTCGCCAGAACGGCGTTGATGCGATCGCTGATTGCCACGGTGTTGCCGCCCGCCTGCTTCCGAACGGCGAACGACACGGCGTCCACGCCGTTCAAGCGTGTCGTCGTGGTGCGATCTTCGTAGCCATCGACCACGGTACCCACATCGCGCAGCCGGATCGTCGACCCGGCCGTCGAGCGCAGGATGACGTTGCCGACCTCGTCCACATTGGTGAACTCGCCCTTGGTCCGGAGGGACACATCCTTGCCGCCGGCCGTTATCGTGCCGCCCGGCACGTCCAGGTTGGCGGCCGCGAGCGCCTCGCTGACCGAGGAGATGGGAAGGTTGAGGGCCTCGAGCCGTCGTGGATCGAGGTTGACCTGAATCTCGCGCACCAGGCCGCCATTGACCTCAACACCGGCGACGCCATCGATCTGCTGCAGCAGCGGCTTGACCTGGTCCTCGACGAGCAGCCGGGTCTTGTCGGCCGGAAGCGCCGACGAGACGGCATAGGTCGAGACAGGCAGCGCCGCGACGTCGAAGCGCGCGATGGTCGGATCCTCGATTTCCTTCGGCAGCCGGAAGCGGATCGCGGCGACTTTCTCCCGTACTTCAGCCGCTGAGCCCTGCGCGTCGAGGCCGAGCTTGAATTCAATCCCGACTCGCGAAAAGCCCTCGCTGGAGTTCGATTCGACGCGTTTGACGCCCTCGATGCCGGCGACCGCATCCTCAATCGGCTTCGTGACCAGCGTCTCGACCTCTTCCGGCGACGCACCTGGATAGACGGTCGAGATATTGACGAACGGAAAGTCGACGGCCGGGAAGAGGTCAATCCCGAGGCGCGTCATCGACACCAGCCCCAGCACGACGAAGCTGAGGATGAACATCGTGGCAAAGACCGGACGCTTGATGGAGGTATCTGAGATCCACATGACGAAGACTCGATTCAGTCGATTGTTGTGTACGAACTGCGGGGCCCGAGGTCTTCAGGCCCCGGTTACTGGCTCTGGATCGCACGCACGCGGCTGCCTTCGATTACCTCGCGACGGGCGTCGGCGACGATCGTGTCTCCCGCCTGAACGCCGGACGTCAGGACGACGCGCTTGCCGTCGCTGAGACCTTCCGTGACGCGCACGAGCGACACCACATCGCCTTGCACGCGATAGACGGCGCGGCCGCCGTCGCGATCGAACACGGCTTCGCGCGGGACAATCGGCCCTTCCGCGGCTGCGAGCGGGATGCGCGCGGTCGCATACATGCCGCTCAGCATCGCGCGGCCGGTATTGGCGACCTTGATCTCGACGCGGAAGTGACGGTTGCGCGCGTCCACCTCCGGGGCGACCGCGGAGACGCGGCCGTCGAACACGGTACCGGGCTGCGCCTGGACGGTGACATGGGCCGGCGCGCCGAGCTTGAGACGGCCGGCTTCGAGTTCCGAAACGCCGGCTTCCAGTTTGAGGGTGCGCAGATCCGCCACGGCGACGATGGGCTCGCTGCCCGGTCCGACCAGGCTGCCCGCGTCGAAGTTGCGCGCGACAATGACGCCCGCGACGGGGGAGCGCAGCGTGGCATCGCGCTGAAGCTCGCGCGCCCGACGAAGCGCGGCGTTGGCCTGTTCCACATTGGCGGACGCCAGGTCGCGCTGCGCCTTGGAGGCGCGCCATTGCGTTTCGGCGGCTTCGAGACGCTGCTTGGGAATGGCGCCTTTTTCGTACAGCGTACGCGCGCGCTCCACTTCCTGTCCGGCGTTCTCGAGCGCGGCATCGGCTGCGTCCACGCTGGCTTTGACCACCGCGACCGCTGCCACCGCCGCATCGACCTGTGCGTCAATGTCGCGCCGGTCGAGCGTCGCGAGCGCCTGGCCCTCGGCAACCGACGCGCCGAGCTGCACCAGCACGGCCTCGAGCGTCCCCGGCATCTTGGCGCGGATGTCCACGCGCGTCTCGGGCGCGAGGTTGCCCGTCAGTTCAATCGCGGTTTCGAGCCGCCCGGCATCGGCACGGACAACCGGGATGGACGGAAGCGCCGCCTCCGTCTCACTCGCGGCCGCGCTTGCCGCGCGCCCACTGGCGCAGCCGGTTGTGCCGGCCGCAACGAAGGCCGTGGCGGTGGTCACCGCAAGAATCCACAAGAGCTTCGAACTGCGCATCGGTCTTCTCCCCAGAAACGCCAGCATCAGGCTTGAGTTCCTTAGTTCCCTTAGTTCCCTTAGTTGGCTTAGTTCCCCTAGTTCGAGTCATTCCCTTTGGGATGGCACGGAGACGGCGTGAACGTCGTGCGGATGCCCGCACGGAGTCCGGCGATCGCGGCCTCGAGAGTGTCGCGCGCGAGCGCGTCGGGATTTTCGTCGGGCGCCAGGCGGTCGCAGACCGCGACCGTCGCGGGTCCGTGCACGGCCGCCCACAGAATGTGGAACGCCACATCGGGATCCGTTTCAGCGGGGAACAGGCCCGCATCGATCGCCCGACGGATCAGCGCGCGGACTTCGTCGATCATCTGTTCCACAAAACCGAAACGCTCCCATTCATGGCTGATCTTCGGGACGCTTCGATCGACGAACATCAGGTCGAAGTACTCGGGATGCGTGCGGCTGAACTGGTAATAGCGGAGAAAACCCTCACGGATCGCGGTCAGCGGATCGGCCGAGGCAAAGGCCTGCGGGTCGTTTGTGAACTCGAAGAGCTTCCGAAAGCCCTCTTCGGCCAGGGCGAAAAACAGGTCGTCCTTGCTGGGGAAGTAGCTGTAAAGCGCGGCCGGGCTGTACTCAACCTTTTCCGCAATTTTGCGGATGGACACGTTGCGGTAGCCCTCGGCGACGAACAACTCCCGGGCCGCATCGAGAATCCGGGCCCTCAGAACTTCCTTGTCCCGTTCGTGTCGCTCTTTGACGCCCATTATTAAGGTCTCCGGCCGCAATCCGCGTGAACAGTCATTAGATGTTGAACACTGTTCGATAGTCTAACAGTGTTTAACGATGGAGCGGACGAAAAGGTTCCTGGCCAGGTGGCCAATGGCGGCTGCGGCGGTAGCGGGTTACGGCGAACGACGCGCGGGCGACCCGGGCAAGGCCGGGCACAGCTGGCGCGCGTCGCTCTCGCGCAGCCAGTGGACGCTGTCGATCATGTACCGGCCGGTGCCGGAATCACGGGTGAAGGTTCGGCAGGCCTCTTGTTTACGCGCCTCGGCCTGGCTCCGCTCGTTCGGCGTCAGCGCCGCGTAACTCGTCTGTCGAGTGTCGCCCCAGCCATAACCCCAGTTCACGCGCGTCGGAACGCCGGGAAGGCCGAACAGGCTCACGGCGACATACATCAAGCCGCCCACCACATGATTGCCGACCAGGTCGTTGCCGATGACGGGGTTGCCGGTGACGTCGGCCACACACTGCTCGAGTGCGCGATCCGCGCGGCGCCGGTCGGCCTGGGTGCCGCCAACCCAGTAGGAGAAGTCGTGGACGTAGCAGCAACCGTAGGCGTTGCCATCGGGGAACACGCTGCAGCCGTTGCTGATGAACGGTGGCAAGGTCGGCGCGGCCTTGGGAGGAGGTCCACCGACCGTCGTGACCAGACCGGTGAGCACGAAGACCGCTTTCACCAGCCGATCGGCAAACAACTCTTTGACGGCGAAGATGAGTGAAATGCGATCGCTCCTGCGAGGTTATCGGATCGCGGCGACGAGGTCGTAAATCAGCCGCAGCGGGCCGCGCGTGGCCGACGAATTGATCTGCGCCGCCACGGTGATGCCCAGGTCCGGGAAGTGGGCGAGTTCCGTTTGATACCCAGGGAAGAAACCGCTATGTCCCCACGATCGGCCCGCGGGTGTCGTGTCGCGGACAATCACGCCAAGGCCGTACTTCGTCTCCGGTCCAAGGCGGGCCGGGACGGCCTCGGCGATCATCAGGTCCCGCATCTTCGTGGAGACGGCCTTCGCCGTGTAGAGCGCGTGACCCCAGCGCGCCAACGCGCGGGCGCTGGTTGCGTAGCCGCCTCCTGTCCATTCGAACTGCGGGTTGATCACGAACGTGCCGTTGACCATCACCTCGTCCGGCAATCCGAGTGGATCTCGCGGTCCGGCGTATCCTGATACCAATCCGGGAATCCGCCGGCTCGTCGTCGGCGCGACCTCGGCGATCTGGAGCGGTGTCAGAAACCGCTTCTGGACCTCGTCATAGAGCCGCGTCTTCGTGATGCCTTCCATGATCACGCCCAGAACGATGTAGTTGGTGTCGGAATAGTCCCAGCCCTTGCCGGCGGCAAACGGCGCGGGCGAGTCAAGAAGGTAGGCAATCTCCTCGTCGGGCGTCCATGCTTTGTCCGGGGCCGCGCGCAGGTCGGCGGTGAATTTCGGGTTCATCTCGTACCGCACGAGCCCACTGGTGTGCGTCATGAGCATGCGCACCGTGATGTCGTTCGCGTTCGGCAGCCGGGCAAACCACGGCTTGCCGCTCAGGTATTTCGAAATCGGGGCGTTGAGATCGAGACGTCCCGCCTCGATCAATTGGAGCGCCACCGCAGCAAAGAACGTCTTGCCGGTCGATCCGGTCATCAGCAGATCGGAGGGTGCGAGCGCTCGGCCGGACTGGCGATCGGCCACGCCGGACGTAAGCGACTGCACGCGGCCGTCCTTGTGGACGATGGCCACCGACACGCCGGGGACGTTGTTGGTCGTCCGCCACTGATCGACCAGCGCCTGCAGACGCGGCGCCAGTGCAGAAATATCGGCTTGCTGAGCCCGGGACGTGGGTGCAAAGAGCAGCACCGCGGCGACAAGAATCACACATCGTTTCATACGGTCACTACCTGACATTTTTCCAGAACACGAGCCCACCACTGACGCCGCCAGACAGGATATCGATCCGTCCATCGCGATCGACATCCAGAGCGACCGGTGTGGAGATGGGCGGCAAATTCAAGGTCAATGACGGATCGGCGAGGAAGCGCGGCGCGGTCCGTGTCCCCGCGTTGCGGTAGAACGCCACGCCGCCTTCCTCGTGGCCGACGGCGAGGTCGAGCAGGCCATCGCCGGTCAGGTCCGCGAGCGCAGGCCGGCTGCGGCGTCCTTTCACCGGATCGTTCACCTTTTCACTCACGAGCAGGAACTTCGCGACTTTTGGCGTGCCATCGTTCCGGTAAAAGTAGACGGCGCCGGTGGCGGTGCCCACGAACAGATCGAGATCGCCGTCACCGTCGATGTCTCCGAGCACGGGTGACGTGAGACTGCTGCGCGGCGGCACGATCGCGCGGGCCGCGTCCTCGACGAATCTCGGTTCTCTGGGCGTCCCCTGATTCTGAAAATACCGCACGTCCTGATTCCAGGTGCCAACAAGCAGATCGAGATCGCCGTCGCCGTCCAGGTCGCCGAGCGCAGGGGCGAGATGAAACGCGTCGACAAGCTTCAGGGACTGGGCCTGGCGATAGCCGGGCTGCGCCTCGCCCCAGAAGATCGTCAAGCGGCCGGCGTCTCCCGACGTATCGATCTTCGATCCCACAAGAAGATCGGCCACGCCGTCGCCGTTGAGATCGCCGGTCGCCGGAACCGTTTCGCTGCCGAGATCGATGCCGTTCAGGAACCGCCGGGTCCGCAGCTCGAACGCGTCCTTCGCGGTGCGTTCGAAGTAGTAGAAGTTGTCGGCGGCCGTGGCGACGGGATTGAACGAGCCGCCAATGACGCCCATCAGAAAATCCAGGTCGCCATCGCCGTCGAAATCGACAGGCACCGGCGCGTTGTAGCCGCTCGTGCGCGTGTCGCTGAAGGGCAGCGGGACGGGGTCGACGTGAAAAGACGGTGTGCTGCACGTGGCGCCGATGTTCTGGATGAGCAGCACGCCCGGTTCGAAAAAGTCGCCCCAGAACAGATCCAGGTCGCCGTCGTTGTCGAAGTCGGCGAAGGACAAGGCATTCGCGCCATGACGCGCCGACGGTCCCGGTTCGCCCCGGCCGATGATCTCGATGTCTTCAAAGTGATCCGTCAGAAACGCAAA
>DASUGC010000068.1:0-21952 GCA_036274235.1 Vicinamibacterales bacterium
GAACAGCGGCAGGTTCGTCGCGGACGAAATCTGCCCCGCCGCGCTGGGCTGCCGCGCGACGCCTTCGGCCACGCCCTGCGCGAGCTTGCCGATGCCCATCCCGGCGCCGACGACCGCGAGTCCGAGGCCGATTCCGGCGCCGGCATACGCCAGAGCCAATGACGCCGCTTGAGTAGCTTGATCCTGCATTCGAGTCTCCTTGTGTCGATTAGTGGTGCGCGTGAATGGCCATGCCGATGAACACGGCCGACAGTAGTGTAAACACGTACGCCTGGACGAGCACGACGATGATCTCGAGCGCGGAAATACCGACGCCCAGGGGCACCGAGAACGCCAGGCCAATCCCGATGCCGCCGATCTGGCCGAGCATCGCCGTAAAGACGAAGACGAACGACATGATCGCGAGCAGCGCAATGTGCCCGCCCGTCATGTTCGCCGCCAGACGCATGGTGAGCGCGAACGGGCGGACGAGCATGCCGATGATTTCGAGCGGAATCAGGAGGATGTAGAGCGGCCAGGGCATCCCGTGCGGGACCAGGTTCTTCCAGTGCTGCACGAAGCCATGCGCGCGCGATCCCGCGACGATAATCGCGACGAACGTGACGGTCGCCAGGCCCGCGGTGACGTTGAAGTTGCCCGTCGCCGTCGCGCTGCCGTGGACCAGGCGCTGCAGGAACGAGTGCTCGCCTGAATGAATGAACCAGTGATCGATCAGCGCGAGCAGGTCAAAAATGGGAATCAGGCCGATCGCGTTGGCGCCCAGAATGAAGATGAAGAACGTCAGCAGCAGCGGCGTCCAGCCATTGACGCGCTTGGCGCCGACGTTCGGCTCGACGACCGTGTCGCGCACGAACTCGACGATGATTTCGAGACCGTTCGCCGCGCCGGCGGGCACGAGCTGGCGCCGCGCGATCGACTTCCGCACGATCGCCGTGACGGCCACGAAAATCAGGGCCGCGACCACCCACAGCATGAACACGTGCTTGGTGATCGAAAAATCGATGCCCAGGATCAGCGGCAGGTGGAACAGCGGATGCTCGCCGTTCGAGACGTGGCCGATGATATCGACCGTCTGTTCGGACGCCTTGGCCGCGGCCTGGTGCGCACCTTCAGCTTGCGCCACGATGGTAGCCAGAATCGGGAGTGTCACGGAGGTTAGCGGGCTCCCTGGACGGGCGCTCGGAAGAGCCGCGCGAACAGCACGGCCTCGATCGCGTAGAGACTGATGAAGAAGATGGCGAAACTGATGCCGAACACGCTCACGTCCAGTCCGAGTCCTTTCACCATCACGACCGCATACGCCGCAAAAAACACCATCTTCACCGCGAAGGCCGTCAGCATCACGCTGTGCACACCCGCGGGGTTGCGGCGGTGCGCGCGCGACACCGCGATCCACGTCGCGACCACCGCGAGGAGCGGACCACCCAGTCCGGCGAGCCAGGCCACGAGCGTGTCATTCATCGGCGCGTTCCGATCGTCACCAGAAGATAAAAGCCCGCCGCCACACCCAGCAGCAATCCCACGAGCAACAACGCTGGCGCGGTCTTCAACCAGGCGTCCAGGGCATATCCAATGCCGCCGAACAGCACGATGGCGCCAATCAACGAATAACTGGCGCTCGCCGCCGGTCCGGCCTGCTGGGCCCGGTCCTGGAACGCGCGCAGGGTCTTCGCCAACCTGCGCGAACTCTCGTCGATGTTCATGACGGAGGCTCCCACCCGCGTACACCAGCACCACCGCCGGGGCCCGGAACCCAAAAGGTATACCACACCTTGTGAATCCGTTCACTAGCGCGCCGGGACGCGGGCGCGGCCACTATACTCGTAATATGACTCTCCGCACCGCGGCCGTCCTGGCGGTGCTGGCCGCAGGCGCCGTCTCCGCCCGGCCCGCCGATCAGCGCTCCTCGCGCGAGCGCGACGTCATCGTCAGCGCCTCCCTCTCGAGCGGCGGGCCCGTCCTGAACCTGGGTCCGACGGATTTCATCGTGCGCGAAGACCGGCTGGCCCGCGAAGTCATCCGGGTCGCGCCGGCGCCGCCGCCGTCGCACGTCATGATCCTCGTCGATGACAGCCAGGCGTCGATGGCGTCCATCCCCTTCCTGCGCTCGGGGATCACGACGCTCATCAAGAAGATGGCCGCGATGCAGCCGTCGCCGCAATTCGGGCTGACAACGTTTGGGGAACGGCCGACGAAGCGCGCTGAATTCTCGCCCGGCGCCGGGCCGGCGCTCGACGCCGCATCCAAGCTGTTCGCCATTGCCGGGACCGGATCCTATTTTCTCCAGGCGATTGGCGACACGTGCAAGGAGTTCAAGAAGCGCAACGCGCTCAATCCGATCATCGTCGCCTTCGTCGCCGAAGCGGGCCCCGAATTCAGCAGCGAATCGCATGAACAGATCGCCGACGCGCTGCGCGGCGCCGGAGCGGCCCTGTGGGTCGTGGACCTGTCAATTGCGGATCAGCCCGATCGCACCAACGAAGAACACGAGCGCGCGCAGGTACTGGGGGCCGTGACGCTCGACAGCGGCGGCCTGACGCGCACCGTGATTTCCACCCAGAGCATCGATCCGGCGTTTGCGAGCATGGCCGCGGTGCTGACCTCACGCTACCTGGTGACGTACGCCCGGCCCGAGCAGACCATCCCGCCGTCCACGGTCGTCGTCACGACGAAACGATCGGACGTGCGGCTGACCAGCTCGCGCTGGCCACGGTAATGCGCCGCACCATCCTGCAGGCCGCGCTGGTCGCTGCGAGCCTGGGCACCGGGATCGCCGCGCAGGTGTTCCACGGCGGCACGGACGTGGTCCTGCTGTCGGTCACGGTCACCGACGGCAACGGCCGGCACGTGCCGGGGCTGAAGCGCGAAGACTTCCGGATCTTCGAGGACGGCGTCGCCCAGGACATCTCGCACTTCCTCGATCAGCCCGCCCCTGTCTCGCTGTCGCTGCTGCTCGATACGAGCGCCAGCATGGATCAGGAGAACAAACTGATCCTGGCCCGGCAGGCGGCCGCAGGTTTCATCGATCACATGGGCGCGGACGACGTGGCGCAGCTCGTGGATTTCGACAGCCAGGTCAAGATTCTTGCGCCCTTCACGACGGAGAAAGACGCGCTGCGCCAGGCGCTCAAGGCGGCAAAAGCGGGCGGGTCGACGTCCCTGTATAACGCGCTCTACACGTCGCTGAGCGATCTGCGGCGCCAGCGGAGCAGCGACGCCGGTGAGGCCCATCGCCAGGCGATCGTGCTCCTGTCGGACGGCGAGGACACGACGAGCATCGTGCCGTACGACGACGTGCTGGAGCTGGCCAAGCGATCGGAAGTCACGGTGTATGCGATCGGCGTGATCACGAAGGACGTGGGCCCGTCGCGCGGCTGGAACGAGGCGGAGTTCGTGCTCCGGACGCTCACCCGGGACTCCGGCGGGCGCGCGTTTTTCATCGCCGATCCCGCGCAGCTGGCCTCCATCTACATCCAGATTTCCGACGAGCTGGCCAACCAGTACCAGATTGGCTACATGTCGAAGAACACCAAGCGGGACGGGACCTGGCGCCGGATCAACATGCAGGTCCTGAAAGGCGACGCGACGCCGCGCACGCGCGCCGGTTACTACGCGCCCTCCACGCCACGATCACGATGACGCCGCCGGGCCGGGTGTTCCTCATCGGCGCGGGACCGGGGGATCCCGCGCTCATCAGCGCGCGCGGCTGCCGCGTGCTGGCCGACGCGCAGGTCGTGGTCTACGACCGCGCGGCGGAGCCGGCGCTGCGCTGGGCGCGCCCGGACGCGGAGCGAATCGCCGTAGGCGCCGCCGCGGAACGCGCCGTGGCGCAGGACGCGATCTCGATGCTGCTCGCCGAGAAAGCGCGCGACGGTCAACTGGTCGCGCGCCTCAAATGGGGCGATCCCTTCCTGTTCGACAGCGGCGCCAAGGAGGCGATGTTCCTCCACGAACAGGGCATCCCCTTCGAAGTCGTGCCCGGTGTGCCGCTCGCCATCGGTGCGACCGCCTACGCCGGCATCCCGCTGACCCATCCCGACGCCGGCGACGCGGTTGTCTTCATCCGCGGCCACGAGGATGAAGTGGATTCGATTCCCCCTGTGGACTGGCGCGCGCTCGCGGCGCTTGACGGCTCGCTCGTGTGCTGGGCGGGCCCGCGGCTGGCCGCCGGCATCCTCCGCGCGCTGGTGGACGTCGGCCGTCCCCAGGACGACGCGGCCGCGATTGTGTATGGCGGCACCAGCCCCGCGCAGCGCACGGTCACGGGAACGATCGGTGAACTGCTGGACCATTTCAGCGCGACGCCGCCCGCCGAGCCAGGCCTCCTCGTGATCGGCGACGTCATCCGATTACGCGAGCACGTGCGGTGGTTCGACGCGCGGCCCCTGTTCGGCCGGCGCATCATCATCACGCGATCCGCCGATCGCGCGCGGGAGCTGGCGGACGCGCTCGAGCACCTCGGCGCCGAGACGATCGTGGCGCCAACGTTCCGCATCCGGCCGGCGGACGATCCCGAAGCGATCGAGCGCGCGGCGGCGTCGGTCGATCGGTTCGACTGGGTCGTCTTCGAGTCGGCCGTCGCGGCGGCGGGCTTCGTGACGGCCCTCACGCGGGGGCCCCGCGATCTGCGCGCGTTCGGGCGTGCGTCGATCTGCGCGATTGGCCCGTCCACCGACGATCAACTGCGCACCTCCGGCCTCAAACCCGATGTGGTCCTCCCTGAGCTGCAGGTCGAGCGCGTCGCGGAAGCGATGGCCGCGCACGCGGCGGTCGATGGCCGCTCCGTGCTCATTGTCAGGCCCGACCACGAACGGAATCGCGTCGCCGACGCCTTGTCGGCGCGAGGCGCCGTGGTCACGGATCTGGTGGCGTACCGGACGGACACCGATCCCCCCGATTCGCCCGCGGCCCAGCGGATTTATCGCATGCTGCTCGACGGCCAGGTGGATGCCGTGACGTTCACGAGTCCCACAGCGGTGCGCCGCTTCGTCTCGCTGGTGGGCGATGAGCAGGCGGCTGATCTGCTCGGCACGACGACCGTGGCGGCAATCGGGCCGGTCACCGCGGCGGCCGCGCTCGAACTGGGGATTCAGCCGGCCGTCGTGGCGGAACGCTTCACGGTTGACGGACTGGTTGAAGGACTGGTCGCCTACTTCGCGAAGCCCCGAGCGTAGCGAGGGCGCTGAGCGGGCGAGCGGCGGGAGCCGCGAGCAGGCGCGGGGGTGGGGCCCCGCGCCAACTAATAAATAAATCGCCGGCCTTACCCGGCGAAGCTGGGTAAGGCCATATCCCGCATCGTCCGCAGCCCCGGCTGCGCGTGCAGGATCTTGGGGATGGAATTGACCGTGATGGACGCGGTGGCGATGTCGCCGTGGACCCCGCCGGCGATTCTCATGTTGAGCGAGGGGCTGCCGGTGATCCGGACGCCATCGTAGGACTCGGGCGCGCCCAGGTAGGCCTCCATGTGCAGCGTGATGAGCGGCTGCCCTTTCACGTAACCGACGCCGTCCTGAATCAGCCCGCAGACGCGGCCGGGCTCCACCGTCATGAACTGGCTGGACGTGCCGGTGTCGGTCATCTTCGGCTCGATCTCGTCCGTGACGCGATCGAGCTTCCACCCCATCGCGTCGGCGATCATCGTGATCGACTCGGCGAGTCCCACGTGCCGGACCGTGCCGGCCTTGACGCGATCGAGAAAGGCCTCGCGCGTCAATCCGGCGCCGATCTTCTGCTGGAACGGCAGCCGCCGAATGCTCGCATCCTGGACGCGGTCAATCGCGATGGCGTCCACGCGTTCGCAGACGGCGGTGAGGGCAATGGGCAGCGCGTCCATCGTGAAGCCAGGATTCACGCCCGTGCCCAGCACCGCGACGCGGGCGCGCTTGGCAAGCGCGTCAATCTTCTTCGCCACGCGCGCGTTGGCCTTCGCCGGGTACGCCAGCTCCTCGGTGGTGGAGACGATTGGCACCTTGAGCTTGAGGACCGCTTCGAACTCCGGGACGACTTTCTTGAGTGAGGAACTGGTGCAGAGCACCGCGACATCCGGCCGGGCCGCCTTGATCGTGCGCGCGATGTCGTCGGTGACCTTGACGCCGAGCTTCCGCGGAACGCCGCAGACCTCGCCGGCATCGCGGCCGATCTTGGCGGGATCGATATCCACCGCGCCGACGATCTGCATGCCCTTCCGTCCCGCGACCTGACGCAACACCGCGGCGCCGATCGGGCCCAGTCCAATATGGACGACCTTAATCCGCAAACAAAGCCTCCTCCAAACGCTCCATTCTAGCGGTAATTGGGGGAGGAAACGGGTACGACAGGTACGACGGGTACGACAGGTCTCCCGGCACAAAGGCACTCCCACTCAAACGAGCAAGACGATGACTCAAGATGCACCTGTCGTACCTGTCGTACCATGCCCCAACATGCGCCGAACGCTGCTGGTGGTCGCCGCCGCGCTGATGAGTGCCGTGTCACTTCCGCGCGCGCAGGCAGAGGCGAAGCGGGCGGCATCGCCCAACAATGCCAGTTATCGGCTGACAGCCTCGCTGGATCCGGGCTCACACACCATTACCGGGTCCGGCCGCCTGACCTGGCGCAATATCTCGCGCAACCCGACGAGCGAGCTGCGCTTTCATCTGTACTGGAATGCCTGGCGGGACCCGGGGTCGTCATGGCTCCGCGAACAACGCCTGGGCCGTAACGCTGCGCTCGCCAACAGGCCGGCCGACGATCGCGGAAGCATCGACGTCACGACCATCCAGATCGGCGGCGTCAACCTCGCCGAGCGGTCACGATTCATTGCGCCCGACGACGGCAACGATCAGGACAAGACCGTACTGAGCGTGCCGCTGGATCATCCGGTGGCGCCGGATCAAACGATCGAAATTGATCTGGCGTGGACCTCACGCGTGCCTCGGACGTACGCGCGTACCGGCCGCATCGGCGACTACTACTTCGTCGGGCAGTGGTTTCCGAAGATTGGCGTCCTCGAGGATTCGGGCTGGAACTGCCATCAGTTTCACGCCGCGACCGAGTTCTTCTCGGACTTTGGCACATACGACGTCACGTTGAACGTCCCGGCGGGCTGGGTCGTCGGGGCGACCGGCCGCGCGATCGAGGAGACCGCGGATCGGTCCGGCCGCCGGGTGCGCTTCCTGCAATCGGACGTCCACGATTTCGCCTGGACGACGAGCCCGTCGTTTCTGCGGCGCGAAGAACGATTCGCGGAGCCGGGCCTGCCGCCGGTCAACATGATCCTGCTGCTGCAGCCCGAGCACGCCGATCAGGCTGACCGGCATTTCGCGGCCACGCGCGCCGCGTTGAAATACTACGGCACCTGGTTTGGCTTCTATGGCTACGACCAGATTACCGTCGTCGATCCGGTGACGATCGTCGACGCCGCGGCGCAAGGTGAAAGCACGGGCGGCATGGAGTACCCGACGTTGTTCACGGCGGGCACGCGCTGGCGCGTCGCGGCCGCCGGCACGCAGCCGGAGAGTGTGACCGTGCATGAAGCCGGCCACCAGTTCTGGTATGGCATGGTCGCGACCAACGAATTCGAGCACGCGTGGATGGACGAGGGGTTCAACACCTACTCGACCGCGCGGACCATGGATGCGGCGTTTCCCGGCAAGTTCGTCGCGGTCGATCGCTTTTTCGGCGGCCTGCTGCCATGGGCGTTCACGGACGTGCGATGGTCGCGGGAGATCGATGGAAACAGGCTGAATGCCTACCGGCCGGTCGCCGGAAACGACCGGCAGTCCACGCCGACCTGGCAGTACTGGCCGGGCAGCGCCAGCGCCATCACGTACAACAAGACGGCGTTGTGGCTGGCCACGCTCGAGCGCATGGTGGGCTGGCCGATGATGCAGCAGATTCTGAGCACGCATTTCGCGCGCGGCGCGTTCCGGCACCCGTCGCCGGAGGAGTTCTTTGCGCTGGCCAATGAGATCAGCGGCCGCGATCTCACGTGGTTCTTCGACGCCGTCCACCGGAGCGCGGCGACCTTTGACTACGGGGTGACCGACGTGCTCTCCACGCCGCGCGGCGGGACGATCGATCACCAGGTGATCGTGCGTCGATTCGGCGACGGCGTGTTTCCAGTGGCAACCCGCGTCACCTTCGCGGACGGCAGCGGCGCCGACCTGACGTGGGACGGCCGCGACCCGTGGCACTCGTTTACGCTGTCCAAATCGTCGGCGATTGCCCGGGTGCAGGTCGATCCGGATCGCGTGCTGCTGCTCGACGTCAACTACACCAACAATTCATGGTCGGCGGCGCCGATGCGGACCCAGGCCGCGCGAAAATGGGCGCTGCGCTGGCTGACGTGGCTCCAGGAATTGCTGCTGACTCATGCCTGCTTCGCCTGAGTTGCCTGTTTCTGTGCGCGCCCGGACGCCGGTTTTTGGCGCGTTCCTGGAAGGCTGGCGGCGTGTGCTCAAGGCGCCGGTGCTCGCCGTGTCGATGCTGGCGGCGACCTTCCTGCTCGCGCTCCCGCTGGGCCTGGTGATGGAGCGATCGATCGACGCGCACCTGGGCCGCAGCCTGGAAGCCGATGCGGCCGCGCGGGGCTGGAACGCCGGCTGGGCGGCCGAATTTGGCTCGCAGGCGCGGGGCTTCGAACGGACGTTCACGTACGACATCCTCGGATTCGGCGGCACGCTGGCGATCGTGAGCGATCTGATCGACAACATCGCGCTCGACCCGGCGCTGTCGATTGCCGCGGCGGCGTCGATTGCGCTCTGGGTCGCGCTGTCGGGAGGGCTTCTCGATCGGTTCGCCCGCGGCCGGCCGGTGCGCACCGCGCAGTTCTTTTCCGCGTGCGGCGTGTACGCCGTCCGCTTTGCGCGGCTCGCCCTGGTCGTCGGCGCGGCGTACTACGCGCTCTTCCGCTGGCTGCACCCGTTCCTGTTCGAGCGCGTCTATCGCCACGTCATCCGCGACATGACGTCGGAACGTGAGGCCGCGATGCTCCGGATCGGCCTGTACATCGTGTTCCTGCTCGCGCTCGCCCTGGTCGGCGTGCTTGCCGATGTCGCCCGGGTGCGCGCGGTGGTCGAGGATCGGCGCAGCATGCTCGGCGCGCTTGGCGCGTCCTGGCGCTTCATCCGCCGGAGGCCGTTTCGCATCGCCGGTCTCTTGCTCCTCAACGGGCTGGCGTGGCTGGTCATCCTGCGGCTCTGGCTTGCCGTGGCGCCGGGCGCCACGGCGTCCGCGGGGTGGGCGTTCGCGATCACCGAGCTGTACCTGTTCGTCCGCGTCTGCGCCAAGCTCGCGTTCATGGCCTCGGAAGTCGTGTTCTTCCAGGGCGACCTGGCGCACGCGCAATATACTGCCGCGCCGGAAATCATCTGGCCAGACGCGCCGGCCGCGGAAGCCATACGCAATCTGTCGCGCCGTGCCCGAAGAGAAAGTTGAAGGTAAGATCGTTCGCAGATGAACCGATCCGAACGCATTGCGACCTGGCTGCGCGACAAGGCGATGGGCGTTGGCGCACGCGGCTATGTCTTCGGGCTCAGCGGCGGCATCGATTCGGCGGTCGTCGCGCGGCTCTGTCAACTGGCGCTCCCGCAGCGCGTGCTCGGCGTGCTGCTGCCCTGTTACAGCCATCCGCAAGATGAAGAGGATGCCCGCCTGGTTGCGACGACGTTCGGCTTTCCGGTCGTGCGGGTGGACATCGGCCCGACGTTCGACGCGATTACCGACGCGCTCCAGCATGCGATCAAAGGCATGCCGAGCCACGTCGATTCGGTGGACATCAAACAGCAACTGCCGGACGCGAACCTCAAGCCGCGGCTCCGCATGGCGTCGCTCTATTTCATCGCCAACTCGCTGAACTACCTGGTCGCGGGCACCGGCAATCGCAGCGAGCTGACGCTGGGGTACTTCACGAAGTACGGCGACGGCGGCGTGGACGTGCTGCCGATCGGCAACCTGCTCAAGAGCGAAGTGCGTGCGCTGGCGCGCGAACTCGGCGTGCCCGAACGCGTGATCACCAAGCCGCCGACGGCGGGCCTGTGGGTGGGCCAGACAGACGAAGCCGAAATGGGCTTTTCGTACGACACGCTCGAGAAGTACCTCAACGAGGGGCCATCAGCCGTCCCGCAGGACGTCGCCGATCGCATCGCGCGGCTGCAGCAGGCCTCGGATCACAAGCGCAGCCTGCCGCCCATTGCGCCGGCCTGACAGATCGCCTGGCAAGCGACCTTGGCAGGCGATCTGTCAGGCTCTCCACCTGTCCAGCGACGCCGCTGCCAATAGCACCATGCCCTTCGCGATCATCTGATCGTACGCGCTGACGTTGTACAGATTCAGCCCGTTGTTCAGGATGCCGATGAAGAACGCGCCCGCCAGCGTGCCCCAGATGGATCCGCGGCCGCCGAACAGGCTGGTACCGCCGACCACGACTGCGGCGACGGCGTCGAGCTCGTACAGCTCGCCCGCCCGCGGATAGCCGGCGTTCAGGCGGGAGGCGACGAGCACGCCGGCCAGGCCCGCGCTCAAGCCGCAGATCGCGTAGACCTTGACCAGCACGCGATCCACGCGGATGCCGGACAGCCACGCCGCTTCCCTGTTGCCGCCGGTCGCGTAGACGTGGCGCCCGAACGGCGTCCGCGTCAGCAGCAGCCACGACGCTGCGAACACCACCGCCATGACCATCGCCATCGTCATGCGCTGGCTGAGACCCGCGAACGCGGGTGGCAGGCCGGAGATCGTGTGCGCGTCGGTGTACTTGAACGCCGCGCCGCGCACCACCAGCATCATCGCGAGCGTGACGATAAAGGGCGGCACGCGGACGGTGGTCACGATCAGACCGTTGATCAGGCCAACCCCGATGCCCACCGCGAGACCGAGCGCGACGGCCGACCATATCGGCCAGCCATGGACGAGCGCGTCGGCACAGAGGACGCCGGATAACGCGACGACCGATCCCACGGACAGATCGATGCCACCTGTGAGAATCGCGAACGTCATCCCGGCCGCGATGATCGCGGGAAACGCGTTCTGTCGCAGGACGTTGGCGAAGTTGTCGCCGGTGAGGAACGAGGGGGCGGCGACCGCCAGCACGACGCATTCGACGACGAGCGCGACGAAGATCGCGTATGTGGACAGGAACCGTCGCGCGGTCATGCCGCGGACCTCGATGATGTCGCCAGCGCCATCACGGCTTCAGGGGTGGCCGATGCGCGATCGAGCGCCCCGGTGACGCGGCCCTCGCGCATCACGATCACGCGATCCGCCATGCCGAGCAACTCGGGCAGATCGGACGAGATCATGACGACCGCGAGACCGTCCGCGCACAGGCGATTCATGAGTCCGTAGATCTCCGCCCGCGCGCCGACATCCACGCCGCGGGTCGGCTCGTCGAGAATCAGGAGCTTTGGCCGGGTCAGAAGAAATCGGGCCAGCAGCACCTTCTGCTGGTTGCCGCCCGAGAGCGTGGACGCCGGCTGTTCCAGCGACGCCGCTCGCACGTCGCAATCGCGCGCGGCTGCCGCGGCCGCGGCCGACTCCCGCGGCGCCAACAGCCAGCCGGCGCGCGTGTATTGTCCGAGGCTGGCCAGCGTCAGATTCGCCGCCGCCGACATCGTCGCCAACATGCCGCGGCCTTTGCGATCCTCGGTGACATACGCGACGCCGTGCGCGATCGCATCCGAAGGCGAGGCGAAGCGCACGGCCCGGCCGTTCAGCCGCACTTCGCCTCGCGACGGCAGCGCGCCCAGGATGGCCAGCGCGGTGGAGGAACGGCCCGCGCCAACGAGGCCCGCCACGCCAACGACCTCCCCGGCGCGAACGGAGAACGACACGTCCTGAAATCGTGGCGCCGCGGAGAGACCGCGCACCTCCAGGACCGTGGCGCCGGGATCGATGCGCCGTGACGGAAATTCCTCCGAAACGTCCCGGCCCACCATCCATCGAATCAATTGACGGCGATCGACCCCGGCGACGGCCTCCGTTGCCACCCGCCGGCCGTCACGAAGCACGGTCAGCCGATCCGCGAGCGCGAAGATCTCTTCGAACCGATGCGAAATGTAGACAATGCCGAGACCGCGCTCGCGCAGCCGGCGCAGGATGGCCAGCAGCCGATCGACCTCGCGCCCGGACAGCGACGCCGACGGCTCGTCGAAGATCAGCACTTTCGCGTCGCCCAGCAGCGCGCGAGCGATTTCGACGATCTGCTGGTGCGCCACGCTCAACGTCCTCACGGGCGCGGACGCCGCGATGCCGACGCCGAGATCGTCGAGCACCGGCTGCACGGCGCGGAGCATCTCCGATCGCCGGAGAAACAGACCGCCGCGTTCGCGGCCAAGGAACACGTTGTCGGCGACGCTCAACTCCGGGACCAGGGTGAATTCCTGATAGACGATGCTGAGGCCGCGGCGGCGGACGCCGAGGGGATCGCCTGATGGGAGTGGGGAGCCCTCGAGCTCAACACGACCAGAATCGGGACGCACCGCGCCCGCGAGAATCTTGACGAGCGTGGACTTGCCGGCGCCGTTTTCCCCGAGCAGCGCGTGCACTTCCCCGCGCTCAACCGTGAAATCGACCGCGTCGAGCACGCGGACGCCGCCGTAGGACTTGGCCAGGCCCGTGGCGGCCAGCAGCGGCATCTACCTGCTCTTGCCGTCCCAGATGCCGACGTCCACCGCTTTCAGCGCCGGCACCGGCTGGCCGGCCAGATGTTGCGCGATGACGTCAATCGCCGCTTTGCCGATCTGCTCCGGATGCTGGATGACATCGGCCTTGAGCGGCCCGCCGCTGCGGATCGCGGCCTGCGCCTCGTCGCTCGCGTCGTACCCCACGACGGCGATGTCCTTGCGGCCGGCGGTTTCAATCACGCCTACCGCTCCAAGCGCGCAGTTGTCATTGATGGCAAACACACCCGACAGCCTGGGATGCGCCTGCAGGGCGTCTTCCATGATCTGCACGGCCTTCGAGCGCTGTCCTTCGCCGGAAAGCTTGGCGACGATGGTAATTTCCGGAAATGCCCTGAGGCCCTCTTCGAAACCGCGCACCCGATCCTGCACGGACGCCACCGTCGGCTGATCGATGATCAGCACCTCGCCCTTGCCGCCCATGAAACCGGCCAGCGCCTGCGCGGCAAGCCGGCCGCCCTGCACGTTATCGCTCGCCACATGCGACACGATCCTGCCACCCGCCGCCGAAATGTCCGCGGTGAACACCGGGATGCCCGCGCGCTCCGCGCCGGCCAGCGCCGGCACGATCGCGCTGGAATCGCACGGCGCCGCGAGGATCGCCGACACGTGCCGCGCGATGAAGTCCTCGATCTGCGATGCCTGTTTGGTGGGATCCATCTCGCACGAGACAACCACGAGATCGAGGTCCTTCGCGGCGGCCTCCTCGCGAATGCTCGCCTCCAGCGTTTTGTAAAACGCATCGGTCGCCGTCAGCAAGGTGACCCCGACGACCTTCCGCGATGGTCCAGCCTGGCCGCATCCGGCGGCCAGCAGCGCGCACGCGATCGCTACGGTGACGGATCGCGCGAGGCTCATCGGCCCCCCTTGGACGAGGCGGCCGGTGGCGGCACCACCAGATGATCCGCGAAGTCAGGGACGTACAGCGCGCCCGCGGGTGTCGCGCGCGGCCCTTCAGTCGTCGCGGTCATGGCAAGAATCCTGACCTTGCCGTTCGCCGGCAACCGGATCTCGCGCGTGCCCGGCGGCACGTCGATGCCGTAGGCAAAGACGTAGCTCGAGACGTACGGCTCGTTGCCGTTCGGGTCATGCCGATGCGTGCCGATCCAGGCGATCTCGTCGCGCTTCACGAACGCCGGCCGGATCTGATCGATGCCTTTCACCGCGCCGGTGCGCGGATCCCATTCGACGACGAGGCCCGCCTGAATTTCCTGTTGCGAGGGATTGGATCGGTTGCCGGCCGGCACGAACGGCTCATGCAGGGCCGGAGCGTTGTCTTTCAACCGGCTCCACCACTGCCCGACGGGACCTTCCCACTCGGCGACGCGAATCGTCCTCGAGGCCGCGCCGACGCCAATCGTCGTCGTCACATCGCCGCCAACCGCGGCCGCCAGCACGTACACGCGATTGAACGAGCCCTGCGGGATCGCGATGCTCTGGCCGGCGGGGACGAGCACGTTCTTCACGCCAACCGCGCCGGAACCGAACTTGAACGGCACGCCGTGCAGATCCAGTTGCGAGGGGAACAACTCCGCCGGGATCGTGTGCTTCTTCCCGTCAAAATCGCCGTCGCCGCGAAGCGCGTCCGCGGACACGCCGTCCAGGTTGAACGGCAGGTCCAGCATGGCGCTGGCGCGCGCGACCGGAGCCGGGACGACTGGCGCAGCGTTCGCACCGCCACCGCGGCCGCCACGGCCACCCGCACCGGCGCCCCCGGCGCGCGCCGCCGCGGCCGCTTGCGCGGCCGCCGACGCTTCCCAGGCCGGCTGCAGTTTCAATGCGATCGTTCTGGGCTGGTACGGCTTGAGATCGATCGTGAAGTTCGTTGTCGTCTGAGGCGCGGCCGGCGCAGCCGCTGCGCCTCCGCGGCCGCCGCGGTTGCCGCCGCCTGGCAGCGCGAACGGTCCGACTTCTTCCTCCGCGGCATTGACTTCACGCGCGCTCACGATCGGCACGCCCATGCGCACGGACACGCCGTTGGCCGGCCGGCCATAGCGTTCCTGGAACCGGATGATCACCTCGTCTGAATCCTCGGCACGCTTCATCGCGAGGATCGCGACCTGGCCGGACGTGTCCGTCAGGAAATTGCCGCCCGACGGCGCCGAGATCCAGGCCATCGAGAAGGTGCGCCCGAGCGCGCCGGCGTGCGGCGTAGTCTGGAACGCCATCATCGGCTGATTGAGTTGCGTCGCCTTGACCGGCACGCGCCCCTTGCGCCAATCGCCCGCGTGGCCGGCGATGGCGTACACGATGCGGTGATGGCCGAGATCGTTGCTGCTCTGGTACGTGTAGCCGGTGGTCGGCCGCGGCGTATGCAGAAGCGACAGCCGCAAGGTGTTGTCATCGGGCTTGTCCCAGCCGTATTTGCTGTCGTTGAGCACCGCCACGCCGAACGTTCCGCCGGCGTCGTCAATGTTCGCCCAGCGCTGCGCGGGCACTTCGTACTTGTCGGGCTCGTTGTTCGTGCGCTCGATCGTGCCGAGGCCGAGGTCGTACACCGCCTTCGGGTTCGAGGCGGTGAATGGGAACGACGCTTTGAGCTGCGTATTCGGCGAGCGCCAGTCGATGAGATTCTCGACGTCCACGCGGTCGCCGCCCTCGGCCAGCCGCACACGCTGCACGAAGGTCGAGCCGGACGCCTTGCGCGTAATCTCGATGGCCGCGCGCGCCGGACCCTGCTCGATGACCCTGATGGTGGGATTCGAGACGTACTCACGCGCCGGCGACTGCACGGTGTCGTAGAGCACTTCCCACGCGGGCCAGGACGGCGACGGATTGTCGCGCAGCTCGAGCATGATGGGGGCCTTGAGCAGCTCATGCCTGGCGTCCTTGTCATAGATCGAGGCGATGTCGCCGTGCGAATCGATCCTGACGCTGATCCGATTGTTCTCCAGCGTGGACGACGTCGCGCGCACGGATGTCGCGGGCGGAGCTGAGCCGGCGGGCGCCGCGCTCACGTTGAACACGCGATAGCCCAGCGACGGCACGGTGCCGACGAACACGATGTGTGTGCCGCCGGCCGTGCCGGTGATCTGCGCGGGCACGGCCTCGCCCGTCGCCGCGTCGGTGACGCGAATCGCCGCGGTGGAGGCCGGCAACGTAACCGTCGCTTCGATCGGCTCGGTACGATCCATGGAGACGGGGTTGTAGACCACAAGCGGGATGCCCGGTCCCGTCGTGTCAAGCAGGTTCGCGACGGCGGATGTCGCGTTTGTGATCGTACCGGCGAACTGATTGAGCGACGCGAGCTCGTCGTTCCAGGAAAACTGGTACGCCTGCGGGATGCTCGTGCCGGTCAGATCGTCATGGAACTGATGCCAGAGAAAGCGCACCCACGCGTCGCGCAACCGCTGGCCTGGATACGTCTCGCCCGCGACAAATGCGGCCGCGACGCTGGCTTTCTCGGCCGCTTCGGCCAGGATTTCGTTGGCGCGGTTGAAACGCTTCATGACGGCCTGCGAGGTATAGCAACCCGTACCGTGGGTCTTGAGAATCAGCTCGTCGTTATAGACCGGCAGCAGCGCCTTCGCTTCGGGCGTCAGGTCCTTGGCGAGCTGGTCCGGCGAGGTGTTCTTGATGATCAGATTTGGATCGGGATTCGACAGCGCCTTCTGCACGAACTGCACGGATGCCTCGGTCGGCGCCCCGCCGGTGTCGCCGGTACCGAAGTAGCGGAACTCGAGGCGCTGGCCGTTGCCGGCCGACGTGGGATCGTTCAGCCACGGCGGGCCTCCCGCGCGGCCGCCGTTGGTGGAGGTTGGCGTGATGTCTTCTCGAATCTGCGTGCCATAACTGCCCGGATTGAGCGCCGCGATGACTTCGCTGCCGTCCACGCCCTTCCACCGGCCGATGGGAAACGGAATCGGCCGTCCCCACGTGAGCTTCTGTGTGGAGAAGGCATTCAGGCCCGAGTGCACCGCGATCGACGGCAGCGCGAACCCGAATCCGAAGCTGTCCGGCAGGTAGACGTCTCGTGAGACCTTGTCAAACTCCTGTCGATAGAACCGCTGGCCGTACAGCGCCTGCCGGAACAGCGATTCCGGCGACGGCATGTTCGGATCGACCGCATCGATCCACGACCCGGCCAGGCGCCACCGGCCGTCGGCGACGTACTTCTGTACCTTCGCCCATTCATCGGGGTGGTATTCCCTGAACCACATGTAGTGGATCACGCCCTCCCACGAGAACACGTAGTTCGGGTACTTCTCGAAGAAATCGAAATTCGTGTGAAAGGTCTTCGGGATGAAGTCGCGGATGGTGTCCTGGACGGTCCAGTTCCACTGCGTGTCCAGGTGCGCGGTGGCGATCAGGTACAACGTCGTTTTCGGCGCCTGCCCCTGCGTGCGGACCGGCACGAGACCGATCGACAGGGCCGCCATGACCAGGCTCATCCCCCAGAATTTCTTCATGGGGGAAGAATAGTGCAGAACGGGCGTTCAGGATCCCGTCGAACCCTGCACCCCGAACGCTGAACCCTGAACCCGAAACCCGTTCCCTACTTAATGACGCTCAACGTCACTTCAATCTTGATCACTTCCCCACTGACCTTGTCCGTCCCCGTGCCAAACGGCAGTGTCTGGCCGTCGCGCAGGATCACCGTGTTGCTGGTGCTGAACGTGCGGAATGCGGCCGCGTCGGCCGGCTTGAGGCTCTTGGCATCACCGTCCGCCGTGTAGATGGATGAGTCGCTGATGCTGACGTAGACCGAATAGTGCGTTTCGTCGGTGCGAAGTACGTACGTATCGATATCCGTTCCGATGCTGCGATATTCGGGCCTGGTCGATGAATTACCGGTGGCATTCGTCACACCCGGGTTCCCGTTCGATCCCGGCGTGGTCCGCGTTTCGGTCGTCGTCGTCATGCCAATCGGCACGTCGATGCCCATGCGCATCCTCACCTGGCCTTGCATCTGTCTTCCCGCGCTCGCGTACAAGCTGAACGGCAGGCTGCTGACTTTCTTGTCACCTTGATAGCGCGTGAGCGTCACGTCCACTCTGACGGGCACGGTGGGCAACGATGGAGGCTGCGGCGGCTGGGCCGGCTTCGCGTCGGCCTGCTGCGCCGTCGCGGGCGTCCACGAACTGGCCGCGACGAACAGGGCGCCGACCACCATGGCGATGCGTAACAGTCGAGATCTCGAAGTCATTTCACTATGCCTCCTAAACCAATCAGCGGAGTTCCCGGCAGTTGCTCGATCTTGATCGAGGGAATGTCGATCGGGGCGGGCCCCACCATGCGACCTTTGTCGTCTTCCGCCACGCGCAGCCCGGCTGATGGGACGGTCGCTCGACCTTCACGCAGCGCGATCAACAGATTCCTGAGCGCGATGCGTTCGTCGGGCGGAACCAGTACTTCTGGCCCGTGCGTCGCCGCCGGTGCCGGCGGGACCACTCGGTTCTGAGACGCCGCCCTGTCCCGCCGGCTGGTGGCTCCGGGGCCCACCGGCCCACGAGCCCTCGCTGCCTCGACACGCGCGGGCGAACCGGCATCAGTCCAGGCGGACGTGTCCGTCGCCGCGGTGGCAGACGGCGCGGCGGGCACGCGGCGCGACGTGAAGATGACAGCACTGGCTATGCCGGCCGCGACGAAGACAGTTGCCGCAGCAGCCCACCACCACCCGGAGGGCACGCGCGGAGACTCCTGGTCCTGCCGCACACGTTCACGGACTCTCGCCAGCGCCTCGGGCGATGGCGACACCTGCAGGGCGGCATCCAGCTGCGTCAACGGATGGTCGGTGGATTCACGAGCCACGACAGCGACTCCTCCAACTGCTTGCGCGCCAGAAACAATCGCGATTTCACCGTGCCTTCCGGAATGGCCAGCAACGTCGCGACGGACTTGACGTCGTGGCCCTCGATGGACGAGAGCACGATGGCCACCCGCAACTTCTCGGGCAACCCGTCGATCGCGGTCCACAACGCCGACTCACGCTCGCGCGCGATCGCATCGTCTTCGACCGTTGGCTGGGCCGCGGCGGCAATCGCGACGACCTGCTCACGCGCCTCGCGGCGTTTCTCGCCGCGACGACGGTCCAGGGCCATCCGCCAGACCATCCGCACCAGCCACCCGCGAAACCGGTCGCGGTCGCGCAACTCGGCCGCGCGTCGGCGCGCCCTCACAAACGCCTCCTGCGCGATGTCCTCGGCGTCCTGCCGCTGGCGAAGCACGCTGAACGCCACGCGGAACGCGAGCGGAAACGAATCGAGGAGGCGCGCCTCGAAACAGGCATCCAGGTCCGTTGAATCGTTCACCAGGCTGCCCGAAAGCCGCCCCACCAACTCATTCATCGCCAAGCCATGGGTTTCCGGCCGCAGTGACAAGACGCCACGAGCCCGGAAACGGTTCAGTGAATTCGACGGTCCGGAGGTGAGGATGGCCGGACCACGCTGAACCCTGAACTCTGAACCGGGAAAGCGAAGTACCCTTCCCAACATGCCGAGACCCCTTCCCTGGCGCCAGCGGGCCCGCGGCACCTATAAACGCCACCGGCTGGCGTGGGATCTCGCATTCTTTGCGGGCGGTTTTTGCTTCGACGTCTTCGCGGCGCAGGCCGGCGTCGATCACCTGCTGATGATCCTGCAGCAGACGGCGTACCTCAGCATCATCGGCGGCATCCTGTACGTGGACTTCATGCGCGACGCAGACCCGGAGGCGCGGCCGATGCGGCCCTGGGTGGAAAAGCTCTGGGGCTACCGGAGCCTGGTTTTTCATTTCTGCCTCGGCACGCTTATGAACCTCTATTCCATCTTCTTCCTCATGAGCGCCTCCTTCTTCTCATCCATCGTCTTCGTCGTCGTCCTGTTCGGCGCCGTCATCCTCAATGAAATCGCATCGATTCGGCACCATGGGTTTGTCGTCAAGGCCGGGCTCTACGTCGTGAGCGTCTTCTGTTTCTTTTCGCTGCTGATTCCCATCCTGATCGGACGAGTCGGCCAAGCCACGTTCATCATGTCGTTCCTCGCCACGCTCGGTGTGCTGGCACTGTTCTACACCCGCATGCGGCGGCGATTGCGAGCCGGAATCCTGATTCGGCGGCTTCTCGCGCCCGGGCTGGCCGTCAGCGCCCTGTTTCTCGGTCTGTACCTGGCCGGGCTGATCCCGCCTGTTCCAATCGCCGCAAAGACGCTCGGCATCTACCACCGTGTGGAACGCGTCGGTGATCACTTCGTCGTGTCCTACGTTCCCTCGTTCTGGCAGTTCTGGCGAAAGGACGATGAACGGTTTGAGGCCGAGCCGGGAGACGTCGTCCACGTCTTCTTCGCGATTTACTCGCCCACCAACTTCGATGACACGGTCTTTGTGCGCTGGTCGCTCGACGAGCCCGGACGCGGGTGGCAGGACTCGGACAGGATTCCCATCCGCATCACCGGCGGCCGGCGCGAAGGGTTTCGAGGCTACACCGCCAAGCAGAACTACAGCGCGGGGAACTGGCGCGTGCTGGTCGAGACGCGCGACGGCCGCGAAATCGCGCGGCTGCACTTCACGGTGACGAATCGGGAAGCCAATCCGAATCGGGTGTTCCGGACGATTACGTATTGAACGACAGCTGCGGCCGGGTACGACGGGTACGACAGGTACGACAGGTCCGACGGGTACGATGGGTGCGACCCGTACGACCGGTACGACCGGGTACGGGCGAAGTTGCCCCTGTCGTAGCTGTCGTACCTGTCGTACCCGGCCGCAGCTGTCGTACCCAATCGCCTTGATTTGTACTATTGTTCTAGTACAATAGGTCTTGTGCCGGGGCTGCTCGTCATCGATTCGCGCCATGCGACGCCGCTGCATGTGCAGCTCGAGCAGCAGATCCGCGCCGCCATCGCGACCGGAAAACTGCGGCCCGGAGACCAGCTCCCCACCGTCAGGCAACTGGCCGTCGAGCTGTCGGTCAACGCCAACACCATCGCCCGCGTGTACATCGATCTCGAGCGCGCCGGAGTCCTGGAGACCCGGCGCGGCGTGGGCACCTTCGTCGCGCGCGAACCGGCGCTGCCGGCGCCGCGATCCGGGCGCCGCGATCCGGAACTGGCGGCCATCGTCCGGCGATGCCTGGACGAAGCGGCCGCGCGCGGATTTACCGCTGAAGACGTGGTTCGAGTGCTCACGCAAGTGGCTGCCAAACAAGGAGGATAGCCGTGGCGATTTCACTGAGTTCGCGGGGAGACGACGCCCCATCCGGACCGAGCGTCAACGTCGTCGCGCTTCTGGCCTTTGCGGTGCCCGCGCTCGCGGGCATCGGGTGGACCCTGGCCTCTCCCTCGAAGAACGCACTGTGGGCGGCGGCCGGTGTGGCCCTCGGTCTGGTGTTCGCGCAGTCCCCGAAGATCGTGTCGCAATGGGAGCGCGTCGTCCTGCTGCGGCTCGGCAAGTACGTCGGCTTGCGCGGCCCGGGCTTGTTCTGGATCGTGCCGTTCATCGAAACACCCGCGGCCTACATCGATCAGCGCGTCATCACGACGGGCTTCGCCGCCGAACAGACGCTGACGGCCGACACGGTGCCGGTCAACGTGGACGCCGTGCTCTTCTGGATGGTGCATGACCCCGAAAAAGCCGCGCTCGAAGTGCAGAACTATCGCTACACCGTGAGCTGGGCGGCGCAGACCGCGTTGCGGGACATCATCGGGAAAACATCGCTGTCCGATCTCTTGCGCGGACGCGAACGGATCGAAGCGGAGCTGCAGCACCTGATCGACGCGCGCTCCAATCCGTGGGGCGTCACGGTCCAGTCAGTTGAAATGCGCGACATCGTGATCCCGGCCGCGTTGCAGGACGCCATGTCACGCGAAGCGCA
Organism: Vicinamibacterales bacterium; assembly: GCA_036274235.1. Lineage (GTDB taxonomy): Bacteria > Acidobacteriota > Vicinamibacteria > Vicinamibacterales > SCN-69-37 > DASUGC01. The sequence goes on from DASUGC010000068.1 coordinate 21,445, forward strand.
GGCCACGCGCGAAAAACAGGCGCGCGTCATTCTGAGTCAGGCCGAGGTCGAGATCGCCAGGAGCTTCCAGACGGCGGCCGAGTCGTATCAGAACGACCCGATGGCACTGCAGTTGCGCGCGATGAACATGCTCTACGAGGGCATCAAGGAGAAGGGCGCGCTGATGATTGTGCCGAGCTCGGCCGTCGAGTCGCTCGGCACGGGCGGGCTGATGGGCATGGCGGCGCTGGGACAGGCGCCACGGACGGCGACGCCGCCGGCGGCGACAGATACCAGCGGATAGCCGGCGGGCTTTGGCCCGCCGGGTCATCTCTTCTTTAGTTGGGCGCGGGGCCCCACCCCCGCGCCTCCTCGCGGCTGCCCGCCGCTCGGCCGCTCAGCGCGCTCGCTACGCTCGCGGCTTCGCGGTGCGGCCCAGCACGCTGTGCCGGGCGCCGTACGTGAAGTACAGCAGCAGCCCAATCGCCAGCCAAACCAGGAAACGAATCCAGTTCGTGATCCCGAGTTC
>DASUGC010000069.1:0-19979 GCA_036274235.1 Vicinamibacterales bacterium
GTCATTTCGACGGGAAACGACTCCCGAGGTCCTCTTAAGCTCTGAAGTCGCCCAGCTCTACGCGCTCCCCCGCGGCGACGAAGGGATCGATGAAGGCGCGGTAGGCGTCGTCATAGCCCTGCTTCACCAGCTCTTCCACCGATCGGTGACGATCGGACGCGTCGTCGTAGATGCCGCGAAAATCGAATGGCCCAATCGGATTGTGGACGGGCCGGATGGCAAACACGCCGGCGAAGTTGCGCGCGGCCAGCGCACAGATGTCGTCCACAGCCGCCGTCTCGATCGACCGTACGTGCTCGCCGATCCGGCCGCGCAACGTGCCGGCCCGCGGTCGTAGCGCGTGCGGCGCGCCGGGCTGGGGCGCCGGACTGACGACGATCACCTGCTCGACGCCCAGGGCCGCCACCTCGGCCAGCAATCGCGCGCCGAGCTCCGGGCGGTCGCACAAGTGATGCAGTTCGCCTCGCCAGTAGCTGTCCGTCGGAAAGCGCATCGGCCAGGGCGCCGTCGCGACGGGCAATCGCAGCGCGCCGCTCAGAAAATCAACGACCAGATCGCGCTGCGTTCCCGCAAAATCGACGACCTCCGCTTCGCGCGGCCCGGCGGCGGGACGCCGCTCCTCAAAGCGCGTCCGGCGATTCCCGCCAACGATGGCCCCGATCAGATCGCGGCGCGAGTCGATGTCGTGGACGGCGACGATGACTTCGCGGAAACCCGGCTGGCCGAGGTTTTCGGCGAGCACATCGACATAGCGGCGGCCGAGCTCCGCATGGTCCGGCATCTGCGCGCCCGAGGCGCCGCGCACCTGTTTCCAGAGGCCCGCGGTCAGCGTCCGCGCGGGCTCCTCGGGCGTCAACGGCGCGCCCAGCAGCCGCCACCAGAATGCGCCGCGCACACGGCGCCGGCTGCCCTCGCGAGCAAATGCGCGCACCGCCGCGAGCACCAGGACACCGACGACAAGGAGCAACGACAGAACAATGGCGCGCGGCATGATGGTCGGAATGATCGGCGGACTGAACAGGAGCTCGAACAGCTTCTGGTATTGCGCCATCAGCCACGCCGGGGCGTTCGGCATGCTGAGCAGCGACGCCAGTTCGCTGGCGCCATACAGCGCGGCGGCCGCAATGAGAATCAGCAGAGGCGAGATCAGCAGGCCCACGGCCAGCCAGAGCCCCAGCGCCGCAACGCGGAGGCCCGCGCGCCAGCGATAGGCGCCCGCCAACCCGGCGCCCCCCCACGGACCGGCGCCTTCCCACAGCCTCGAGTCACCGTCGATGGCCGCATACAACGCGTTGGCGACGCCCGGGCCATGGCCCGCGACCACGTCAATCTTGACGCCGGACTCGGCCAGGGCGCCCATGACACCGGCCTGGTAGTAGCCGGCGGTCCCGGTTCCGCACAGGAGAACTGCCGTGCGAAGCCGCGGGGAGTACGCCGGGTCGGTCACGCGGACTCTTCGTCGTGGATGGTGACGAGCTTGACGATTTCAAATTTCCTGACGCCTGCGGGCGTGGGCGCGGACACTTCGTCGCCCTCCTCTTTGCCGACCAGCGCCCGGCCGATGGGGGAGGCCACGGAAATGAACCCCTTCTCCGGATCGGAATCCTCGGGCATGACCAGCTCGTAGGTAAACGTGACGCCGCCCTCGCGAATCGTGAGCTTGGACCCGAAGCCTGCGCGGTCTTTCGGGATGCGCGCCAGGTCCATCAACTGAATCTCCGAGACGCGCTGCCGCAACATGGAGACGCGCGCCTCGACGAACCGCTGGCGTTCCTTGGCGGCGTGGTATTCCGCGTTCTCACGCAGATCGCCGTGCTCGCGGGCGCGCTGGATTTCCCTGGGCAGATCCTGGGTCAACTCGCGATCGAGCGCGGCGATTTCCGTCTCAAATCGTTTGATCAGTGCGGCTTTCACAGTTGTTAGTGAGGCTAACATAGAATCACGGTGCCTGTGCCCGCCGCGATTCGTTTGACCAGCCGCCAGCACGCGGTGGTGCGCCAGTGCCGGACCGCCGCATCCGGCGACGATCCGGATCTGGTGCTGCTCGATGGCGCGCATCTGCTCACTGACGCGCTGGATGCGGACATTCGGATCGCGCGCGTGCTGACCGATGGCCGCGCGGCCTCGCTCGTGGCCCGCGCACGCAAGTCCGGCGCCACCGTGTACGAAGCCACCACGAGCGTGCTGGAGGCCGCCAGCCCCGTGCGCTCCCCCACTGGCGTAGTCGCGCTGGCCCATTGGCGCACCACCGGCGTGGCCCCCGCCTTGAAGGCAGGCGGCCCGGCGGCGTGCTGTCTGGGCCTGGTCGGCGTGCAGGATCCCGGCAACGTCGGCAGCGCCATCCGCGCGGCGGATGCGCTCGGCGCCACCGGCGTGCTCACCCACGAGGGCACCGCCGATCCACGCGGATGGAAAACCCTCCGGGGCGCGATGGGCAGCGTCTTCCACCTTCCCATCGGCCGCGGTCCGGCCGCGGAAGCGCTTGCCGAAGCCTCACGCGCCAATCTGTCCGTCGTCGCAGCCGTGACACACAGCGGCGCGCCGCCCGGCACACTCGACCTGCGGCGCCCGTGTCTGATTCTGGTGGGAAGCGAAGGCGCCGGCCTCCCGCCGGCCGTCGTCGATCGCGCGGACGCGCGTGTCACCATCCCGATGCGACGAGGCGTGGAATCGCTGAATGTCGCCGTGACGGCGGCGCTGCTTCTCTTTGAGGCTCGAAGACAACGCGAAGCAGCCGCCGAAACCGTGAGGACGGCTGGATGACGATGCCCGGGTCGCTGTTTCCAGACGAATCTCCGGGCACGCTCCCCGGCACGCCTCTGGCCGAACGCATGCGGCCGCGGACCCTGGATGAATTCGTCGGCCAGGAACAACTGCTGGGCCCGGGCCGTCCGCTCCGTCAGGCGATCGAACATGCGTCGCTGCACTCGCTGATTTTCTGGGGCCCGCCGGGCACCGGCAAGACCACGCTGGCGCGGCTGCTGGCCGGCGTTGCCGGCGCGGAGTTCGTGCCCGTCAGCGCGGTCACCACCGGCATCAAGGAAGTGAAAGCGATCATCTCCGATGCGGAGCGGCGGCGATCGATGCGGGGCACGCGCACGGTCCTGTTCGTAGACGAGATCCATCGCTTCAACAAGGCGCAGCAGGATGCGTTCCTGCCGCATGTGGAAGGCGGAACGATCATCCTGATCGGCGCGACCACCGAGAATCCGTCGTTCGAAGTGAACTCGGCCCTGCTCTCGCGCGCGAAGGTGTACGTCCTTCAGCCGCTGGCAGCCCCGGCGATCGTCAACATTCTCCAGCGGGCGATCGCCGACGACGCGCGGGGCCTCGGAGCGCAGCACGTGGACGCCGACGAAGCCGCCTTGACGGCGCTGGCCGTGCACGCGAATGGCGACGCGCGGATCGCGCTCAATCTGCTCGATCAGGCGGTCGCGGCGTTGCCGCCCGGATCCGACGGCCGGCGGCGCCTGGACTCGGCCGCCCTGGCCGGGCTCGTGGAGCGGCGCGCGCTGCTCTACGACAAAGGCGGCGAAGAGCACTACAACATCATTTCCGCGCTCCATAAGTCGATGCGAAACAGCGACGCGGACGCCGCCATCTACTGGCTCGCGCGCATGCTGGAAGCCGGCGAAGATCCGCTCTACGTCGCCCGGCGGATGGTGCGATTCGCGTCCGAAGACGTCGGCAACGCGGACCCGCGCGCCCTCGAGATCACGCTCGCCGCGAAGGACGCCGTGCATTTTCTGGGGATGCCTGAGGCGAATACGGCCCTGGCGCAAGCGGCGGTGTACCTGTCGGCGGCGCCCAAGAGCAATGCGGTCTACGTCGCGTATGGACGGGCCGCCGCGGACGCCACGCGAGACGAGGCGGCGCCCGTGCCGCTCCACCTCAGAAACGCCCCAACCGGGCTGATGAAGGAACTCGGCTACGGCCAGGGTTATCGATACGCGCATGATGAGGTCGAAGGCGTCGCGGCGATGTCGTGTCTGCCGCCGCATCTCGAAGGCCGGACGTACTACAAGCCGACCGATCGCGGCCTGGAAGCCCGCATCAGGGACGCGCTGGCACGGGCGAAGCAGCTTCGACAGAATGATGGAGACCCCGGGTCTTAAGACCCGGGGTCCCCGCAGAAGACACCGAGAGACGAAGACACCAAAAGATCATGACCAGGAGTCCCGCATGTTCACTCGCCGCGTATTCCGACGTACGGCCGTCGCGCTTGTCACAGGGGCGACGCTGATGACTCTGAACGGCTGCAGCCAGCCCGCGCCCGCACCAGAGCCGGCCGCGCCGGCCGGCAATCCGCTGCTGACCGCGAGCACGCTGCCTTTCCAGGCGCCGCCGTGGGACCGCATCAAGAGCTCGGACTACGCGCCGGCGTTCGACGAGGCCATCGCCCAGCACGACCGGGAGATCGCCGCCATCGCGGCGGATGCCTCGGCGCCGACCTTTGAGAATGTCTTTGTCGCGCTCGAGAAGAGCGGCCAGACACTGAGCCGCGTCCAGTTGAATTTCAACACGGTCGCCGGCGCCAATACCGACGACACACTTCAGGCCCTGGAAGAAGCGGTCGCGCCCAAGCTCGCGGCGCACCAGGATTCGATCTTCCTGAACGAAGCGCTCTTCGGACGCATCGAGACCATCTATAAAGCGCTCGACCAGCTCAAGCTCGATCCGGAAGCCCGGCGGCTGGTCGAATACGAATACCAGCAGTTCGTCATGGCCGGCGCCAAGCTCTCCGGCCCGGACAAAGCCACGCTGAAGGCATTGAACGCGGAAGAAGCCAGCCTGTCGGCCAAGTTCACGAATGCGCTGCGCGCCGCCTCAAAGGACGCCGCGCTCGTCGTTGCCGACAAGGCCGAATTGGCCGGCCTCTCCGATGCACAGATCGCGGCCGCGGCCGATGCGGCCAAGGAACGCGGCCTGACCGGCAAATGGCTGCTCCCCATCATCAACACGACGCAGCAGCCGTCGCTCGAGTCACTCACCAATCGCGCCACCCGGGAAAAGCTGTTCAAGGCGAGCTGGAACCGTGCCGAGCGCGGTGACGCCAACGACACCCGCGCCATCATTTCGCGGCTCGCCGAACTGCGCGCGACCCGCGCGAAGCTGCTCGGCCAGCCGAACTTCTCCGCCTGGCGCCTGCAGGATCAGATGGCCAAGGTGCCCGCGCACGTCCAGACGTTCCTGGCGGATCTCGTTCCGGCCGCGACCGCCAAAGCCAAGGGAGAGGCCGCCGATATCCAGGCGCTGATCGATCAGCAGAAGGGCGGATTCAAAGTCGAACCCTGGGACTGGGACTTCTACGCCGATCAGGTCCGCAAGGCCAAGTACGATCTGGACGCCGAGCAGGTCAAGCCGTATTTCGAGCTCAACCGCGTGCTCACCGACGGCGTGTTCTTCGCGGCGCACGAACTGTACGGTCTGACGTTCAAAGAACGGCACGATCTGCCGGTCTACCAGCCGGACGTACGCGTGTTCGAGGTCTTCGACGCCGACGGCAGCCATCGCGCGCTCTTCTACGGCGACTACTTCAAACGCGACAACAAGAACGGCGGCGCGTGGGACGACGTGATGGTGCGCCAGTCCAAGCTGCTGGGCCAGCAGCCTGTCATCTACAACGTCGGAAATTTCCCCAAGCCCGCCGCGGGCCAGCCGGCGCTGATCTCATTCGATGACGTCACGACGATGTTTCATGAGTTTGGTCACGCGCTGCACGACATCTTCGCTGACCAGCAGTACGAGACGCTCTCCGGCGCCACGTCGGTGCCGCGGGACTTCGTCGAGTTCCCGTCGCAGTTCAACGAGCACTGGGCGCTCGAGCCCCGCGTGTTCGCCAACTACGCCAGGCATTACCAGGCCGGCGCCGCCATGCCTCAGCCGCTGGTGGACAAGATTAAGAAGGCCGCAAAGTTCAATCAGGGCTACGCCCTCACGGAACTCCTCGCGGCCGCGTCACTCGATATGGCGTGGCACACGCTGCCAGCCGGAACACCCAGGCAGGAGCCGGATACCTTTGAGGCCGCCGCACTGAAAAAGACTCACCTGGACATCTCGCAGGTGCCGCCGCGTTACCGCTCCAGCTATTTCCTCCACATCTGGGCCAACGGCTACGCCTCCGGCTACTACGCCTATCTCTGGGCTGAGATGATCGATGACGACGCGTACAGCTGGTTCGAAGAGAACGGCGGGATGACCCGAGAGAACGGACAGAAGTTCCGCGACATGGTGCTCTCTCGCGGCAACGCGCAGGATCTGGCCACCGTGTTCCGGAATTTCCGCGGGCGCGACCCGAAGATCGACGCGCTGCTCGTGCAGCGCGGGCTCAAGGAGAAGTGAGACATGGCGTTGACACGTCGACGGTGGTTGGTCGCGCTGGCGCTGGCCGGTGCGGTGTGTGTGGCCGACGGCCTTCGTGCCGCTCAGCGGGCCGCGGGCGCGCCCGCGCAGGCCGGCGCCTCGACCATCCGGATTCCTCACGAGAGCTACACCTTGCCCAACGGCCTGACGGTCATCCTCTCGGTGGACCACACGACGCCGACCGTGGCGGTGAACGTCTGGTATCACGTGGGCTCGAAGAATGAGCTACCCGGACGCACGGGCTTCGCGCATCTCTTCGAACACGTCATGTTCACCGGGTCCGGCCACGTGCCCTACGGCATGCACGATCAGTTGACGGAGGGCGTCGGCGGCTCCAACAACGGCACGACGTCGAACGATCGGACCACGTATTACGAGACGGTGCCGTCGAATTACCTGGAATCCGAGCTTTGGCTCGAGTCGGACCGGATGGGCTTTCTGCTCGACACGCTGGATCTGGCCAAGCTCAACGCCCAGCGCGACATCGTCAAGAACGAGCGGCGCCAGGGCATGGACAATCAGCCCTACGGCCGCGCCGGCGAAATCCTGAGCCAGGCGACGTATCCCGCGTCGCACCCGTACTCGTGGAGCGTCATCGGCAGCATGGCGGACCTGTCCGCGGCGTCCGAACAGGACGTCAAGGACTTCTTCCGGCTTTACTATGCCCCCAACAACGCCATTCTCAGCATCGTCGGCGACATCGACGCGGCAAAGACCAAAGCGTGGGTCGCCAGGTATTTTGGCGACCTTCCGCGGGGCAAGGCCATTACGCGTCCGGCCGTGAGCCCGGTGACGTTGCCGGCGAACGTGCGACTCGTTTACGAAGACAAGGTCACCGTGCCGCGCTTGTACATTCAGTGGCCAACGGTCGGCGAAAAGAGCGACGACCGGTTTGCGCTGAACGTGCTGGGCAGCGTGCTGACCGGCGCCCGAACCAAGCGGCTGACGAAGGCGCTGGTGTATGACACGCAGGCCGCGGCGGGCGTGTCCGCCTTCCAGGACTCCAAGGAAGACGTCGGCGAGTTTGGCATCACCATCACGCCGCGACCGGGCCATTCTCTGACGGATCTCGAGGCGGCCACCGACGTGATTCTCACGAAGCTGAAGACAGAGGGGCCAACGGCCGCGGAACTGCAGATGGCGTCCGCGAGCCTGGAGCTGGGTTTTGTCTCCGCCCTGGAGGACAACTTGAGCAAGGCCTTCATCCTGGCGGATGGCGCCGGGTTTCATGGCTCGTCCGCCTACTTCCAGACCGAATACCAGAAGCTGCTCTCGGTCACGGCCGCGGACGTGAAGCGCGTGGCGAATCAGTATCTGACTCCCGGCCGCGTCATCCTGAGCATCGTCCCGGTCGGCAAGCTCGACCAGGCGGCCAAACCGAATGAGAGCAAGAAAGTCGGCGGAGGTGGACAGTGATTGGGCGACGGGGGCAACGTCAACGCGCGGTCGGCCTCGGCGTCGCCGCGCTCTTTCTGATCGGAGCGTCCGCGGGCGCCCGCCAGGCGCTCGATCGGACGAAGATCCCGCCGGCGGGACCGACGCCGGTCCTGCACGTGCCAGCGTGGACGCGCTCCACGCTGTCGAACGGCGCCGAGCTCATCGTATCGGAGCGGCCCGGATTGCCCATCGTGCAGTTCGGCATGACGTTCCTGGGCGGCGCGAATCAGTACGAACCGGCGAACCGCCGCGGCATGGCGGGGCTGACGGCCGCCATGATGAGCGAGGGCACCAAAACTCGCGACGCGGATGCGCTGGCCAATGCACTGCTGCTGCTCGGCAGCGAGGGCACGAACTTCGGGATTGGCGGCGAAAGCGGCTCAGCCGGGTTCCTGTCCACCGCCAGCCGATTCAAAGCCACGCTCGACATCCTGGTAGACAAGCTCCTGAATTCCACGTTCCCTGCCGAGGCGCTCGAGCGGCTGCGCGCGCAGCGCCTGGTGACGTTCAATCAAAACAAGGCGCAGCCCGGATGGATCGCGGGACGCGTCTTCCCGCGTGTGCTCTACGGCGCCGATCATCCCTACGGCCAGTACGTCACGGAAGAATCGCTCAAGGCCATTACGCGCGATGACGTGGTGGCGTTCGCCAAGGCCTATTTCCAGCCCGGCCGCGCGCTCATCACGGTCGTCGGTGACGTCAAGGCGCCGGCCGTCAAGGCGCAGATCGAAAGCGCGCTCGCGTCCTGGCCGAAAGGCGGCGAGAAGCCGGTGTTTCAGTATCCGGCCGTGCCGGCGGCCCGTCCGACGACGATTCATCTCGTGGACAAGCCAGGCGCCGCGCAGTCAACGTTTCGCATCGGCAATCCCGGTCCCGCGCGCAACACGCCTGACTATTACGCGCTCGAGGTCATGAACACGATGCTCGGCGGGCTGTTTCAGTCGCGCCTGAACGCGAACATCCGCGAGGAGAAGGGCTACAGCTACGGCGTCAGTTCCCGCTTCGCCTACGGACGTGGCCCCGGCCAGTTCCAGGCCGGCGGCGACATCGTCTCTGCCAAGACCGATCTCGCGCTCGTCGAATTCATGAAAGAGCTGCGCGGCATCACCGGCAGCCGGCCAGTCACGGACGAAGAAATGACGGCCGCCAAGAACTCGCTGGTGCTGTCCCTGCCCGACCAGTTCGGGTCCGTCGGCGGCGTCAACGGCGCCATCACGAACCTCTGGATCACCGGCCTGCCGGACGACTACTACCAGCAGTTCTCCGCCCGCATCGCGGCGGTCACCAAGGAAGACGTCGTGCGCGTGGCGAAGAAGTACATCGACCTCGATCACCTGGCAATCGTCATCGTCGGCGATCGCTCTACGATCGAGGCCCCTCTCAAGGCGACCAACATCGCGCCCATCGTCATCGCCGACATGGACGGCAATGTAATGAAGTAGCCGGCGGGCCTCAACCCGCCGGATCTCGTTAACGGCGATATTACCTGTTCGCGGCTCCCGGCGTGGGTACGCTCGTCGCGACCGGCGCGCCGGCCGCGTGCGCGCGCGACAGCGGGGACCGCAGCGTGATGCCGCTGCCGGCGATTTCCGCGCCGGCCGCATGCGCGAGGTTCAGCGGCGCGGCGATCGTGATGGTCGCCGGCGTCGCCTGTCCACCTCTGCCTCCGCCAGGACCGGCGCCGCCTCCTCGGCCGGCAGTCGTTGACGCCACGATGGCGGTCTCGGCGTCTGTACCAGTGCCAATCGTGATGCTCTGACCAGCGCTGAAACCTCCAATGCCCGCGACGGTGATCACGGTTGCGCCTGCCGCCGCGTCGGCCACGACCGATGTCCCTCCCGGCGTGCCGACCACCGCAATCACCGCGGTCTCGGCGTCAGCCCCCGTGTCCACGACGATCGACTGATTCATGGCAAAGTCCGCAACCCCGGCAACCTTGAGGTTCGTAGCCCCCGCCTTCGACGCCAGCGGCATCGTCGTGGCCGATTGGATGAAGAAGTCGGTGCAGTTGCTGTCCGCGTCGGCGCCGTCCGGAAAACGGCCCGCGCTGCGATTGACGCCCGTGCCGGATCCGCCGCCGCGACCGCCTGTGCCTGGGACCGGCACTCGACATCCGCCCTGCCCCGCGCCTGAAACGCCCTGGTAACCTTCAGCAGCCCACGGATCGACCAGCAAGCCGTAATTGAGAGTGTCGACGACGAGGCCGCCCGCATCGCGAAGGACGATGCTCCCGGCGTTGCCGGAAAAGGCCGGGCCGCCGAACCACTGATTGGGCGTTCCCTGGTAGCCGGCTGTGGTGACACGCGCGTCACGCACGACTGTATCGATCGAATGATCGCTCGCGAGGGGCTTGTCGAGCGTGATGCCCGTGCCGAGCGGCTGCACCGGCTCATTGCTCGCGTGAACAAACGTCGTCGCTGGTGAGAAGGTGATGCCTGTCCCGCGATTGCTGAAGGGCATGTTCGAAGAGTGATCGAACTTCAGCGATTCAGCAACGGTCAGCCCGGTGCCGTTCGGCCCGGCGGTGCCGACGGCCGTGACCGTCACCCACTCGATCCCGTGACCGACGCTGTCGATGTCCAGCCGGATCTTGTCGCCGACGGAAATGTTGTCGACGCTGGTGACCTTCAGGGTGTTCGTCCCTTTCGGCGCCGGCGCCGACAGTCGTCCCTGAGTGCCAGGCTTGCCAATGGCGGTCACCGTGGCGACTTCCATCTTCTCGACCGTTCGGGCCACAACCGGATACGTCGTGCCATAGCCGAGGCCAATCTTCTCGCCGATCACGAATCCCGCGACGCTGGTCACAGGCACCTTCGTCGAGCCGGCCGGAATCCTCATGACCGGGCCGTCCGGCAGGGGTTGCCACAATGTGGTGCTGTTGGCAGCCGGCGTGCCGATGCTCGCAATCGTACGCGTTTCGGCGCCAGCGCCGGAGCCGATCACCACCTCGTCGCCAACCGACATGCCGGCGACCGACCTGACGTTGATCACGGCGTCGCCCTTCCGAGCGGGCGCCGAGAGTCCCGAATTGGACAGGCCAAGGACGTAAAACGCTTTCGCGCCAAGCCTCGTTCCGGCTGGCATGGTCACCGAGGAAAAGATCGGCAGTTGAATCGCGTGCGCGGTCACGGTCCAGTTCGAGATGTCCACAGGTGCGGCGCCGGCGTTGTAGAGCTCGATAAATGCGTTTGTCGCGTTGGCAGGAGCGCCCGAGCCAATCTGGAACTCGTTGATCCTGACGGGGCTGACATTGCGGACCTTCACGGCAATTGAGTCAGCCCGTCTGAGGCTCCCACTGGCCCACCGGGCCGTGGCCACCAGATCGCCGTCCCAGACGGCGGGACCGGACGTCACGGAGAAGATCGCCGCCACGGTGGCCCCCACAGCCACAGCCCCGAACGTGGCTGGTCCGCGCGCGACAGCGCTCCACCGCGCCGGGACAGTCAAGCCCAACTCGAGATTCGAGACCGCCGCACTTGTCGTGTTCGTGAACGTCAGATTAATGTCCTGTCTCGATCCCGGCGAAAACGTCTGCAACCCCGCGGCCGTGTGTGCCGGAACCGAGGATCCGGGCTGTGCCGTGAGTGGGGCCACGTCGTACTTCGCCGCGACGACGTTCGCCTGAATGAGCTGGTCGATCGCGTCCGTCGGAAACGTCCCGGCCGCGGTCATCGCGCCTTCGTAGAAGGTGCCCTGCGATCCGACGCTGTTGTCGCCGCCATTGCCAAGCAGAATCGCGCCCTGCTTCCGCATCGGGTCGTAGCTGGCATCGATCCGGGGCCCGTCGAACATGATTTTCAGTGGCCCGCCTTGCGCGTCACCGCCGAGCGACGTCCAATGATGCGGCTCGCCTTTCGCCATCGCGGTCACGAATCGCCATGTGATGCTCGGCAGATCGGCGCAGAGCTTTGTGCGATCGGGCGGCGGGTTCACGCACCCCACGAGGTTGTTCTCCTGATCCGTCATGATCCACGGTCCGGGCGGCGGTCCGTGATACCAGGCCGTCGCGTTGCCGTAATACGTCGTCTCCATCGTGCCGTTGCCGTCGTCGCGGCTGTCGGTTTCTGCGTTGCCGTAGTCGAAACAGCAGCCGTTGTTGTAGTGCAATCCGTTGATCACCCAGTACTGGCCCTCGGCCTGATCGTCAACGGCGGTGCCCCTGGGATCGTTGTTCCGCAATCCCATGCCCGGCTCGATGAACACACCGTAGACCTTGTGCCCCATCACCGTCACCGGCGCCATGTCCGCGATCGGCAGATTGTTGAAGCCGCCCATGGCCGGTCCGCTGAAACCACCACGCGGCGCCTGGGTCAGATCGTTGTGTTTTGGCGATTGGTCGTAGATGACGGCGATCCAGCAATAGGTGTTCGCGCAGAACGTGTCCTGCGCCGCCGCATTCGCATAGCCGCCGCCGTCGGGCGCTGAGGTGACGACGCCGATGTCGAGCGTCCTGCCGTCGGACTGGCGCAGTACTTGATAGAGCGGACCGTTGTAAGCGGCGTACAACGCGCGCGTGGTGCTGTGCGCGGCCACGCAAGGAGCGCCCGCGGCTGCATAAACGTCGCAGGGGCCCTGCGGCCTGGCCACCGTCGCGCCGCGCCCGGCCTGTCGCTGTCCCGACGACGTCACCTCCGCGCCCGCTATCGACGCCAGAGCAATCAGGAGCGCCGCCGCCTGCACTCGTTTCATAGAAGACCTCGTGGCTCCAGAGGCGCGCGGGAACCGCGGCCATGGTCGCGCATCAAATGAATCGTTGGCAGACGTTACCACAGCGATAGAGCTTGAATTGCCACAACTGGGCCGATCATCGGCCGGCTCGGGCGCAGCGGCTTGTTTACACAGGCGCGGCCGTGAGCGGCCGCTGGCACCAAGCTTGTAACGCTCCGTAGCGTTCCCGAAGGCCATACAAACGGGAGGTCACTCCATGAACCGCTCTCTGGCGGTAACAGCCGCCGTCTATCTTGCCGTCTTTGTCCTTGTGGCCGCTCCGTCGTCGCGAACCTCGGCGTCCGGCCCGCCAGGACAGCACATTTTTCGGTATGACACCTTCGGCGACGAGCAGCTTTGGACGGACACGCTGCAGATGCAGAAAGCCCTGCAGAATGTGACGCATCCCCAGCAGAAGCTGGACCTGGCCGAGTTTCTGAAGTCGCTTTAAGGGTAGATGCATCGCGGCATGGCCGCGTGGCCTGGCAGTATCTTTGCTACGTCACACGGCCATGCCCACGTGTGGCCGTTCCCTTATCGCCAGTCTTTGTCTCTTACTCCCGCTGACCGCTCACGCGCAGACACCGGCGCCGGCCCCGTCGCCCGCGCCGCTGACCATTCGTCTTGGCAATGCTGATTTCCGCCTCGGAGGCTTCCTCGACGCCGAGGCCTTCGTGCGCTCGACCAACGTCGGCAGCGGACTGGCCACCACGTTTGGGACGATTCCCTTCGAGAACACGCCGGCCGGCAACCTGAGCGAAACGCGCCTGACCGCGCAGCAGTCGCGCGTCAATCTGCTCGCGACCACCACGCTGGGAAGCGCCACGGTCAGAGGATTCTTCGAGGTCGATTTTCTGGGCAACGGCCCTGGCAATGCTTTCGTGTACGCCAATTCGCACACGGTGCGTTTGCGACACGCGTGGGCACAATACGCGCGCGGCGGGTACGAGTTCACCGCCGGACAGACCTGGACGCTCCTGACGCCGAACCGCACTGGCCTGTCGCCGGTATCAGCCGACGTGCTCCTGTCGCAGGTGCTGGACGCCAATCTGCAGTTGGGTCTGGTGTGGGCCCGCCAGAATCAGTTCCGGCTCGTCGCGCACCCGGCAGGAAACGTCGCGGCTGGCGTATCGCTCGAGAATCCTCAGCCGTTTGTCGGCTCGGCCGTTGTCCTGCCCGAGGCATTTCCCGCCGGCCAGGTGGACGCCGGCTCCACGCCCGGCGCCCCGAGCCCCTATCCAGACATCATTGGAAAGGTCGCCTTCGACCCGAACATCGGCCAGCGTCATCAGCACCTGGAAGCCGCCCTCGTCGTCCGCGGCTTTCGTACCTACGACCCGGTCGCGGACACGACGTTTTCGACCACAGGCACCGGCGTGTCGGTCGGAGCCGTCATTGAACCTGTGAGAAACATCTCGCTGATCGGGAATGCATTCTGGTCGTCCGGCGGGGGCCGCTACATGATTGGCCAGGCGCCGGATTTCATGGTGAATGCGGATGGCAGCCCGTCCCCAATCGGCTCCACCTCCGTTCTGGGTGGCGTTGAAGCGCAAGTGAGACCCATGACGATGCTGTTCGCGTACTACGGTACGGTGCGAATCGATCAGAAGGTCGCGTCAGACGCGGGCACGCCGATTGGGTACGGCGTCGCGGGATCGACATCGGCCAACCGATCGATCGACGAGACGACCGTGGGCTTCAACCGGGCCCTGGTCCGCGAGGCCGCCAAGGGCGCGGTCCACCTCATCTTCCAGTACTCCTACGTGAAGCGAACGCCCTGGTCAGTGCCGGACGGCGCGCCAACGAGCGCCCACGCCCACATGTTCTTCGTCTCCGCCCGCTACATCCTTCCGTGAACCGGCGTCACGGCCAATAGGAATCAGTCACCACGGGTCGTGATCGGCGGCGGCGGATCTGCGCTTCGCATCGGATCGGCCTGGGAGTGAATCTTGCTTGAATTCAACGCTCAGACCCGGGACATCCGAGCGGCGTCGTCGCACAAACGGGGAGAGAGCACCCATGAGTGATGAATCGAGGACCATCAGCCGGAGGGATCTCTTCAAGCTGACGCTGGGTGGTGGAGCGGGGCTGTCGGTGGGCGGCCTCCTCGACGTGCCTGCGATACGGGCGGCCACAAAAGATCTCAAGCTCGCCAACGTCAGCGAATTCACGACATCCTGCAATTTCTGCTCGTGCGGGTGCGGGATGATTGCGGCGGTTCGCGACGGCAAGCTGGTGAAGATGGAGGGCGATTACGATCACATCGTCAATCGCGGCTCCTTGTGCGTCAAGGGCATCTCGATGTTCGCGACGCATGCCTCCGAGAACCGCCTGACGAAGCCGCGCTACCGCGCTCCACATAGCGACCACTGGGAAGACATCTCCTGGGACGAGGCGGTTGCGAAAGTCGCGCACCAGGTCCGGAAGATTCGCGACGCGTCATGGATCGCGACCGAGAAGGTTGGCGGCAGGGACGTCCCCGTCAATCGGACCGACGCGATCGGTTTCATGGGCGGCGCGCAGAACACCAACGAGGAGTGCTACCTCTTCCAGAAGGCGGCGCGGCTGCTCGCCATGCCGTACGTCGAGCATCAGGCCCGGCTTTGACATAGCCCCACGGTCCCCGGTCTGGGGGCCTCGTTCGGCAGGGGGGCGATGACCAACCATTGGATCGATTTGCAGAATTGCAAAACGATCCTCGTGGAAGGCAGCAACGTGGCCGAAAATCACCCGATGGCCTTCAAGTGGATTCGGAAGGCCCAGGAGAACGGCGCGCGGATCATCCACGTCGATCCGCGCTACACGCGAACCTCATCGGCGGCCGACATCTATGCCCGGATCCGCCCCGGCACGGACGCCGCATTCCAGAACACGATGATCAACCACATCATCGTGAACAGGCTGTACGACGAGGACTACGTCCTCCACCACACAAACGCCCTTTACCTCAGTGACGAAGGTTTCGACTTCAAGGACGGTGTCTTCAGCGGGTTCGACGCCGATCAGCACAAGTACGACACGAAGACCTGGGGCTACCAGCTTGATGGCAAGGGCAAACCGCGCGTGGCACGGAGCCTGGATGATCCGCACTGCGTGTTCTCGCGTCTGAAGACATTCGTCTCGCGGTACACGCTCGAGATGGGCGAGCGGATCACCGGCATTCCAGCGGATCAGATCAAGCTGATTGCCGAAACGATGGCCGCGAACCGGCCGGGCTCCATCCTCTACGCGCTCGGCATGACGCAGCACACCACCGGCGTGCAGGGCATCCGCTCGTTCACGATTCTTCAACTGCTGCTCGGCAACATCGGCAAGCCCGGCGGCGGCGTCAATGCGCTTCGGGGCGAACCGAACGTCCAGGGCGCCTGCGACATGGCCGTGCTTTACAACTACATGCCCGGCTATCTGAACTCCCCCTCCAGCGCCGAGCCGACGATCTACGACTACGTCAAAAAGAACGGCATCGCAGACAGCCGGTACCTGGTGAATACGCTCAAGGCCTTCTTCGGCGACGCGGCCACTAAAGAGAACGACTACGCCTACGCATGGCTGCCAAAGCGTGATGCGGCCAAGGATTACGGCACCCTCCCCATGTTCGAGGATGCCCTCGCCGGAAAACTGAAGATGCTCTGGGTCGTCGGCCAGAACCCGGCGGTCACGCTCCCGAACCTCAAGCTGATGTTCGACGCCATGGCGAACCTGGAGACACTCGTCGTCCAGGAATCCCTCCATCTCGATCTGATGGCCCACGACCGAGGGCTCAGGAAACTGGCGACCTCCCTCTACCAGTTCGAACCCATGCTGAAAGACGGACACTGAGGGTACGATACGGCCTGACAAGGAGTGCCCATGAGAGTGTCCGGATTGATCGCTGTCTGCTGTCTTGGTCTCGTCGCCGCGGGGACCACCCTCTCCGCGCGTCAGCAAACCGCGCCCGCGCCCGCCCAGCCGCGTCCGCTGCCGACGCTGGTGGTCGAAGTGCAGAACATCTTCAACAACATCAGGAACAACATGACCAAGGCCGCGGATCAGTTTCCGGAAGACAAGTACGGGTGGTCGCCCACACCGGACGTCCGGACCTGGGGCGGACTGCTGCAGCACATCATCGACGACAACAATGGCGCGTGCTTTCTGCTCGCTGGCGAGACGGCGGCCCAACCGAGACTCGACAACGGCGGCAAGCCGACGGACGCGGGCAAGGGCATGACGAAAGCGGCGATCGTGAAGGCGCTGGCCGACTCGTTCGCCCGCTGCGACAAGGCGTTCGCGGCCGTCACCACCGAGAACATGCTCGAACGGAACGGCACGGGCAACCGATCCAAGATCGGCGCCCTGATCTACGACACGCAGCACATCAACGAGCACTACGGCAACATCGTGACCTACATGCGCCTGCAGGGCATGGTGCCGCCATCCTCCGCGCCGCGAGGCGGCGGACCTGCGCGATAGTTCCGGGGCGGCGACCGGTCCGCCTGGCTGCTCGTCGGCCTCGTGTTCCTGCAGGTCTTGCTCGTCACGATGGTGTACGGGCCGATCGCCGCGTACCTGGTGGAAGCGTTTCAGGCAAGGATTCGCTATACCGCGATGTCGCTGCCGTACCACATCGGCAACGGCGTCTTTGGCGGACTGCTTCCGCTCATCGGCCTCTCCATCGTCGCGCGTAGCGGCAACATTTACGCCGGGCTTTACTATCCGATGGCCGTCGCCGGGATCACGTTCATCGTGGGATCGCTGCTGCTCAGGGAAACGCACCAGACCAGGATCTGGACGGAGCTGAAGTAGATCAACTCACCGGCGCGAAATGAGCCGGCGCCGGTCGATCACACCAACCTCTTCGACATCACGATGAAGTGAAACGGCCGGAGTGCGCGGGGTTCAACCGCCGGTTCGATGCCGGTTTCCTCATAGCCCAGCCTGCGATAGAACGGCGGCAGTTCGGTGCGGAGATTCACGACGCGGATGTCCATGTCGCGGCCGCCGTGTTCGCGCGCGTGCTGTTCGGCGAGGGTCACAAGCCGCCGACCAAGCCCGCTTCCCTGCCGTCCCGGCAGCACGGACAGCATGCCGAAATAGCCTCGAGGCCCGCGCAGTTCCACGTAGACGCACCCACTGATGTCGTCTCCCTCGCGGGTCACGAGAAAGACGCCTCTGGTCAGGAGATGCCGGACCGTCGCGGCGTCGGTGCGATCGCCGGATACGAAGAACTTCTCCACTTCGTAGGCGGCGTTGATCAGGCGGACCAGTTCGGGAATATCCTCAGCTCCGGCACGCATGTCCTCGTCAGAGTAATACCTCAGCCGACCGGGTCAGACCGGCGCCGAGCGACCGTTGAAACGCGCTGGCCCGCCCACTGCACGGACATGGCACCCGACTTGAATTTAATCGTTCCATGGCGAACACAAAGATGCCTCGTCGCTCGAAACGGGATACAGGTGTCGAACACCTGACCTATGGCTCGGCCGCGCCGATGGCCGGCCTGGACCTTGGCCGGAAACGGAAGCGTGCATCACGAAAGCCCAAGGCCGGGACCGTCCCGAAAACGGCTCGGCCCAGGCCGGTCGTTTACAAATAAGAGCCGAAGGGTCCTCACGAGCGAATCATCGTCAGGAGCATCTTGAAACGCGTCTCGGCCCTCACGGCATGTGGCACGCCGGCCGGCAGGATGATCATCTCTCCCTGCCGAACGCGGAAGGGCCGGCCGGCGACCTCAATCGCCGCTTCGCCCTCCACGACGTCTACCAGGGCCTCGAACGGCGATGTGTGTTCGGTCAACTCCTGGCCTGCATCGAACGCAAATGCCGTAATGTTGCCGGCAGCCTTTTTCACGAGTTGGCGGCTCGTGATGCCGCCGTCCTGGTACGACACGATATCCACAACGGACAAAACCTGACTGGCTTCTAGCATGGGAGCCTCACGTCGTTCAGCCTTCCCGGCGGAACACGCCCTCGTAAATGACCGGCCCGCCGGTGCGGAGCGAGTCGTGCGGCCGACGATTCAATTCTCGCAGCGGAACTGATGGGTCCGCGGCGAAGCCGGCGCCGGCCATTTCGGCGACGAGTTGTTCCGCGGTCAGGAAACACTGAGGCTGGCCGGAGAACTGTGTAAACACGAAGGACTCGCCCGGGATCGGTACCGACGTGTCCGGCAAGGTGTGGCGGGAAAACGTAAAGATGAACAGCGGCGCCCCGGGGCGAGCCACGCGCGCGGCTTCGCGAACGGATTGCCTGAACTCCCGGCCCGAACGCGCCAGATTCCAGATGCCGTGCGCGACGACGAAGTCGAAGCTGTCGGGGGCGAATGGCAAGGCCTCCATCGCGGCCAGGACGCACGCGCATCGATCCGACAACGCGTCCGCGCGCACGCGTCCAGCCGCCGCGATCAGCATCGCGGCCGACAAATCCGTGCCGATCACGCGCCAGCCGCTGAGGGCCAGCGGCACCGCATTACGGCCGGCACCGCATCCAATGTCAATCAGACGCCCTGACGGACTACAGGCGGCCGCCGCGACAGCCATCAACGCCTCGTTTGGCGGCGAACGGACGAATCCGTCCACGGTGCGCGGATCGCTCCACGACGATCCGGCGAGCGGATCGCGATCGCCAAAACCCTTCCCGGTGCCAGTCATGGCCACCTGCAACGGTCGTCCAGGATCGAGTGTCTCACGCCGAGCGGCCCTGCTTTTTCCCAGCGCGCCGCCGGCGTGGCGTGCCTCGGCGAGACGTCGGGCGTGATCTGACGTGATCCGGCAGTTTCCTTCGCCCGGTCTCCCGGTTCCACTCCTCGAAGGTTTCACCGGAGATCTTGCCTTCGACCAGGAGCTGAGCAAACTTGCGACGCTGAGCCTGGCTCTTGAACGGCATCGCGCCCTCCTGCTGGTCAATCTATCCCCACCACGCGTTGCCGGTCACGGTTCGACAGCCACCTTGATGCCCGCTAAACTGAGTCGTTGTGTCGAGCCCGACGGCCCGACCCAGCGAACGAGCGCGCGCGAGCGAGCCGTGACTGGCCTGGGCCGTTCGAACGGAGGCGCGTCACGCGAGCTGGCGAGCCAGGGGGTCCCACCTTCGCTGCGATGTACGATGGGCAGCTTCCGTGGGCAGGGCTTTGGGGGCGAAGCCTCCGGCGCGCGAGCGAGCGAGAGCGAGCGAGTCCCGCGACGCGAGCCGTGACGTGCCTGAATGCTTTTTACGGGAGGCACGTCACGCGAGCTAGCGAGTAGGGGGTCTGGGGGCAAAGCCCCCAGATCAATGAACGGAGATATGTCCGAGTGGTTGAAGGAGCACGCTTGGAAATTGCGCAGGTGATTTTTGATGGCGTGCGATGGATTGCGACAACTGCTACGGATTCAGCTGCTTAGCGACGTTCGTGTCACGAGCGTGGATCGCGGTAATCGACGGTAGATCTCGGCAATTCGACGGGGTCACGTCACAATTCACGTCACAATTCACGATCGTGCGACGCGTGTTCCCCAG
>DASUGC010000070.1:0-27354 GCA_036274235.1 Vicinamibacterales bacterium
AAAACGGAACCTTGAGTTTCCCGGATGCTACCGGGGAAACTGTCGTTTCCGTTTTCGGGTCAATCGACTCCCGAGGTCCTACTGTTCATCCTGCGCCACCCGGCTCGAGCGCCGGATATCGGTGGCCGTGGCAATCAGCGGCCAGGAGTTGTTCGTGTCGTTGGCCGATGCCACCTGCGCTGGGCCATTGAGGCGGCTGTCTCTGTGATGGGTGTCCAGACCATTCCGGAACGGGATTCCCGCAATCCATTCCCGGAGTCGTTCCGACTGACGGAATCCTTCGGACTGAGCGGTTCGGCCTCAGGGCCGTACGCCGCCGTTCCCCACGCTTCGACTTCGATCACCCGGCTCGATCCGTTCAAGGCCGCGTTGACGACGAGCCGGATCGCACTTGTCGTGACCGGGGTCACGAGCGTGAATCGGCGCCAGACCAGGTTGTTGTTCGCGATGGACGCACCCGGCACATTCGCCCAGCCCGTTCCGTCCCAGTACTGGATGTCGAACGCCCGCAGGCCCCAGGTCGTGAATACCAGGTCCGGCGTGGGATCGATGGGGTTACTGAACGCGTCCTGCATCGAAAACACATCGACTTCATCAATGGTCCTCAGCGCATTGAATTGAATCGTCAGCCAGTCCGGATAGGCGTTGGCCGTCCCGTCGTTCCAGCCGCCGCCGTTGCCCCAGCCAAGCCCGCGGCGATCCCCGTTAATCGCCCCCGAGGGCCCGTAGTTTGCGCCGAGCACCGACGACGCCGTGGCCACACTGCCGTTGGCGGCCAGCGCGACGTTGATTCGAGGCGGCACCGCGACGGTTACCTGAAGCGCGCCTGAAAAGGACGTCGCCCCTGAGTTGTCCGTCGCGGAGGCCGTCACCGTGTACGTGCCTGGCGCGACATTGCTCCACAGCACCGAATACGGACTTGTCGAGTCCGACCCGATCGGAACGCCGTCGGCGAAGAATGACACTGACATGATCGTGCCGTCCGGATCGCCGGCGCTGGCCGCCACCGCGATCGACACCGGCGCGACAAACGGCTCGCCGGCCGCCGGAGCGGTCAGCGCGATCGTCGGCGCCACGTTGGGCGGCCGGATAGTCACCGCTACACCGCCAGACGTGGTGGTCGCGCCCTGGTTGTCTGTGGCGACGGCCGTCAGGATGTAGTCGCCGGCGGTCGCCGGACTCCACTGCACCGCGAACGGCCCGGCGGAGTCCGTGCCAATGAGCGCGCCATTCGCATAGAACGCCACCGACGCCACGGTCCCGTCGGCGTCATTCGCGGATGCGCTGACCAGAATCGTCACAGGACGCTGGAATGATCCGCCTGCCTCCGGACTTGTGACTGAAACGCCCGGCGGCACGTTCGCCGCGAGGATCGTGACGGGCACGCCGCCAGACGTCGTCGTGGCGCCCTCGTTGTCGGTCGCGGCCGCCGTCAGGATGTAGTCGCCGGGCGCGGTGGGGCTCCAGGACATCGCAAATGGACCGTGCTGATCCTCGCCAATCGGCACACCGTTCGCGTAGAACGTCACGGATGACACGGATCCATCGGTGTCAGCCGCCGTCGCGGCGATCGCAATGGCCGCCGGAATCTGAAATGAACCGCCAGGGCCGGGGCTCGTCAGCGAGACGCTCGGCGCCGCATTCGGCGCGACGACGGTCACGGACACCGCCGCGGACGTGGCCGTCGCGTCGAGATTGTCGGTGGCCACGGCCGTCAGCGCGTACGTGCCCAGATTGGCGGGACTCCAAGCGACGCTGAACGGAGCCGTCGTCGCCGTTCCGACCAGCGCGCCGTTCGCAAAGAACGCGACTTGCTTGATGGTGCCGTTCGCCTGATCGCTGGCGATCGCATCGATCGTCACGTTCACCGGCGACGTCAGCACGTCGCCGTCCGCCGGGTGTTGAATCGACACCGTCGGCGGCGCGTTGGGGCCGGTTGCCACAGCGCCCGCAGCGCGAAAGGCATTCAGGCGGCCGCCGGACGCCACCTGGCCCGTCCATTGCGGCAGCGGATCGACAGTCCTCAAGAGCAGCACTTTCATGCCGTCGGCCGACAGCGTGGGATCGAGGCCCGCGAGCAGCGCAGCCGTGCCGGCGACGTGAGCCGCGGCCATGCTGGTGCCGGAGGCCGATGCGTACGCCGCCGCATGCGTGGTCAGAATGTCCTCACCCGGCGCCGCGAGATCGACCGACGCCGCGCCATAGTTACTGAACGGCGATCGCGCATCGTTGCGGTCTGAGGACGCCACAGACACGATGGTCGGTAGTCCGAGGCCGGCCGGGTCGAACGGCTCGCGATCCGTATCCTTGCCGTCGTTGCCGGCACCGAACACATTGAGGATGCCAGCGGCTCCGGCCGCGTCGATCGCGGCCGCGAGTGCCCCGGCCCGCGGCCCGTCGCCCCGGGCGGCGCCCCACCCGTTCGACGACACGCGGATGTTCACGCCGCGGTTGCGCAACGCAACGATGTAGTTGAAGCATTCGATGGCGCCGGCGTCCGTTCCGACACCGTCCGCGCCCATGAACTTGCACGCAAGCAGCTTGGTATTCCAGGTGACGCCGACAAGCCCCTCGCTGTTGTTGCCAACCGCCGCGATCGTTCCGGCTGTCAGCGTGCCATGACCGTGTTCGTCCACGGGATCACCCGAGTGCTTGCGGGCGTCGATGCCGAAGACGTCGTCCACGTAACCATTGCCGTCGTCGTCAATCCCGTTGCCCGGGATCTCGAACGGATTGCGCCACATGTTGGCGGCGAGGTCCGGATGTCGATAGTTGATGCCGGTATCGATGCTGGCGACAACCACTCGATCGTCACCGCGCGAGAACGCGCTCCAGGCGTGGGGCGCCTGAATCTGCTGGAGTCCCCAGAGCCGGCCCTCGAGCCAGTACTGATCGTTCGGCGGGGCGCTCTGGATCGGGTAACGGAGATAGTTGGGCTGGACCGTCACCACGCCGGAGAGCGATCCGAGGCCGCCCGCCGCGACCGCCACCGCCAGGCCAGGGGGCACCCGAACGAGCTCGACGCCCAGCGCATCAAACCGGCGAAGCCGCGCGAATCTTCTGGTCGAAAGAATTGATTCCCGCTGCGATGAGCTCAACGCGCTGCTGAACTTGACCAGCAGCTCGCCCTCCACGAACTCATCCTTGCTGCGGCCTCGCGGCTGATCCCGATCGCGCTGCTGCCCTTCGACACGGGTCAGCAGCGCCACGGCCACCAGCACGAGAGCCACTGACCATTTCCTCCTCACGGTCTGCTCCTCGCCGATGCGACTTACGCATTCGTAGACGAAATAGATCTCTGGTCCACGCGGGAGGTAGCACAGAACGTGCCGGGAGGACGATTGGGCCAATTGCCGGGAAATTCGACGCGACGACGATCCTGTAACCGCCGCCTTGTGATCGTCCGAACGATTCCGGGAAACAGAACTGAAGCCGGGCTTGGTTTCTTGCCAGTCAGAAGGACATCGAGCCCGGCTTCATTCCGCCGTCATTCCGCCCGCAGCGCCAGAATGGGATCGATCCGGCTGGCCCGCGTCGCCGGAATGAAACCCGCCGCCGCGGATACCACCGTCAGCAACACGACCGTCCACACCGCGATGGCCGGGTCGTTCGCCTGGATGCCGTACAGCTGCGCCGCCACGTATTTGCCCAGCGTCAGTGCGAGCGGAATGCCAATCGCCAGGCCAATCGCGAGCAACAGCAAGACTTCGCGCATGACGAGACCGAGTACCGTGCTCGGTTGGGCGCCCAGCGCCAGCCGGATGCCCAGTTCCTTGCGCCGGCGGGCGACGACGAACGCCATCACGCCGTAGAGGCCGATGGAGGCGAGCAAGGTGGCTGCCGCGCCGAAGCCGGCCGACAGCATCGCAATCAGCCGGTCGGTCAGAATCGTCTCGTCCAACTGTCCTTCCACCGTCTTCATCTCATACACCGGCATGCCTGCGTCGAGCTCGCTCACGGTCTTTCTCACGGTGTCGAAGATACCGGCTGACGCCGCCTGAGTCCGCAGGTAGAAGACGCCACTGTTCTTGCCCCAGTTCGGCACGAACACCTGGCGGTGAACGCCCTCGCGGACTCCCTCGTACAAGGAATCGGCGACCATCCCCACGATTTCGATATTCAGTTTGCTGCGCGGCCCGCCGCCCCAGCCGAGGCGCTTGCCGATCGCATTCTGGCCGGGAAAGTAGTGCTCCGCGAACTTGCGGTTCACAATCGCGACGTACGACGCGTCGGGATTGCCCGTGGGGTCTATGTTCTTCGCATCGTCCAGCCGGAAATCGCGGCCCGACAGCACGGGAATCTTCATCGTCGCGAAATAGCCCGGCGACACGGCGTTCATGAAGGCCTGCATGTCCTCGCCATCGGCGGCCTTATGGCCCTCGACGGAGACGGAACTGTCCCACTCGCTCCCCGACAGGATGGGCATCGAGGCCAGCGCCGCCGATTCCACATTCGGGGCCGCGCGCAGGCGCTCGAGCAGCGTGGTGTAGAAGTTCTGCGCGCGCGCGTCGTCATAGCCGCTCAGCGCGGGGGCCAGCTGGAACGACACGAGATTGTCGAGGGCCACGCCCGTGTCCGTGGTCTTCAGGTTCTCCAGGCTCCGCACGAACAGACCTGCACCGAACAGCAGCAGGAAGCTCAACGCGACCTGCGCCGTCACCAGTCCCTTTCGAAGGAACAGCGATCCGCCCGAACCTGCGATGGACTGCATCGTCCCCTTGAGCGTGGACCACGGATCGGGGCGGCTCGCCCGCCACGCAGGCACGAGGCCGAAGACCAGGCCGGTCAGGATCGTCAATCCGGCGGTGAACCCAAGGATCCGCAAATCGGGATGCGCGGCCACGAGGAGCGGCTGCTCCGTCTGGGGAATGAATGCGAGGAGCGATCGTGTCAGCAGATAGGAAACCCCGACGCCGATGAGCCCGCCCCCGATGGACAGTACGAGACTCTCGACCAGCAGCTGGCCGACCAGGCGGCCTCGCGACGAACCCAGCGACAGCCGGAGCGCGATTTCCTTCTGGCGAGCGAAGGCGCGGGCGATCAGAAGATTCGCGACATTCGCGCACGCAATCAACAGGACCAGCCCAACCATGCACATCAGGACGATGAGCGACGTCGAGAACTGGTTGCGCAGCGGCGAGAAGCCAAGATCCGCGTGATCCAGCAGCAGCTTGCCCTGCATGAATCTGTCGCGCGCATAGGCCGACCAGTCCTTCGCGGCCGGCAGCGTCATTTCATACGCGCGCACCTGCGTGAACAGCGCCTGCGTCGGGGCCTGCGCCGACTCAAAGGACACGCCGGGCTTCAGGCGGGCAAAGACCTGGACCCACTTGGAGCGGCGGTCGTCCATCTTGAACCAGCTCCATTCCGGCATCAGTGCCGTTTTCATCCTGATCGGCACGCGAACCTGCGGTGCGCGCGTCGGATCGACGCCGTTGAAGCCGGCCGCCGAGACGCCGACGATCGTCATCGGATAGTTATTGACCAGCAGCGTCTTGCCGAGCACGCTGCGATCCCCGGCGAAGCGGCTCATCCAGTACGCGTAGCTGAGGACCGCCACCGGATGGCCGCCTTCCACCTGGTCGTCTTCGGCGGCGTTCAGGACGCGGCCGGCGGCCGGATTGACGCCCAGCATCGCAAAGTAGTTGCCGGACACCATTTCGGCCCGGACGCGCTCGGTCTGGTTGTCCACACTCACCGACGCATCGAACAGGCGGCGGCACAGGACATCAGAAAACGGATCGGCACGCTGCTGGAGGTCCTGAAACAGCGGATACGAGTGCATCCGCTCGCCCATGTTGCTGCCCATGTGGGCGCCTTCCTGATACAGCATGACCAGCTGCTCCGGGTCTTTAACCGGCAGCTTGCGCAGCAAGAGCTGATCCATGAGCGTGAAGATGGCGCTGTTGGCGCCAATCCCCAGGGCGAGCGACAGGACGGCGACGGTCGCAAACAATCGACTTCGACGAAGGCCGCGGACGGCGTAACGCAGATCGGCCCAGATAGTGCTCATGGGCGATTGGACGAAGTGAACGGGGGTGCGGTTGCCTGCGCGACAGCTTTTCGCTTACTTTGCGGACGCGATCGGGATTTCCACGCCCGTCTGGTTCCCGCTGCGATTCACGACGTAGTGGCCAACCCGGCCTGGCGTCGTCCGATCGATTTCGCTGACGAGCTCTGGGCCGCCATCGGCGGCCCGTCGTACGCCGATGCGACGGAGCTTTTCGCGACATTCCGCAAGGCTGCCCACTTGCCCGGTTTGCGATCGCCCCAGCAGCATCACGACACGGGTAATGTCTGAGCCAGAACCCACCACGAGGTCGCGCGTGACCGCGAACTCCTGGCCCACGCCAAGCCGGGAGCCGGTCCACAACCCGTCAGGGCCCGCGTCAGTGCGCGGCGTGAGCTCGATGCTTTCGTGAGTCGCATCAGCCATCCAGACGCTGACGAATCCGGCCGCGTTTCCTCGCAAATGCATTTTCACGCGTGTCCCGGCACCAGCCGCCGACGGCTCCGCGAACGCCTCGCCCGCCGCGTTCTCGAACCAGATGTGCAGGCCGACCAGCTGGACCCCGCCGGTTTCGAACATCGTCCTGGCGCCGGTGGACGTGGATGGCGCCTGCCCCGCCATCGGTCCGACGGTCGCACCGCTCAGGAGGCCAACGAGCACAAGCGCGCCAGCCATTCCATAACGGTGCATGGGCCACATACCGCTACCTCTCCTTTGTTTTCTCCAGCGACACGAGCCACCCCGACAGCTGTCGAGAGTCCTGCTCGGCCTGCTGCCTGCGTTTCACCAGCTACAGCCCGTTCGGTCCGCCGGTCATTGCGCCAAGGATGACTTTGCAGATGTACAGGGACACGACGAACACGGCGGGCACGCCCGGCGCCGCGATCTTTTCACTGACGCCGCCGATGCGCGTGAACGCGGCGAAAAGGATCAGCACGACATAGCAGCTCGCGAACACCATCAGCAGCATGCCGAGTTCAGGGCTGCCGTGCAGAAAGCTGGAGAGGAACATGCCGAGGCCCAGCGGCGTCAGCGCCGCTCCGACTCCGTAGATATCCGCGGCAATCGGCGCCTGGCTGGAGGCCACCTTCCGCACGCCCAGGCTGGCCGCAATCATCGCCGCCGCCAGAATCAGCATGGCCAGCACGACGCGGATGAAGATGCCGAAGTTGGATTCGGCGTAGAGTCCCAGGCCCAGGCCGAGCAACGCGAAGACGTCTGGACCATTGATGAGCACGCCGAGCGGCGCGATGATGGCGAACATCACGCAGAGCGCGGCGCCCGCCGCCTGCGCCCGCGCCGGCCCCAGCGCGTTGTAACCCGCCTGCAGCGCGCCTACGGGATTCGTGAGTAACGATGTGACCGCCGAGACCGCGTCCTTCGCCGCCGATCCGACCTGCTCGCCAGCATTCATGAGGGATCCTCCGCGGCGGACGGTATGGCAATGGCCGGCGGAAGTCAACGCGATTACGCGCACCCGTCGTGACTCGGTTTGGGCCGTTGGCGGCAGGCCTCCGCCGCGCACTGGCGCGCCATCCGGCCAGATCGGGCGTACTCTACGTCCAATGGATGCCTGCACGTCGATTTTCAGGGGGGTCCCATGAAGCGAACGCCCGCGAAACTTGCCTTCCTTGTCCTGGTAGTGGCCTGCGCGAGAGTCACGGCGCAAACGTTCATTCCCGGGGCGCAACCGCCGCAGGTTACGTTCGTCCCGCCAGCGGCCCAGCAACCCAGAATCACGCTCGAAACAAGCGGGTCTCCGGCCACGCTCCACTACGTCTCCACCTCCGGCGACAGCACGATCGACGCCAGCGGCCGGGACGCGAAAGCGATCTATACAAAGAGCGGACTGATCGTGGACCTCACCGACGGAACCATCAGCAGCTGGAAATCCCCGTGGCGCAACGGGCCAAGTGCATTCAAGACGCTGCACCTCGAGTTTTCGACGCTGGGCGAGCTGGTCACGATGAAGATGCAGTAGCAGTCCGGTTGTCGCGCAGGCCCGCGACTGTTTTTGTCAGAACGTCCCGTCTCTCACTTCGGCCGAGTTTCGCGGCCGCCGGATAACCAGCACTTTCTCGCCGGCCACGCCTTCGTTTTCCGCCAACGGACGTTCCTTCTTCGCACCCATCTGAAGGATGGTCTTCAGGCCGCGCAAGATCGCGGATCCCTCCAGTGACGGCGACTCACCGTAGTAGTCAAACCAGGGCAGCCCCGCCCTGGTGTAGTCGGCCGCCGTCGGCGGCTTGTGCGGCGCGTCCTCTCCGGTAAAGTCGCGCCACATTTCAGAGTTGGCGAGATGCACGAAGCAGCGGGCGGGGTGGTTCCGATGCCAATCCTCGAAATCGAACGGGTCGTCATACACTTCCTGCTTCATCTGGCCACCCGCACCCAGCCCCATGGCCGCAGCCTTGCCGGGCAGACGAGCCATCGTCGGCAGCATCATCGGCATGCTGAGCGTGTCATGCAGCACGGGGCGGCGCGTGCGCACGGGAAACCGCGCGGCAAACCGCTCCGCCGTCATCGGATAGACCTGGATCTGCACGCCGCCGTACTCCGCCTCCTCTGTGATCTGCTCTTCGGCCGTGTAGCCTCGACCGAGCGGCATCGCCACGAACTGCCGGATGGTCCCCTTCGTCACGCAGAAACCGTCGATCCACGGCTGGCGTGGTGCGACGACGTAGTCCTGCGGATCGGCGTGGATCTGATTGGTCCACTGCTGGCCGGTGACGGCGTTGATCTTTCCGGCGGCGATGGCGATCGCGAAGGGATACTCGACGCCGCGTTCGGAGTCCAAAGCGGGCTCAAAGCGGATCCACATGGCTTCGGCCTGATACATCGGCAGCATCACGCCGCCGCGCGTGAGCCACGGCGCAGGCACCCGCTCCGTGCTGTCGTCCACATGCCGCAGCGGGAAGCAGCCCAGCCCGGGTGGCAGCGGGTAGGCCCGATTGTCGTCGGGAATCCGCAGCGTGCGCTGGAACTCGATGACGAGCGACGCGGACGGATGGACGTCGGGGAAGGAGAAGATCAGGCGATCGTTGCGGAGCTCGACCATGGGTCACCACTCTCCATCGCGGACTTCCCGTACCACGCGAAGGACCGCATGATCGGGCAGGTGCCGCAGTTCACGAATCAATTGCGCGAACAGCGCGGGTCGTTTTCGAATGATGGCCTGCAGGTCGCTCGACACCTTGCCTGCCAGGGCCAGCAGCACATCTGTGTCTTCGTCGAGCTCGCGCGCGATGGCGGCGATCGTCTCTTCCGACGGCGGCGGCTGCTCACCGCGCTCGATCTTGCTCAGATAGGACGGTTCGATGCCGACGCGGGCGGCCACCTGCCGGACGGAAAACGCCGCGTCCTTCCCGCGGCGCTGTTCGCGCTGGTGCCGCAGGTAGCTGCCAAAGCCCCGGGACCGTGTCATGTGTAGTAAATACTACACACCACTGGCGCATGTCAACCCGCCCGCGGCGCGCGCGCGCCGCCGGTGATGGGTCGCCTACCCGCCGATGCGAAGGTTCTGCACGACGGGTGTCCCGGGAATCAGCGACACCTTCACGCATGAAGCCTCGAGCTGCCGCAGGAACTCTGGATTCTGCCAATCTTCTGGATCCGCGTCCGTCAGCGCCGCGAGGAGGTAATCTCCCGCCGGCAGCCCACCGATGCCGAACGATCCGTCCTCTCCTGGGCGCACGGCCTTGATCCGGCGGCTGTACGGTCCCCGCAGGTTGCGGTCGGCGGCGAACGCGAGTACGAACACATCGGACGCCGGCGCCCCCGACGCGGTTTCGAGTCTGCCCGACAACCGCGCCGGCTTGTCGTCGTAGGTCATCACGAGTTCGAGCGGACCGCTGCCGGCCGGCACCTCGACCAACCCATCGAGCACGTCACGACCGCCAATGACGGCGGACCTGAGTTGCCACGCGTCCATCGGCACTCCGGCGCCGCTGGTCATCAACCAATACTTTCCAGGCGCCACCCCGCCGAACTCGAACGTGCCGTCGGGCCTGGTTCGGCCGGCCGCCGGAATCTGGAGCGACCGCACCAGGCCGGCGCCGGTCGTCACCGGAAGCTGGATTTCCGGAATGAGCCACACGCTGCCGCCATTGGTTTCCGGCGCCTTCTTCGTCTCGCTTTCGAAGGCCAGACGCCCCCGGATGTTGATGCCGGGCGCGACGGAGAGCGCAAGCCCGGTGACGTCCCCGCCCGCCACCGACAGATTGGCAATGGCATACAGTTGCGGCGTCGATGGCGCCTCGATGTATCCAGGACGGATACCCGGTTGCGATAAGTCTGCAGGCACGCGCGCGGCCAGTTCGTAATCGCCAGGTCTCACCTGCGCGATCCGAAAGGATCCATCCACTCCCGCCGTCGCCGTCAGCTCCACGCGCGTCGCGTCGCGCAACGGACCGGCGGGCGCGATGCTCGTCAACTGCAGGGACGCCTGCGCTGCCGGCGTTCCGTCAGGCTTCATCACCACGCCACTCACAATCGATGTCCCCACGCGCTGCAGAGCAAAATCAAGCCCGGCATGCGACTCCCCCGCAGCCACCGTGATGGTGGCGGCCTGCGTGGCCACCGGTGTCCCTGGAAAAAAGATCGACGCATACCCAAACGGGCGCGGTGGTGAATCGTCAACCGGCGGCGAAGCTGGCGCCCCGGCTCCGGCATTCGCCGTTCGACGTCGCAACGCTTCCAGTGCGGCATCCGTCTGCGCGTCGCTCAATCCCACATACGGCGATGAACTTCCGGATGGAGGCAGCGCCGCCACGACGTACGCGCCCGGCTCGAGTCCAAAGATTCGGAACTGGCCCGTTTCATCCGTGGTGGCGTTGCCATTGTTCGACAACGACTGCAGCGGCCCTCTTGCCCTTGCCGGGAACGCGCGTACTTGAATGCCGGCGACCGGAGCGCCCCACTCATCGCGCAAGGTCCCGGCCAGCGCCGCACCGCGCCATAGGCGAACCGCAACATTCGCGACACGCGCGCCGTCACCGATCACCAGCGGAACTCCAGGGCGACCGGCTCGCTTGGCGCCATACATCGACGTCACGAACGAGGCTCGGCTGACCGTAATGGTGAACTTACCCGCCGGCAGATCCGCAAAGCCGAACCGTCCCTCGTCGTCGGTAATCGCGCTGCGCGTAGGCCGCAATCCATCGCCGGCCAGCACCACAATCGCGCGACGAACAGGCTGGCCCGGCTCCTCGTCCGTGACCACGATGCCTGAAACAGCCGCGGTACCGACGGTCGGTGCGAGGGTCGAAGCATCCCGGGGTGCTGTCTGCTGTAGCCGCGCCGCACCGAGTGCGCCCGTCCCCAGCACCGCTACGATCAGCGCCAAGCCCCTCATTTGATCACCACCGTGGCCAACTGAAGGTCGACGGTCGGTGTGTCTCCCCAACTGAGCGTGACGCGAGCGGCGAAGGGCACGGCCGCGGTCAGGAACTTCGGGTCCACCCATGCATCGCTGAACTTCGGATCGACGGCGACCACGTAGTAGTCGCCGGCGGGAAGGGACTCAAATCGATACACGCCGCTGGGACTGGACCGAGCCGTGGCGAAGCTGCGCGGATTCCAACCGAAGTTCTTCCAGCGGGACCGATCGGCGGGAAACGCGATGACGACGGACGACGCCCTGCCGGCGGGCCCCGTCACCGTCCCGGTCACCACGATCTTCTTGTCCGTGAGCGTAATGACGACGTCGCGAAAGTCGTCCGCGGCGGACGCATCCAGCCCAGCGACGCTGACGTCGCGACCTTGCCAGGTCACGGATGCGACGCGAAGCGACCCCATGAAAGTCGGATTGTTGCTGGACAGTCCGTTGCTGAAGAGATACACACCGCCCAACAGCCCGCCAATCGTGAACGCCCCTTCCTTGAGTTCGCCGCGCGGCTGGCCCAGCGCCGGATCCCCGTTCGCAGGTTCCATGCTGACGCTCGCAAAGAGACCCGGCGGAATCGCGAGGCCCTCAGGGAACACGAGCCGGCCGCTCACGGTTGAGGTGTGGCGCATCGGCACGACGAGATCGCCAATGGGATCGGCGCCAACCGCCACCAACGCGCGCCCGTAGAACGCCGTCGCCGGACCGCTTCGGGCCAGATACTCCATGCCCGGCGCGGCGTTGACCGAACCGACAGATGCGCTGCCGCCCGGAAAGCCCGGCGCCTCCGGCAATCGCGTGGACGTGCTTCCCGTCGTGAAATCCATCACCGTCGCCTGTGCCAGCAGCGTGTAGGTTCCCGGCGGCACGTTGAGAAATACGAATGCCCCGTCCTTCTCCACCGTCGTGGTTGCCGCCTCCGCGCCGAATCCAAGGCGTTCCATCCCAGCCGGGAGCAGACGCAGGAGGAGCGCAGGCGGCGGCTCGCCCGCCGGCATGACGAGACGGCCCGCGACCCGGACCGCCGGCGTTGGGGCGACGCGAATGTCGATGTTGGCACGGTCGACGCCGTAGGTGATGTCGAGCGCCGCCGCATCCGCGATCGACGGTACACCTGGGTAAAACGTCGCCGGATACGCCCGTGGGCGATCGGTTGACGGTGGCGGCGGCGTAATGAAGTTGGTGACGACGAGGCGATGCGTGGGATCCACGTTGATCGCGGGCATCGAGACGGTTGCGCCGCGTCCCCCGCCAATACCACCCGACTGCAGTTCGCCGACCGGCCTCGTCGCCGGCGTTTCTCCCGTTGTCTGCAGCACCGTGGACTGCACCGACAGCACCGCCACCACGTATTGACCGGGCCTGAGGACCGACAGGCGATACCGGCCGCGATCGTCGGTCGTCGCCAGATTGCCCGCGACGAGCTGTTCCTGGCCCGACACCATCTGCCTGGAGAACGCGCGGACGGCGACACCAACCAGCGGCTCTCCGCGCTCATCGAAGGCGTGGCCGCTTATCGATCCCGGACGCCACAGCGGGATCCGGATGTCGGAGACCCACTGATCCTTGGCGACCGCCACGCGCGCGATGTCCGCGGTCGCGAGCGATTGATCGGGGCCCGTCCACCCGTATCGCGTGTATTCGTATCCAAAGCGCGAGGCGCCCAGGTAGTAGTCGGTCGATGGCTCGAGGCCGCGGAAGATGAACCGCCCTTTTGAGTCGGTGATCGATCGCGGAAATGAGAAGCCGCCGGTCGTCTTGGACAGGCTGACCGTTGCGGCCGGCACCGGATTTCCGGTAGTCGCGTCGTAGACGACGCCGGTGATGGCGCCCTGTGGCGGAGCCGGCGCCGGCGTCTGTGCCGCGTCGCCGCGCAGAGAGGACGCCGAGACCGCCAGTAGAACGACCAGCAGCGCCGCGCCAACCGACGGTCGTGCCATGTGAAGAAGCCTACATCAGTCG
Source organism: Vicinamibacterales bacterium (assembly GCA_036274235.1). Lineage (GTDB taxonomy): Bacteria > Acidobacteriota > Vicinamibacteria > Vicinamibacterales > SCN-69-37 > DASUGC01. The sequence continues at coordinate 13,356 of DASUGC010000070.1, forward strand.
CCTCCGGACGAGGCCGGCCGTCTTCGTCGGCCCGGCTCCTACACATTCCCCCAGAGCACCGACTTCTCGTCCGACAGGGCGAATCGCGCGAAGACGTCGGACATAGCCGGCGGCTCCGCCGCCGGCACGTACCACACTGGGCACGGAGCCCGATGCAGCACCGCACGCGCGGTGTTGTGCGTCAGGGACCGTTTGACGGGCATTCGCGTGTGCTCCCCCATCACGATCAACGACGCGCCCAGATGGCGCGCCGCGGCGACGATCACCGGCACGGCCTCTCCATCTTCCACGAGCACTTCCGTGCGATCCGCCAGATCCTCCGGCACGAGCGCCGTCAACTCGGCGCGCATGGTCTCGATCGCCGGGCCCTGCAGTGATGGAGCCGACACCGGCGCCAGCACGTGAAGCAGATGCAGTTGGAGCGCCGGGAACAGCCGCGCCAGGTCGCACGCCACGTCCACCTGCGGATGATCGGTCATGGAATTGACGGGCACCACAACGGCCTCCACTCCCGTCCGTTCACGTGAATGAAACCGGGGCGTCTGTTCCCCGCGGGGCCGGTCGTGCAGGACCAGGATCGGACACCTCGCGTGCTCGAGCAGAAACTCGATCACCGGCGCGTGGTCCGAGGCCTTTCCGTCATGATCGGTGATGACGATGAGGTCGGCCCCGGCGGCCTCGCTCACGCGCCACACGCCCTCGGCGCTGGCGCCGCGGGTCATGCAGACGGCAACCTCGATCCGGTCCGGCACACGCGTCAGCAATGCGCGCATCGCCTGATCGGCGGAGGACGAGACGGCGCCGGGATGATCGGCGTGCCACATCCATCCAACGGCCGCGCCCACTGAGACGTCGGTAATGTTGTGATGCAGAACCAGGCCGGCGCCGAAGGCGCGACAGACGTCAACGGCGAAATCGATCTGCTGCGGAGTCGCGGGCGAGAAATCCACCGGACAGAGTACGGTGCGAACAGCCAACATCGCGGCACCTCCTGAACACTCACACCAGGGCCGACGCGGGCGAATTGGGGACCTACCTGCATTCTGCGCCTGCGGGAGCCCCTTGCCAAGGCGGGCCTCGCCGGTCGAGGAGGCACGTCTGGCGCAGGCGCCCGCCGCCCGGGCACGCGCTATGCTGTCGCGGTGGATCGAACCGGAACCCGCCTGATCCTGGCCATCGCGGTCGCAAAACTGGTTCTGAATGTCGCGTTCCACGGGCAGTACGGCTATTTCCGCGATGAGCTGTACTACTTGGCGTGCAGCGATCATCTCGATTGGGGATACGTCGATCACCCGCCGCTCTCAATTGCCATCCTGAAGATCACCCGCCTGCTGGCCGGCGATTCGCTGTTCGCCATCCGATTTCCAGCGGCACTCGCCGGCGCCGTGACCGTGGTGATCACTGGGCTCATCGCTCGCGCCCTCGGGGGCGGCCGCTTCGCACAGGGACTGGCCGCCCTGTCGATCGCGCTCTCGCCCGTCGTGCTGGGCAATGCCGCCCGATCCTTCTCCATGAACGCCTTCGATCTGTTCTTCTGGGCCTGGGGCGCGCTGGTGTTCGTCCGGATTCTCCAGGGTGGCTCGTCCCGACTCTGGGTGCTGTACGGCGTCATCGTCGGCTTGGGCCTGATGAACAAGTACTCGATGGGTTTCTTCGCCGTCGGCTGCATCGGCGGGCTGCTCCTCACCGATCGGCGCCGGGATCTTCTGCAGCCCTGGTTCTGGATCGGCGGGATGGTCGCGGCGCTTATCTTTCTTCCGCACCTCATCTGGGAGGCGCGGCACGACTGGGTGTCACTGGAGTTCATGCGCAACGCGACGGGGCAGAAGAACGTCCCGCTGTCGGCCGGCGGGTTCGCCGCGGGGCAGATCATGCAGACGGGCCTGGGCCAGGCGGTGGTCTGGATTGCCGGTCTGGCGTTTCTGATCCGCGCGCGCGCCAACCCCGCACTTCGCGCGATCGCGTGGCTGTTTGTCATCGTCGCCGGCGTGATGATGGCGACCCACGCCAAGACCTATTACCTGTCGCCGATTTACTTCCCGCTGGTGGCCGCAGGCGCCGTGGCGATCGAGAGAGCCGCCGCGAAACGCGCGCTGGGCTGGCTGCGCCCCGCGATTGCCGGCCTGGTAATCGTCTTTGGGGTTGTCGCCTTGCCGTTTACGGTGCCCGTTCTGCCCGTCGACCAGTTCGTGCGCTACGAACGCGCGCTCGGCATGATGCCGAAGGCCGAGGAACGCGATGCCGTGGGCGATCTCCCGCAGCACTACTCGGACATGTTCGGCTGGGAGGCCATGGTCGCCCAAATCGCGGCCGCGTATGACCAGCTCACACCGGCTGAACGCCAGCATGCGGTCATCTATGTCCGCAATTACGGCGAGGCCGCCGCTGTTGACTTCTTTGGCCGGCGGTACGGGCTTCCGCGGGCGACATGTCCCCACAACAACTATTGGTACTGGGGCTCAGGGGATCCGGAGATGCGCACCGCGATCATCATTGGCAGGAGCCGCACCCTCGAGGACAACCTGGCGGATCTGGCTGGCCCTGGCCGTTTCGACGAGGCGACGCTCGCGGCCACGACCCGGTGCGAATACTGCCGGCCGCAGGAGAACGGCAGAATGATCTTTATCTGCCGCGGTCCGCGTTTTACGTTCCGTGATATCTGGGCGGGCGAGCGATTGATTATCTAGGCGCGCGCGGTCATGTCCGCGCGCCATTCGCGCCCAGGATGGACCGCAGCCAATCACGGTTCCGGGGCCAGACCGAACTCGGTCTGGACCGAGTTGAGTCGCGACGTATTAACCCTGGCTCGAGTCGGCATGCCGTTGCGTCATAGGCTACGGCGCCATAATGCCCGAGGTGCCCAAGTCCATCAGCTCCCGAGCCGTCGCGGCCGCCCTGCTCGCCATCGGTATCGGCTATATCGGCGGGCCCCTCGCCTTTGCCTCCTCGTTTCAGGCGGTCACCAAGGGTCTTCCATGGTCAAGCCGCCGCCTGAACTGGAGTGACTATCGCGGCACGCCGGACATGTCCGCCGAGGCGGCGGCCATGACCGTGTACCAGATTGACTACGCGGAGGAATGCCATGGCGACTCGTTCAGTTTCTCCGTCGTCTCGAGATTCCAGCCGGAGCGGTCCTGGGTGCGGCCGGCTGTGCTGGCGGCACCGGCACGCGCCGCCCAGCTGCTCGACCACGAGCAATTGCACTTTGATCTGAGCGAAGTTCACGCCCGGCAGTTGCGCCAATGGCTGGCCGGTCTCGCCCACCCGTGCGACATGACCACCGCACAACGCGAGAAGGGCCTGCAGGATCGCGTCCGGGACAACGCCGCCACCCAACTGCGGTACGACCGCGAAACGGACTTCGGCCGCGATGCGCGAGCGCAGGCGCGGTGGCTGGCCGACACGACGCGGGCGCTCGAACACACGGCGTCATGGAGCGCGCGCGGTGGGTGGACTCGGTCCGGACCGAGTTGAGTCGCCGCGACTGAACTCGGTCCGGACCGAGTTGGGTCCCCGGGCCCACCTGGTCCTCCGTCCCTTCCCTGAGAGACGGCTATAATTCGCCTCGTCTGGCCAACGATCCGGTGCGGGAGTTCAGGGGAACTGAGCGGTTCAGTCTGATCCGGCGCCTCGGAGCCGGCGGCATGGGCGTGGTCTACGAGGCCCATGATCGGCGGCTCAACACGCGCGTCGCCTTGAAGACGCTGGCCCGCGTCAACCCCGACGCCGTCCATCAAATCAAGAGCGAATTCCGGATCATCGCCGGCCTCACTCATCCGAATCTCGTCTCGCTGTACGAACTGCACGCGGAGGATGGGCTCTGGTTCATCACGATGGAACTGGTGGGCGGACGTGGATTCCGCGAGCACGTCTCCGGCGCCAGGCCTGCAGCCGGCGACGCCGAGACGCGCACCGAGCTCACGCCGGTCCTGAATCTCGGCGAGGACGCCACGAGCCCGGCGGCCCCGGACATCCCCCTGGTGAGGCGCTCCTCCCCCGCCTGCGACGTGCCTCGTCTGCGGGCCGCGCTCCTGCAACTGGCGGGCGGCATCAACGCCATTCACGCAGCCGGCAAGCTGCATCGCGATTTGAAACCATCCAACGTGCTCGTGACCGAAGGCGGCCGCGTGGTGATTCTTGACTTCGGCATTGCCGCCGATCTGCCCGGGGCCCGGCAGTCCCTCGAGCTGACCAGCCTGCCCTACGTCGGCACGCCGATCTACATGTCGCCCGAGCGGTACGCCGCGTCCGCGGAGCTGACTGAATCGGCCGACTGGTACGCCGTCGGCGTGATGCTGTACGAGGCCCTGACCGGCAGGCTGCCATTCCGATCCACGGGCGTGCTGGATCTGATGCGGGAGAAAGCGTCCGTCGAGCCGGGCGCGCCGTCTGCGGTCTGCGACGGGATCCCTCCCGATCTCGACGCGCTCTGCCAGGCGCTGCTGCGCCGGGATCCAGCCGCGCGTCCCTCGGGCGGCGACATCGTCCGGCACCTCACCGCCGCCATGCCCACGGGGGGGCCGCCCTCGCAGGCGCCGGCGCGCTCTTCCGCGACGTCCGTGCTCGTGGGACGCGAGACCACAATGCGGCGCTTGCGCGACGCGGCGGCGCTCACAGCCCGCGGTCCCGTCGCGGTGTTCCTTCGCGGCCGCTCCGGCATGGGGAAATCGGCGGCACTGCAGGCCTATCTGGACGAGCGCACGCGCGATCGCGACGTCGTCGTCCTGTCCGGCCGGTGCTACGAAAACGAGTCGGTGCCCTTCAAGGCGCTCGATGCGCTCGTCGACTCGCTCGCGCGCTATCTGCGCCGCCTGCCGGACAGCGACGTCGCGCGCTTGTTGCCGCGCCGCGCCGACGTACTCGGCCGGATGTTCCCCGCCCTGCTGCGCGTGCCGGTGTTTGCCGACGCGCCGCCCGCGCGCGGCGCCGCGAAGGATCCCGTCGAGGAACGCCAGATCGCGTCGGCCGCCTTCAGGGATCTGGTCGGCCGGCTCACCGATCGCGCCCAGGTCACCATCGCCATCGACGACCTTCAGTGGGGCGACCTCGACAGCGCGATCCTCCTGGCGACTCTGCTGACGGGCGCCGATCCACCGCCGATTCTGCTGATCGTGGCCGTTCGCAGCGAGCACATCGGGACCAGCGATTGTCTATCGCACCTCCGTGCCGCGCTGCCAGGCCATGCGCAGACTGACATCGACCTTGAGCCGTTTGGCGGATCGGACGTCGCCGCATTGCATGCGGCTCTTCATCCGGAGGCGGCACCCATCGCTCCAGGACGCGCCGATCAAATCGCGGCTGACGCCGGCGGCAACCCCTTCATCATCCGCGAGGCGCTCGAGGCCGGCGCGGATGTGAAGGCGGGCGTCGAGAGCGTCGCCGCGATGATTCAGGACAAAGTCGCGCGGCAGGGCGACGCGGGGCGGCGGCTCGTGGAAATTGTGTCCGTATCGGCGAAGCCCCTGCGGATCGAAGACGCCTGCGAGGCCGCCGGCGTCGGCGGTGACGCGCAGTTGGTCCTGACGGGCCTGCGCAATGCCCGGTTGATTCGGATCACCGGAAGCGACGATCGCGAGACACTCGAGACGTACCACGACCGGATCCGCGAGACCATCGCTGGTCACCTGCCCGAGGACCGCCGACGAGACGATCACGCCCAGCTCGCCGCGGTGCTGCGCCGATCCACGCCCATTGACCCGGAGCATCTGGCGGTGCACCTGGAGGGCGCCGGCGAAACGGCCGAGGCCGCGGGCCTGTTTGCATCGGCGGCTCAGCAGTCATCGCAGGCGCTCGCATTCGATCACGCGGTCGTGCTGTACGAGCGCGCGCTGCGCCTGATGCCGGGCGAGCCCGACGCGAAGCTCGTCGCCCGCCTGGCCGAGGCGCTCGCCGAGGCTGGCCGAAGCGCCGCCGCCGCCGACCGCTTCGCGGAAGCCGCGCGCCGCTCCGACGCCGCGGCCCGCCGCGAGTACACCCGCCGCGCCGCCTACTACTACTGCATCAGCGGACGCATCGACGAGGGCAAGGCCGCGCTGGGGGAAGTGCTGGGTCATTTTGGCGTCTCGCTGCCCGGCACGAAGAGCGCCGCGATCGCGTCGGTACTGGGCGCGCGGGCGCGGCTCTGGTTTCGCGGCCTGACATTCCGCCCACAGCGGGCCGACGCGCTCGCACCCGACGTCCGCGAGCGGCTCGACAGTCTGTGGGCGGCAGCCATCGGGCTGGGCAACACGGAAGTGATCAGCGGGATTGGATTCTCGACGCGCGGCCTCATCCAGGCGCTCGACGCCGGCGATCCCGAGCGCATCGTCCGTGCGATGTGCTGGGAAGCCTGTCTGCGGGCCGTGGACGACGTCGCCTCGGCCGGCCGGCTGATCGAACACGCGGAACGCGCGATCCGCACGTGCGAGACGCCGTACTTGCGCGGCATGATCCTGCTCGCGCGCGCGATCCACGCGGTGAACTTCACGCGGTGGCGCGATGCGATTCCGTTGTTCGATGAAGCCGAATCACTCTGGCTCGAGCACGGGCATGGCGTGGACTGGGAAGTGAACACGGCACGGCATTTCTGCTCGTGGTCCCTGCTTTACTCCGGCGAATACGCGGAAGCCCTCCGGCGGATGACGAGTCAGCAGCGCGAAGCGACGGAGCGCGGCAACTTGTACATGAATGCCAGCATGGGTTGCTACGGCGAACCGCTCGGTCTTCTCGCAGCGGGCCGGCCCGAACGGGCGCGCGCACGGCGCGCCGAGGTCATGTCGCGATGGACGCAACAACGCGTCACCGTCCAGCACATCACCGCCGGTCTCGCGGAGATCCAGGCGGCGCTCTATGAGGGGCATGGCTCGCAGGCGATCGACGCGGCCCGCGCCCAAGCCGCCCTGGCGCACAAGGAAGGCTTCGATCGGCTGGCGCTCGGGCGAATCAGCACGGACCATCTCATCCTGAACAGTGCGTTCCTGACGATGGAACAGACCGGGCGTTCGGCGGCCCTCGAGCAGGAAGCCGACCGCGCGATCAAGCGGCTCGCGAAGGAAACTACGGGATGGGGGCAGGGCGCGGCCCATGGCGGCCGCGCCGGAGCCGCGATGGTTCGTGGCGATCGCACCGCGGCCCTCGCGCACCTCGAGGCCGCCGACACGACCTTCAGCAGCGTCGGCATGACCGGCTTCGCGTCGCTGTCGCGGCGCCAGATCGGCCTCATCGTCGGCGGTGAGCGGGGACGCCAGATCGCGGCCGATGCGGAGGCCTGGCTCACCGCTCACGGCGTCGCCGATCCGGCAACCTTCACGCGCGCCCGGCTGTACGTGCCGTTCCTCAGTCAACCGGCATGAGAGCCGTTCACGCGATCCTGCACGTCATCTATCACGGGCTGTTCATCGTCGGCAGCGTGATCCGGCGCATCGGCCATGCCATATGGATGATCAAGCCGCCGCTGTTCTGCCGGGACTGGCAAACCCTCCCTCCCGAACATCATCCGGGCTCACGAGAGCAGGGCATGGTCGTGACGGGCGGCCTGCTGGGCCTGCTCATCGCCACAGAGATTCCTGCGGCGTCGATCGTCCCGATCCTGCCGCGCGGCGTTGTGCTGCCGCCTGGCGTCTCACCTGACGGCATGTATCCCGTCAGCATCGCCTTCGGCTACCAGCACAAGGTGCGGTCCGCGCTCGCGCCGAAGTTCCTGCCTGGCGCGAACTATCTGGAGTTCGCGGTGGGCGTGGCCGATCTCAGGCTGGAGACCCCGGTCGATGGGTTTTCCGGTCCCTGCGCGATTCTCGGCCGCCTCGATCTGAACGAGTTGCTGCCAATCATCCTCGGGCGCATTCTCGGCCTGCAAAAGGTGTTGCGCATTGCCAACACGGATGTGGACTCGTTCGGCCTCAGAAGTTTCTGGCGCCGTTCGAGCGTCTCGGGCGGATTGCTGCGTCGGACGGGCGACATGATGCGGGCGTCCGACTGCGCGGATCTCGCGCCGATGATGCGCACGTTCGAACAGCCGGTGGTGAGCCGGTCCATGCTTGGATCGCTCGCGTTCACCGGGTTTGTGTGGCATTGGAAGGATGGATACGCGCAACCGGCGCAATCGACCGTCGTGATCGAACGGGGACTTGGCCAGGGGAAATACGTCCACCCGGCGACCGCAGACTCCTCGCCCTGCTCCGGCGCCTGGCAGATTCGCGTGCCCTGGACGATGAGGGCGTTTCAGAATCCGTCTGAATTCAATTCGGCTGCCGCATCTCCCCGGCGCGGATGAGCGCGGCGATATTGCGCGACAGATCCGGATCGCGCGCGATGACTTTCCTCCAGATGGGAAACACGCGCCGCGTCACCCACAGCCATCGGTGATCCAGCCGGGCCAGGTTCGGCCACGCGAGCGTCCGAACCACGCGCGGCAGGCCGCCCGTCCACATGAACAAATCGAAAAACGTCACTTTCCAGAACTTGAAGCCGAAGCTGTACGGCTGGAAGTTCATCATCGTGAACGTCGTCATGAACAGATCGAAGTCCCGGCCCATGGACCCGAAGAAGCCCTGCAGGACGCCGGCCTGAGCGAAGTACTCGATGTCGGCGCTCGCCTCCCAGATCAGGTCCTCGCCGCGTGCGCGGGTGGACGAGTCACCGAGCAGCCGGCGGCCGGCATCGATCTTCTGGAATGCGGTGCGCAAGCGGTCGTAGCGGGGCTCGCCCGCCGTGCCGGCTTCGATCGCCGCCAGGCCTCCGTCCGGCGCGGCGTAGGCCTCGAGCGCCCAGCCGACTTCCGAGAAAAATGCGTCCGCCGCCTTGCGCATGTGATCGAGTTCCTGAAAGAGCCCGTCCCTGCCTTTCGGGTGCCCGTAGTCGTTCTTCACCGTCGTGACTTCGCCTTCGAACACTTCGAACTCATAGGGAATCAGCGCGACGCCCACCTGGTGCACGGCAAACGCGCCGGCGCCGGCCCACGGATAGATGTCCGGATGATCGCGATAGAACTGTGCATATTTCGCGACGATCGCGCGGCAGTACATGCCGACCTCGATCTTCGGCGGCATCCCCATACTCGCCCGGGCCAGCCATGATGCGCGGATTTCGGCGGGCGTCATGCCTTTGCCGCCAGTGTCGCCTGCGTCGCCTGTGCCGGCCCGCCGTACGCGCCGTAAATGTGTTCGGGCTTGCCGCAAATCGCGCGGGAGGCCAGCCGCCCCGAAATCACGCCGGCCTCGACGCAGCCGGCATTGACCACGTTCGCGGTCCAGTCGCCGGCGAGGTAGAGATTGCTGAAGCCTGAGGAGCCGGGATCGAGGCGTGCGCCCGTCGCTCCCGCGAGCGACAGCACATAACGCTCGGTGCCGTCGATGTTGGCGCGAAGGTACTGCGTGTCGATCGTCGCCTCACCGATCGCGCCGTCGCGCTGGACGCACAGGGTCCAGTCGAACGGCTGACCGGCGTGCGGCCACAGGACCTGGATCCCGCCCGCGTTGAGGAAGGCCAGCGCCATCTCGCGCACGCGCGCGAGCTGGGAGGCCGGGAAGTCCGGCGCCGTAAACGGCGCCGGGATTGAGGCGGCGTCCTGAAATGCATTGCAGAAGTACGCGATGCTCTGCACGTTATCGGCCGCCGTCCATGTCTCGCGATCGATCAGGTGCGACATGTCCGCCCATGTGTCATGGGGCTCGATGTACGCCGTGACCGCGGGCTTCTGCCCTTCGCCCGGCTGCGGGAAGCCAAGATCCGCCGACGAGCGCGTGAGCCACAACTGCATGGCCTGCGTCTGGACGGTCTTGACGTTCGCGAACATGTTCGCCCAGGTCGGCTTCGCCGCCGCTACATCTGCGCAAATCCACCTGGACGCGCCGGGTGGGATGGCCAGCACGACGTCATCGAAGTCCACGCCCCGGCGGAGCGTCTTCGTTCCCACCGCTCGCCATGTCGTGTAGTCCGATTCGAGATTCACACCGCGCTGTAATGCGGGTCCCTCAACGAGCTGCTCGTAGAAGGGCGCCGCCGGCCAGCACGGGATACCGCCGACCTCGTAGAGCGGCTCATACTCCTTCGCCTCGTCCTTCACGGTCGCCTGGAGGTCGAAGTCGATCGCGTCGATCGAATCAGCCGCGCCGGCCTCCACGGCCGCGGCGCCGGGAGTCACGCGCGTGACCCGGTGAAAGAAGTGGAATCGGACGCCCCGGGCCCGCAGGAGCAGGTACAGCGGCGCGAAGATCGTATCGCCCATGCCCGCGTTCATGCGCCAGAACATCGACCCGCGATAGGTGAACATCATGCGCAGCACGCCGTACAGCGAGACCCCCGCCGAGATGTTCGGTTGCGCGGGATCACCCTGGTTGTACGCAAACAGCGCGTCATAGCCCGCGATGACGAAGGGGTTCTTCGGGTTGCGGCAGCCATGCTTCGTCAGCCACTCGATCAGGTCCACGTCGTCGATTGCCGCAAGCCCGCGGCCGAGTACGTCGTCTGCGAGGAAGCCGCGCGCCATGGCCGAGCCCGCATCTACCAGATAGAAGAGGTGGCGCAATTCGGGCTCCTGTTCGAGCCGGGACGCGATGGGGTCGAGCACCGCATCGGCGATGTGCTGCAGCAGGCCGATGAGCGCAGAGAGCAGATGGCCGGCCACGAACTCGGCGGGGACGATAATCCGGGCGATCAGGGCGCGCAGCAGGGCCGAGGCGCGCTGCTCCACGTCAACGGCCAGCCGCGCGAAGAGATCGCTCAGGTGACGCGGCGGCTCGTGGGGTCCCGCCAGTCCCTCCAACTCCTCGAGCCGTCGAAATATCCACTCGAGCGCGATGACGAACAGATCCCACAGCGACGGCGGGCCTTCCTTGCGATCGAACAGCGCCTGCTCGCCGGGCAGCGTGTCATTCGGCGGAAAGTGAATCGTCCACGGCGACCAGCCGGACGATGTCTTGTCCATGTTGGCCGCGTAATCCTGGCGCGTAAATGCGTCCTGCCAGGTCTTGAAGGGCGAGTTCGGGGTCAGGCCGCGGCGCGCGCAGTCGTCGTAGGCCTGGCGGATGAGGTGAAACGCGTTTTCATAGAAGCCCATCCACACGTGGAGCCCGTGCTCCTCGATGCGGTCAGCCAGATCCGGCCGGCGGCCGCTGGCCCCCTTCCCACCCAGCCTCCAGCCCATCTGGTACACATCGATCTCATATGCGTCCTGCCAACCGTCCCAGTTGGTCAGTTCGAAGGCGGTCGCCATTCCCCCGACGCCGCCGCCGAGAATTGCGATCCGCCGCTTCCCCGCCATGGCGGCGCCATGTTACTCCCAGAAACAGGAAGGACCCGGCGGTTTCGTTCGTACGCCACGAGGGCTTGTCGGCGCGCCGGGCGGGGCGACCGTCGGGACCGGCCTATGATTCTGCTCGATCCGCCTCCGACAACGCCTGCGGCTCAAAGACCCGGATCCGCGCGACGTGAACGGTCACTCCGGTGGCAATCGCGAGCAACAGGAGCAGGACCTCTGAGGTCCTCCGATGCCCATGCCGAAGATGATAAGTCGGCGGCGTCAGACCCGGCTTTTTTCGGCAGATCTGCAACTCGGTCCGGACCGAGTTGGCCGCAACACGCCCCCCAAACACACAAAGGGCCCGGCGGTTCCCCACCAGGCCCTTTGTTCTCAGTTATCAGTTAACGCCGTCAGTGCCTAGTGCGTGACCGTCGTCTTGTCCGTGACCGCCTTCTTGAGCCCCTGAATCTGCAGGCCCGTGGCGATTTCCGGCTTCGGTTCCTTGAGCACTTCCTGGCGGTACAGCGCGGCCATGCGCTCGTGCTCCTGCTGCGCCTTGCGGGCGCGCAGCTTCTCTTCGCGCGCCGTCTTGGCGATGCCCTGGTCGTCCAGGTCGTGCTGGATGCCCTTGTTCACGTCCTCGGCGACGAGCTGCAGCGAGTGCTTGGTCGTGTCGAGCGCGACCTTCTTGCCGCCCGCGAAGATTTCGTGCCGGCCGTGCTCCTCGTACCACTTGGTGAGCGTGGCCGTCATGTGCATCTTCTCGATGATGTTCCGCCAGCCGATGCCCGTGTTGTAGGCGCAGAAGCTGATCTCGCCTTCCTGCGTCGCATACGGAATGATGCAGCGCTCCGTGCGGCGGAAGTCGTAGTTGAACAGGTCCTGGAACCACATGCCCGCGACGAACATGTAGTTGAACCGGTCGCTGCGGCGGAACTCGATGTCCGCCATCGTGCGATCCGCGGTGACCTTGCCGTAATCGCGGCCCGTGGCGCTGTAGGCCTTGTCGAACCGGCGCAGCAGGTCGTACACCTTGAAGTGTTTCGGCGTCTTGAACGGGTCGTAGTTGCGCATGAGCGCGAGGGCCATGCCCAGGACCGACAGGAACCGGCCGCGCGCGGCGTCGTTGACCTTCTGAATGTCCTTGGCCAGCTGCGGACCGTTCAGGAACGCCGTAATCGGCACGGCTTCCGACGTTTCCTTGTCGATGATGACCGCCATGCCGACGCCGCAGTTCGGGTGGCAGCCGCACGACAGCGCGCCCCAGTCGGCCGTCGGGCCATGCACGAGGTCCGCCCAGTCGGCGAACGTGCTCATGAACGAGATCGGGAACCAGTCGCGCGTCGGCTCGCCGATGCCGGTCTGGTTCTTCACGTCATGCGCCAGGTGCGACAGCGTGTAGCGCTGCGCGAACCGGCGCTCGTCCGTGATCTCCTCGTCGCGCCCCGTGAACGACACCGGCTGGAACGAGAGGAACGAAATCTTCTTCGGGTTGTCGATCGCGAACTTGACGATGCGGCCGACCTGCTCGTTGTTGACGCCATTCACGATCGTCGTGACCGGGACGATGTCCACGCCGGCGCGCCAGAGGTTCTCAATGGCGCGCAGCTTGACGTCGAACAGGTTGCCGACGAGCCGGTGCGAGTTGGCCGCATTGCCGATGCCGTCGAACTGCAGGTACGCGTAGCGCAGCCCCGCTTCGGCCGCCGCGCGGGCGAAGTCCGGGCTCTTGGCGAACTCGATGCCGTTGGTCGCCGCCTGCACGCTGTTGTAGCCGACCTTCTTGGCGTAGCGGCACGCGTCGAGGAAGTACGGCGAGAGCGTCGGCTCGCCGCCCGAGAACTGCACGGACATCTGCCGCTTCGGCTTCAGCGTGATGGCGTTGTCGAGCAGCGTCTTGATCTCTTCCCAGCTGAGTTCGTGCACGAAGCCGACCTGGTTCGCGTCCATGAAGCACGGGTCGCACATCATGTTGCAGCGGTTCGTCAGGTCGATCGTGAGCACCGAACCACGGCCGTACTTAATCGTTGAAGACCCGTGGTTGTGCAGCTTCTCGTCGGCATGCGAGCGCATGTCGGAGCCGGGGAACGTCTCCTCGAGGTGCTTGAAGAACTCCGTGTCCACCGCCATCACATCCTCGAAGTGGCCGTGAATCGGGCAGTCCTTCACCATCATGATCTTGCCGTCGCGCTCGATGATGGTGGCCTTGATCTCGCCGATCTTCTCGGTGAGCAATTCCTTGTAATCGCGCTTGCCGTCCAGGATTTCCTGGCGCGCCTCACGCACGCAGGTCGGGCACAGCGAGTCCGTCTCGCGCGGCCAGCCGAGCGGCGGCTTCACTTTCTGCCACGACTTCAGCAGCGGCTTCTCCGACCAATTGGGAATGAACCCTTCGTTGGGTTTGATGCTGTTGAGGGCGTCGAAGACCTGCCAGGCCCCCTTGGCGATTAACGACACTCCCTTTTCGACGTACTTGATCGGCTTATGCATGGCACAGAGGATATCGGCCACCCCCGGCGGGAGCCGACAATATTGTGGTTTTCGGGCATTAGGAGGGGTTGAGTTGGCAGCCCGCCGGGGTGAGCGGGCAGGCTTTTCTGGCCGAATTCCCTTTTATTTCAAGCAGGTACAGGCAAAAGCAGGAGGTCGGGGCTCATTTCCGAATCGATCCCGCGGAAATGAGAAAAGCAGGAGGTCGGGGCTCATTTCCGGATCGATCCCGCGGAAATGAGAAAAGCAGGAGGTCGGGGCTCATTTCCGAATCGATCCCGCGGAAATGAG
>DASUGC010000071.1:0-2469 GCA_036274235.1 Vicinamibacterales bacterium
GCCACCTGCGGTGCGAATCCCTCGACGTGCTCCGCCTCTTTCATCAGCAGGCTCTCGGGGATGAACAGCGGGAAGTACGCGTTCACATGCCCGGTGGCCTTGAACCGCCGATCGAGCGCCTGCTGCATCAGCTCCCAGATCGCATAGCCGTAGGGGCGAATGACCATGCACCCCTTGACCGGCGAGTAATCAGCCAGCTCGGCACGACGGACGACGTCGATGTACCAGCGGCCGAAGTCCTGGGATTGAGGCGTGATGGATTCCGGATAGTCGGGGATCTCTTGGTCTTTAGACATTCGATAAATGCCAAATCCCAAATCCCGAATCTCAAACTGCCAGATCCCGGAACCCCCACTCGGCGGAATCGTCGTTGGGATTTCGGGTTGGGGATTCGGGTTTTGGAATTTCTACGTGCGAAGCACGTCCGCAAAGTGCCTCTTGAAGTGTATATCGTCGCGATCCGGGAAATCGGCCCGATAGTGGCCGCCGCGCGTTTCCTCCCGGCGGAGCGCCGCGCGCGCGATCAGGAAGCCGACAGTGGCGACGCTCGCCGCGCGACGGGCCTCGCGATCGCCCGGTGCCGCGCGCCGCCGCGACGCGGCTGCGGCCCGCCACGCAGCCAGCTGGAGCCCGGCGTCCCGGAGTCCGTCAGCCGTACGGACGAGGCCCACATGGCGCCACATCAAATCCCGCATGGCAAAGGGCTCCGGCAACGCCCGCCCGGAATCCGCCAGGTCGTCGATTGGTTCGGCAGCTGTCGCTCCGAGTGACGGCGCAGACGACCTCGCGCCACGCATCGCCTCCGCGGCGCGGGCGCCGAACACGAGCCCTTCCAGCAGCGAGTTGCTGGCCAGCCGATTCGCCCCGTGCACGCCGGTGCAGGCCACCTCGCCGGCAGCGAACAGTCCGGATACCGACGTGCGGCCGTGCAGGTCGGTCTCGATGCCACCCATCACGTAATGCGCCGCCGGACTGACGGGCACTCGATCGATCGCCAGATCGAAGCCTGCTTCGCGGCACGCGCGTGCGATCGTCGGAAAGCGGCGGCGTACGTAGTCGGGATCCAGGTGCGCCATGCTCAGATACACCGGCGCGCCGGTCCGCGCGACCTCTGTGACGATGGCACGCGCCACGAGATCGCGCGACGCCAGGTCGCCGGCCGGCTCATAGCGCGTCATGAACGGCTCGCCCGCCTCATTGATCAGGCGTGCCCCTTCACCGCGCAGCGCTTCCGACAGCAGAAACCGCGGCGCACCCTCGGCGCTGAGCGCGGTCGGATGGAACTGTACGAACTCGAGATCCACCACACGCGCGCCAGCATCAAAGGCCATGGCAATGCCATCGCCCGTGGCAATCGCCGGGTTCGTCGTCTCACGGAAGACCTGGCCGGCTCCTCCGGTCGCAACCAGCGTGCGCGCCGCCTCGATCTGCTGAAGCCTCCCGTCCCGCCCGACAAAGGTGGCGCCTCCGCATTCGCCAGTGCGCGCCCTGACGAGCGACATTACCAGCGCGTCGTCATAGACCGTCACGGACGGATGTGCCGCCGCCTTCTGCCACAACACTCGACTGATTTCGCGGCCCGTGGCGTCGCGGGCGTGCAGCACGCGCCGGACGGAATGCGCCGCCTCACGTCCCAGCGCCGGCTGACCGCTGGCATCGCGATCGAATTCGGCGCCCCACTCGATCAGCTCACGAACGTATCGCGGCCCTTCCTCTGTCAGCGCAGCCACCGCCTCCGGCACACAGAGACCGTCGCCGGCGGCGATCGTGTCGCTGGCATGCAGCCCGGGAGAATCGTCCGGACCGACGGCAGCGGCGATGCCGCCTTGTGCGTAGCCGGTGTTGCTCTCGCGCGGGTCGGCCTTGGTGAGAATCACGACGCGCCCGGCGTCAGCAAGGGAGATCGCCGCGCGCAAACCGGCGATGCCGCTGCCAATGACCAGGAAATCGCCGGCGATGGCCACGGTGCTATCCTATCAATGCCGCGCCGGAGAAGCGGACGCGCCGTTGCCCTGCGGCTTCGGCACGGCGGCGTTCCTCCTGGCTCGCAACGCTCGCCCGTGACGAATCCCCCCATGCAGCCTGTTCGCGTCGACGTCCAGACCGGCGATCGCACGTCTGCGATCTGGATCGGCGAGGGACTGACGGCGCGCCTCCCCGAGCTGCTCGACGCGCACAAGGTGGGCGCGCGCCGGTTCGTGGTCTCGAGTCCGCTCATCTGGCGCTTTCACGGAGCGGCGACGCAGCAGGCGCTCGGCGGCGCCGACGCGATCCTGATTCCCGATGGCGAACGCTACAAGAATCTGGCGTCAGTCTCGCGGATCTACGAGGCGCTGATCCGCGCGGCCGCGGATCGCGGAAGCGCCCTCATCGCCGTTGGCGGGGGTGTCATTGGCGACACGGCCGGGTTCGCGGCGGCCACCTACCTGCGCGGCATCACGCTCGTGCACGTTCCGACTACGCTGCTCG
>DASUGC010000072.1:0-2357 GCA_036274235.1 Vicinamibacterales bacterium
GCTATCGCTCGGTATGGAACGGGTGGCGGTGGTGGACTACGACGTGCACCATGGCAACGGCACGCAATGGATCTTCTACGAGGATCCGCGCGTGCTGTACGTCTCCACGCACCAGTATCCGTTCTACCCGGGCACCGGCGCGGCCGACGAGACGGGGAGCGGCGCCGGCCGCGGATTCACCGTGAACGTCCCGTTGGAGGCCGGCACGACCGACGCCGAGTACGCGCGCGTGTACGACACGCGCGTACTGCCGGCGCTCGAAGCGTTCAAGCCGGAGGCGCTTCTCGTCTCCGCCGGCTACGATGCGCATGTGCAGGATCCGCTCGCGGGCATGCGCATGACGACAGAAGGGTATGCCTATCTGGTCAAGCGGCTTGACGCGGCCGCCGCCGAGTGGTGTCAGGGCCGGCTCGCGCTCATCACCGAAGGCGGGTACCACGCCGGCGCGCTTCGCGCCTGCCTGGAGGCCACGATCGACGTGATAAGTTAAGGGTTTCGCCAGGGCCCCATGCCGGAGTACAGACCCCAGCACATCGAATCGAAGTGGCAGAAGCGCTGGACGGACAGCCGCGCGTTCGAAGTCACCGAGGATCCCGCGCGGCCGAAGTTCTATTGCCTGGAAATGTTTGCGTATCCGTCCGGGCACGCGCACGTCGGGCACGTTCGCAACTACATGATCGGCGACATCATCGCGCGCACCAAGCGGATGCGCGGATTCAATGTCCTCCATCCATTCGGCTGGGACGCGTTCGGCCTGCCGGCCGAGAACGCGGCCATCAAGAACCACGTGCATCCCGAGCGATGGACGCTCGACAACATCGCCCATATGAAAGGGCAATTGCAGCGCCTGGGCATCAGCTACGCCTGGGAGCGCGAGCTGGCGACGTGCCTGCCGGACTACTACCGATGGAACCAGTGGCTGTTCACGCGCATGTTCACGCGCGGACTCGCGTACCGGAAGCGTTCGAGCGTGAACTGGTGCCCAACGGATCAGACCGTCCTGGCCAACGAGCAGGTGATCGACGGCGCCTGCTGGCGCTGCGGGACGGCCGTGGTCCAGCGCGATCTCGAACAGTGGAACCTGCGCATCACGGCCTATGCCGACGAGCTGCTCAACGCGCTCGACGGGCTCCAGGGCTGGCCGGAAAAAGTGCTGACAATGCAGCGCAACTGGATCGGGCGATCGGCGGGCGCCCGGGTCAAGTTTGGCATCGTGCCGTCTCGAGGTGGTCCGCCGGCCGCCGGAGACGCGATCGAGGTGTTCACGACGCGCATCGACACGATCTTCGGCGCCAACTTCGTGCTGCTGGCTCCCGAACATCCGCTGGTTGAACGTTTCGCCGCCGAATCGGCTGATCCGGCGGAACTCCGCGCGCGTGCGGCCGCCTTCCGCGCGCAGGATCGCACCGCGCGCATGACGGGGGAGATCGCCAAGGAGGGCTTCGAGACCGGCCGTGCCGTCATCAATCCATTTACGCAGCAACCGGTGCCTGTCTGGGTCGCGAACTTCGTGCTCGGCGAGTACGGCACGGGCGCCGTCATGGGCGTGCCGGGCCACGACGCCCGCGACTTCGAATTTGCCCGCAAATATGGCCTTCCGGTGACCATCGTCGTTCAGCCGGATGACCGGACGCTCGACGGTGCGTCGATCACGGAGGCCTTCGACGGCGATGGCGTGCTCGTCCATTCCGGTCCGTACAACACGCTCAGGACCGCCGAAGCGAACGCGCGGATGACGGCCGATGCGGCCGCCGCCGGCATCGGCGACGCCACGGTCCAGTACCGGTTGAAGGACTGGGGCATTTCGCGCCAGCGGTATTGGGGTACGCCGATTCCGATCGTGCATTGCGCGTCGTGCGGCATGGTGCCGGTGCCGGACGCGGATCTGCCCGTGAAGCTGCCGGCCGTCGTCGAGTTTACGGGCCGCGGCGATTCGCCGCTGGCGCACGTCCCGGAGTTCGTGAACACGAGCTGTCCCTCGTGCGGCAAGCCGGCCAGGCGCGAAACGGACACGATGGACACGTTCGTCGATTCATCGTGGTACTTCTACCGGTTTTGCGACGCGCACAACGAGACGCTGCCGTTCGATCCGGCCAAGGTCGCGTACTGGGGGCCGGTCGATTTCTACAGCGGCGGTGTCGAACACGCGATTCTCCATCTGATCTACTCGCGCTTCTTCAGCCGCGTCTTCCGCGACCTCGGCCTGGTGACGATCGACGAGCCGTTCGCGCGGCTGCTGACGCAGGGGATGGTGCTGAAAGAAGGCGCCGTCATGTCGAAGTCGAGGGGCAACGTCGTGGATCCTGACGCGATGGTCGAGAAATACGGCGCGGATGCTCTGCGCCTGTATATGAGCT
>DASUGC010000073.1:0-5366 GCA_036274235.1 Vicinamibacterales bacterium
ATCAGAATGCGCCCAGACCGACGGCGGCCAGAATCGCCGCGCCGGCCGCGATGCGGTACCACGCGAAGGGGCCAAAGCCCGCGCGTGACACAAAGCGCAGGAACGGCCGCACGACCAGGGCGGCCGCGACGAAAGCCATGACGAAGCCGACCGCTATTTCCGCCCCGCGATCCGGCGTCAGGTGATGACGTACTTCCCAGAGGTCGTGCGCAAATGCCGCGGCCATCGTCGGCATGGCCAGGAAGAAGGAGAATTCCGCCGCGGCCGCCCGATCCAGCCCCGCCAGCAGCCCGCCCACGATGGTCGCGCCCGATCGCGAGACACCAGGGACGAGGGCGACGGTCTGACAGACGCCAATGGCGAGGGCGCGGCTCACAGGAGTCTCCTCGGCCCTGAGGACCACAGGCACCGGACGATACCGCTCAACGATCAGCATAATGACGCCACCGACGATGAACGCGCCGGCGATGACGAGCACCCGCTCGTGCATCCATCGCACATACGTACCAAAGACCCCGGCCACCGCGAGAGCCGGCATCACGGCCAGCGCAATGGTCAACGCAAAGCGCCGGGCACGGGGATCCGATGGCAGGCCGCGGACCACGCGCCAGATCGTCGCCCGGTAGAGCCACATCACCGCCAGAATCGACCCGAACTGGATCGTAATCGCGAACACGCTGCCGGGATCCTGGAACCCGAGCAGGCGCTCGCCGATGAGCAGGTGCGCCGTGGACGACACCGGCAGGAACTCCGTGAGGCCCTGGACCGCGCCAAGCAACGCGGCAGTGAGCAGGTGCACCGATCAGGCGCGCCTGGCGCGCGGCGCGGATTGAGCGGCCGCCGGCCCGGATGGCGTTTTCCGGCTGAGCAGGATCGCGATCGACGACGCGATGAACACGGTGGAATACGTGCCGGCGATGATCCCCACCAGCAGCGTAAAGGCCAGGCCTCGCAGCACTTCCCCGCCAAGCACATAGAGCGAGACAACCGCCAGACACGTGACGCCGGACGTGATGATCGTGCGTGACAGCGTCTGGTTCACGCTGCGGTTGACCACATCTTCCAGCGATTCCCGCTTGGCGGTCCGCTGATTCTCGCGCACGCGATCGAAGATGACGATGGTGTCATTGAAGGAATAGCCCGTGACGGTGAGCAGCGCGGCGATGACGTTCAGCGTCAGGTCGTAGCCGAACCACACCAGGAATGCGAGCGTGAGCAGGACGTCGTGAATCGTGGCCGCCAGCGCCCCGATGGCGAACGTGAAGCGGAAGCGGAACCAGATGTACGCCGTGATGCCGGCCAGGGAGGCGAGGGTCGCCCAGAGACCCTTGTTCCGCAGATCCTCGCCCATTACGGGACCGACAATTTCCTTGCCCTCCATGATGAAGTTGCCGACGTTGGCCGCGCGCAACGCGGCTTCCACCGAGCGGGCCTCGCTTTCGATGTCGTGCGCCTCTTCCGACTGCCTGACCATTGGCAGGCGGACGAGGATCCGGTGCTCGGCCGGCGCGCCCGTGGTCTGCACGATGGCGTCGCCGAAATCAGGCAGCGCCCTGCGGACGGTCTCCTCATCGACGGCCTGATCGAACTTGAATGTCAGCATCGTGCCGCCGGAGAAATCGACGCCGAGCGGCAGGCCGCGCGTGACGATCGTGAAGATGCCGGCGCCAATCACGATCGCCGACAGCGCCAGCGCGTGCCAGCGCCACTTGACGAAGTTGAAGTTGGGATTGTGGAAGATGCGCATACGAATCTTTGTGGTTCCGGATCAGATGCTGAGCTGCTGCTGCTGCTGCGACCCGGCGGTCCGCCTGGAGAGCATGAACTCGAACAGGGTGCGCGAGACGAAGACGGCCGTGAAGACGTTGCTCAGCAACCCGAAGAACAACGTCGTCGCGAACCCGCGGATGGGGCCCGTGCCGAACTGGAACAGGAACGCCGCGGAAATGAGCGACGAGACGTGCGTGTCGATGATGGTGATGAACACGCGATCGAACCCGGTGGCGACGGCCTGCCGGGCGGGGCGCTTGTTGTCGAGCTCCTCCCGGATGCGCTCGAAGATCAGTACGTTCGAGTCCACGCCCATGCCTATCGTCAGGACGAAGCCCGCGATGCCGGGCAGCGTCATGACCGCGCCGAGATAGGCCATGAATCCAAGCAGGATGATCAGGTTGAGCGCCACCGACACAAAGGCGTTGATGCCGGCCAGCTTGTAATAGCCGAGCATGAAGATCGTGACGGCCACCAGGCCGACCACCGACGCCAGGACGCCCGCCCTGATCGAGTCCGCCCCGAGTGTCGGCCCGACTTCCGACTGGCCCTGCGGCGTGAGCGGCGCGGGCAGCGCGCCCGACCGCAGGATGAGCGACAGCGTTTGCGCTTCCTGCTGCGTGAAGGTGCCCGTGATGCGCGCTTCCGATTGCGCGATGCGGCCCTCGATGCGCGGCGCCGATTCCACCTTGTTGTCGAGAATGATCGCGAGCTGGCGGCCGACGTTTTCGCCGGTCACGCGGGTGAACTTGGCGACGCCGTCGTTGTTCAGCGTGAACTTGACCGCCGGCAAATTGTTCTCATCGAGCGTCGGCGAGGCATTCTTCAGGTCGCGGCCGGTAATGGCCGCAATCTTGCGGACCAGATAGTACGACGTGCCCGTGTCGCCCTTCACCCCGGACGAACCCGGCACCACTTGCATGTCGTCCGGCACCTTGCCGCCATGCGGCGCGAGCAGCGACGCTTCGTCCGGCGCCTCACCCTCGACGAGCTTGATTTCCAGGATCGCCGTGCTCCGAATCACCTGCTTCGCCTGGTTCATGTCCTTCAGACCGGGCAGCTGAATGATGATCTGGTCGCCGGCGCTCCCGTAGGGGGCGACCAGCGGCTCGGACACGCCCAGCTCGTTGATGCGCCGCTCGATGGTGGTGATGGCCTGCGTCACGGCCTCCGACCGCCGGTTCACGACGACGTTCGGCTTCATGTTGAAGATGTAGCTGCCGGCGGTGTCTCCGGCGTCGCGCGAGAACGAGCCGCCCGCGGTCTGGTCGGCCAGCGTGCGGAACTGCGAATCGCTCGCCGGCGGCACGCCGTTTACCTCGAACGATGTGAGATCCCGGACCTTGATCCCGCCGACCGTGATGCCGGCGCCTTTGAGCGCCTCGCCGAGCTGTTCGGACGTGGTGTCGGTTTCGATCTTGAGCGCGGCATCCGTCTCCACCCGGTAGATGAGCTCGAGGCCGCCCTGCAGGTCCAGCCCGAGCTTGATCTTCTGCTTGGGCGGCATGAACGCCCAGATGGCGATCACCGCCACCATGGCCGTCACAAGGAATTTCCAGCGAAGGTTCTTGTACATGAATTACATCCCGCCTGAGCTGTCGCTCTTTACCACGGGCTCCGCGCCCTGATAGCCCCCGATCGACGCCCGCGCCACCGTAATGCGCACCCGGTCGGCAATCTGCACCTGAACGGTCTGGGCCTGATCGTCAACCCGCGTGACCTCACCATAAACGCCACCGGTCGTGATGACCTTGTCGCCGGCCTTGAGCGAGGACTGGAACTCCGCCACTTTCTTCTGTCGCTTGCGCATCGGCATCAGCACCAGCAGATAGAAGATGAGCAGCATGAGCGCAAACGGAAACAGCTGCACCCAGATGTTCGGGGCGGGCGCGGCGGTCTGCGCGATGAAAAACGGCACGGGCATCAGATCAGTCATGAATCAGTGGCCAGCAGTCAGTGACGGGCACGACGAGTGTACCGGTCGAGGAATGCACGCGCGAAATCCGCGAGAATTCCGAACTCAATAGCCTTTCTAATCCGGCCCATGGTGTCAAGGTAAAAGTGCAGATTATGCACCGTATTCAGGGTGCTGCCTGCCATTTCCCCGCTCAGGAACAGATGCCGCAAATAGGCCCGCGAATGCGTCCGGCACGTCGGGCACCGGCACTCCGGATCCGGCGGTCCCTGATCGTCCGCGTACCTGGCATTCTTGATCGAGATCGGACCGTCCTGGGTGAATAGCTGGCCGTTGCGGGCGTTGCGCGTCGGGAGCACGCAATCAAAGAGGTCAACGCCGCGGACGACCGCCTCCACCAGATCATTGGGCATCCCGGCGCCCATCAGATAGCGGGGTGCCGCATCCGGCAGCTGCGCGGCGGTCTGGCCGGCGACCTCGTACATGAGTTCCGGCGGCTCACCCACGGAGAGCCCGCCAATCGCGTACGCCTCGAATCCGACGGCCACCGTACCCGCGACACTCTCGTCCCGCAAGTCCTGAAACGTGCCGCCCTGGACGATGCCGAACTGGGCCTGGCCCGGCGTCGGCCGCGGGAGCCCCGACGCCTGGCCCAGGCCAATCGCGTGGAAGCGATCGCGCGCGCGTCGCGCCCATTGCAGCGTCCGCCGCACAGCGGCTGCCGCCGCGTCGCGTGTCGCAGGCCATGCCGTGCATTCGTCGAACACCATCGCCACGTCCGATCCGAGACGCATCTGAATGTCCGTGACCGATTCGGCGGACAACGCCAGCGCCCGCCCGTCGAGATGCGACTGAAACACGACGCCCTCGTCCGTGACGGTGCGGCGTCCGGCCAGGCTGAACACCTGGAAGCCGCCGGAGTCGGTGAGAATCGGCTTCCGCCACCCGGTGAACGCATGCAACCCACCGGCGCGCGCGATGGTCTCGTCGCCGGGGCGCACGTGAAGGTGGTACGCGTTGGCCAGCATGATCTCGGCGCCCAGATCATCCAACTGCGCCATGGTCAGGCCTTTGATGGCGCCGCGCGTGCCCACGGGCATGAACGCCGGCGTGTGCACCACGCCGTGCGCCAGGTGCAGGCGGCCGCACCGCGCGCGGCCGTCTCGCGCGGTGATCTCAAAGGCAAAGTCGGCGCTCACAGCGGTTAGCCTATAATGACTGCCGCGCGCGCCGGGCGCCCTCCTGGCCTGTAACCTGCAACCGGCTAACTGCCAACTGTCAAAGGAATGAAGCGACTTCGCATCGCAGTCTTGTATGGCGGTCGATCCGGCGAGCATGAAGTTTCGCTGGCCTCGGCGGCCGCCGTCTGGGCCAACCTCGATCGCGCCAAGTACGAGCCCATCGCCGTCCGCATTGAGAAGGACGGCCGCTGGGTGCTGCCGGACCGCGCGCCGTCGGCCGCCAACGCGGCGGAAGTGATCGAACAGTCACGCAGCGAAGCCCGCGTGCGCGGAGGCCGGGAAGTGCTGCTGCCGCCGCGGCCGGGCACGCCGTCGATGCTGGCGCTCGATCGCCATCCCGGCGGCGAGGACCTGGGGCCCGCGGCCGCCTTGACGGGCATCGGCGTCGATGTCGTCTTCCCGGTCCTGCACGGTCCGCTCGGCGAAGACGGCACCATCCA
>DASUGC010000074.1:0-8623 GCA_036274235.1 Vicinamibacterales bacterium
GGCTCGAACCAGGTCGATTTAGGCGGCATGATGCCGCCTGCGTCGGCGATGGCCATGAGGTCGTTGATGCCGACCGCGTGAAGCGAGAACGCGACGGCGGCCTGGCCGCTGTTGACGCGCTGCTCGAGCTCAGCCGTTCCGCGAATACCGCCGACGAAGTCGATGCGCTTGTCCGTGCGCGGATCGCCCACCTGAAGGATCGGGCCGAGCACGCGCCGCTGCAGCACTTCCACGTCCAGTGACTCGTCGCGGGGCGATCCGGCGTCGGCGGGCGGCAGCCGGAACTGATACCAGCGGCCGTCCAGAAACATCGACGCCTCGCCGGGACCTTGCGGCGTCGCGCCGCCGGGTTTGGCAGTCATGCCAGACCGATCGAGGGCCGCCAAGAGCGCCTCCGGCGTCTGGCCCGCCAGATCCTTGACCGTGCGGTTGTACGGCAGGATTTGCACGGCCGCATCCGAGAACGCCACGGCCAGAAACCGCGCGGCCGCCGTGGTCGGACGGCCGATCCGCGCGAATTCCTGACGCGCCCGCGCGGCGCTGGCCGCGCGATGGTGGCCGTCGGCGATGTACAACGCCGGCACGTCGCGAAAAGCGCGCACCAGCGGATCCGCGGCCGCGCCTGCGACCTGCCACACCTGATGGACCACGCCGTCCGGCGCTGTAAAGTCGTAGATCGGCGCTCCGGCGGCCGCCCTGGCCAGTGCGGCATCAATGGCAGATGTCTGGCGGAACGTCAGGAACACGATCCCCGTCTGCGCGGCCGTCTCCACGATGTGCCGCGTGCGATCGTCTTCCTTGTCCTTGCGCGTCTTCTCGTGCTTCTTGATCAGATCGTGTTCGTATTCATCGACCGAGAACACTCCCGCCACGCCGGTCTGCACGTGCGCGCCCATCTGCAATCGGTACACGTAGAGCGACGCCTCGCGGTCCTGCAACAGGGGCGCCGCCTCCTGCAACTGTCTGAGATTCGCCACCGCGCGCGCATACACCTCGGTGGCGTACGGCGACGTTCCGGCCGGCAGATCGATCTCGGACCGCGTGACGTGCAGAAAGCTCAGCGGCTCGCCGGCGGCCAGCGCGCGCGCTTCGTCGGCGCTGACAACATCGTACGGAACAGAAGCGACGCGGGCGGCCACAGCCGGCGCGGGCCGGAGGGCCCGGAAGGGCGCGATAAACGACATCCGGGAATTATCTGCTGGAACCGGCCGCGGGAGACCGCGGGGCCGGATTCGCGAGCGCCGAGGCCATCTGCTGCATCGCGTCATCGCGCGTCGTCGAGAACCCGGCGAGCCGGCCGGCTGCGATGGGCTCGCCCTTCGGCATCTTCCGCAACTCGGCGATCGGATCCACGTACGTGCCGTTCTTGATGATGCGGTAGTCGAGATGCGGGCCCGTGGCGGTACCGCTGCTCCCGACGCGTCCGACGAAGTCGCCCTGCACAACGCGTGAACCAGGATGCAGGCCCGGCGCGAATGCCGACAAGTGCAGGTACATCGTCTGGTACCCGCCCGCGTGCCGGATCTGAACGGTTCGGCCCGCTTCGCCTTTCATGCCCACGAACTCGACGACACCAGAGGCGACGGCTTTCACCGACGTTCCGTAGGGCGCGGCGAGATCGACGCCCAGATGTGCTCGCACCGTGCCGTGCACGGGGTGCAGGCGATGATACGAAAACCGCGAAGTGATCCGCGGATCGAACGGCAGCGGCGACTTCAGGAACTGCCGTTTGAGCGACCGGCCGTCGTCGTCGTAATAGGCCGGCATGCCATCGCTGTCCGGATAGAGCACCGCCGGAAGCCGGCGTCCGTCATTCTGGAGCACAGCCGCCAGCACCCGGCCATAGCCGACGAATTCGCCGTTGCGCATTTCGCGCTCGAAGAGACATTCGAGGTGATCGCCGGGCTGCAGATCGCTGTTGAAGTCCACCTCGCCGCCGTAGATGTTGGCCAGTTCGAGGGCCAGTTGAACGTTTTCGCCCTGTGCTTCCAACTGGCCGACCAGTGACTGGCCCTTCCCGATTTCGACGGCGATCGCCTCGGTACGCAGTTCCTTCGGCAGCGTGACCACTTCGGCCGAAAAGCCCGCGCCGCCCGACGTCCGCCGGACGCTCAACAGC
Organism: Vicinamibacterales bacterium; assembly: GCA_036274235.1. Taxonomy (GTDB): domain Bacteria; phylum Acidobacteriota; class Vicinamibacteria; order Vicinamibacterales; family SCN-69-37; genus DASUGC01. Next base: position 2,120 of record DASUGC010000074.1, read on the forward strand.
CGATCGGCGTCGATCTGATACGTGAACTCGCGGAGCAGCCCGTCAAGCGTCAGCGTGACGCGATAACTCTGATGCGCGCGAAGACTTCTGGGGTCGAACACGGCCTTCACGGCCTGCAGCAGCAACCCCGTCGTCTCCGTCGAGAACTTGTGGCGGCGGAAAATCATTTCCATCGTGGAGTCGGCGGGAACTCTGGCGTCGATGGTCTGCGAGTCCACCGGCAGGGCGATGTCACGCGATTCGGCAGGCGACGAAGATGACGACGCCGGCCCCGAGCAGGCCACCAGGCCCGCCAGGGGGAGTGCGATCGCCGCCGCGCGCGCCCAGCTCATTTCTTCCTGCCCAGATAAAAGACGATGCCGCCCGTCACACGATACGCGGTCCGAAGCTCACCTTCTTCGAATAGAAACCGGAAGTCGCCTTGCGCGCGAAACGTCCAGCGATCGTTCAGGAAAAAATCCGCGCCGCCGCCAGGCTGGATGGCCGGCGCGTTCAGCTCTCCGACGTCGCCGCCCTGCCGGGACAGGCCTCCCAGCACCTGGAAGAAGGGCCGGATATTGCCCTCGCCGCCCGTGACTTTGATGCCGCCAAGGAACGCATAGCGCTGGATCGTGAAGCCGTTGACGGTCTCTCCGTAGCTTCCGCTGACTTCGCCGACTATGTTGATGTTGCCCTTGATGCGGCGAGTCAGCGACACCGAAAAGCCGCCCACCATGCTCGAGTCCCAACTGAAGTCGTGCAGGTATTGATACCCGAGCATGATGTTGGTGGGCCGTTCGAACGGCTCATCGATTGCCGTGGGTGGCGGCGCGGTCGGCGTGGGAGTTGGGACCTGCGCCCACGCCTCGGTCGCCGACACGGACAACAGGGCCATCGCCAGCCCGAGACCCCGCAGCCTGCTCAACACACTCATCAAAAGTCCTCACTCCGCTCGTTCGTTCCTCACCTGGGCTTACCAGATGCCGACCTTGCCGCTCACCGACTGAACCAGCTTGGCCGGATCGAATCCGACGCCTTGCCTGAACACTGTATCGACGTTTCGGACGTCGGCAATCACCCGTGAGGGGTCGCCGGTGACCAGCATGAGATCCGCCTGCTTTCCGGCGGCAATCGACCCGATTCGCTGGTCGCGCCCGAGGTATTTCGCGCCGTTCAGCGTCCCAATCTGAATCGCTTCGACGGGCGTGAAGCCCTCTTCGACCAGCAACTCGAGCTGTCGCTGGTTGGAATACCCGGGGATCACTCCGCCAGACCCCGTGGGGTCGGTGCCGGCGACGAGCAGTCCGCCGGCCTTCGCGAAGGCGTACTCCAGCTTCATCATCCTGGGGAACAGCGTGGCATACGTGCTTCTGGGGTTCTGCGACGTTCGCTGATAGGTCTGGGTGAATTGGTCCTTGAGCGACGGCATCAATACATCGACGCCGGGAGGCATCGGACGGCCGGGGGTAAATGTCTCAAAAACAGTCAGGGTAGACGTCAGGGCGACTTTCCTGTCGATCAAGGTCCGCACGAGCTGCTGGAACTTCTCGCTGGCGGGATCGAGAGCGGCAATCGTCTGTTGCCCCACCGCCTGGCCCGGGCAGGTATCAGCCTGCTTGCCCGCGACAAAGTCCGTCGAGGCCGCAAAGCCGTGCTCCAGGTTGTCGATGCCAAGCGCGGCGGCTTCCGCGTACGTAACCGAGCACAAGTGGCCGGTCACTTTCAGCCCGCGCCTGTGCGCCTCATCGATCGCGGCGCCCAGCTCGGCTTTCGTGATCTGCATGTAGGCCTTGAACGACGTCGCGCCCATCGCCGACCAGTACGCCACCTGCTGCCGCGCATCGTCCGGATCCTTGAGGACGTGCATTTGCAACTGGTTCTGGGGCCCGTTCAGGTACGGCGCGGTGGCGTCGATGGCGGGGGCTGCGATTTCAAGACCGGCCGCGCGCTGGGCCAGCGTAATGTCCATGAATCCATTCACATTGCCGCCGGTCCGCATCGTGGTCACGCCACCGGCGAGATAGAGCCGTGAAAAGCTCAATCCGAGTTGGCCGTAGACGTTCGGGCCGGTCGGGTAATAGAGGTGCTCGTGCAGCATGACGAGGCCTGGCAGCACGGTCTTGCCCGAAGCGTCGATCACTTGCGCGTCCGCGGGCACTGCCACGCCATTGCCGACCGCGGCGATGAGGCCATCACGGATGATGAGCGTTTGATCCTCGCGCGCCGGCGCGCCGGTGCCATCGATCACGCGAACGTGAGTCAACGCCACGACCGGCGCGTCCGTTTTGACGAACTGACGCACCGCATTGCTGATGGCCGGCCGTTGGGCTGTGGCGACCGCGGCTGCGAGCAGGACGGCGCAGGCGAGAGCGGCGGCCGGGCGCCGCATCAGTTGCCCCCCCTGCCGCGCCCGCTGCGTCCGGGCGGCGACATCTCGACCAGCCGGCGCAGTTCCTTGATCGGTTCGGCGTTGTCATCCACCTGCAGGCGCAGCACGACGTCATTGTGCAGCCAGACGCCCGCGTCTTTCTTGACGACGATCAATGCGGCCGATTGCTGGCCGCGTTTGTCGCCGCCGGCGGCCTGACCCGCTTCAAGTGCGGCGACCAGCCGGAGTGAAATATGGTTGCGGCGTCCATCAGGCCGCGTCTCTGATTCCTCGAATGCCTTGACCATGTTGGCCACGACGTCGGGGCCCGCCAGGATGTTGCCCTGCGCCGTGCAGTACTTCCCTTGCCTGTCGCCCTTCCAGTCATCGGCCTTGTCACCGGTGTATGCGGCCACGTCGCCCTTGGCGTTGATGACGGCGAACTGGCGCCCCGCCTTGGGCCACGCCTGGCCGCGATAACCCGGGTCTGTGTCCGCGTCGAGAATCTTCTGGATGATGTCTTTCGGCGCCACGCCCTCGCGCAGCAGCGCGAGCCCCTGCGGACCGTAGCTCACGTCCACGATGGCCTGGGTCGCGACCGCGCCGACGCCGGCCTCGGCCCAGAGCACGCCATTGCCGACGGAGAAGACTCGCGATTGCACCGCGGCGCCGATTTCCTGCGTCTGCGGATCGTACCCGAGGATCGAGAACGTGCCCGGCGGATCCGTGTAGCCATTGGCGACTCGCGGCTCCTGCGACTGCAACGGGCGCAGGAACGCGAGGAACATCACGATCACGGCTACGAGCGCGACGACAAGTACTTTCAGCCGCATAAGGCCTCCCCTACCGGCGCACCGGCGGTCGATTGATGAAATTCACGATCGCGGCTATCCACGCATCGTGCGTGTCTTCGAGCTGCGCGGCGTGGTCCGCGCCGGGCAACACGACCATCTGCTTGTCTTTTGAGGCGATGGCCGCAAACATCTTACCTGCCTCTTCGATCGACACGCCGGGATCTTCGGATCCGAACATGACCAGGGCCGGCACGGTCAGTTCCGACGCCACGAATGCGTTGAAATCGGTGTCGTCCTTGACGTCGGCCAGAACCGGATCGGCCTTCAGGGCCTGCTCGACGAATGAGGAGATGACGATCTTCGGCGTGACGCCGGGTGAGATGAAATCGGACTCGGCTGCCGCCGCGCTGTTGCGGATTTTGGCGGGAGCGTCCGGGACTTCGCCCTCCGCGAATTCCAACTCAGGATCGGAAGCGAAACCGAACATGACGACGTTCGACACGCGGTCCGGCGCGGTCTGCGCCGCCATCGCCGCCATGATGGCGCCGCGCGACCATCCCACGAGCGTGGGCCTCGGCCGATTGGGGTGCTGCGTGGCCACCCAGGCCAGCACATTCAGAATGTCCGTGACGCTTTGCCTCGGCGTCAGCCAGCCCGTCGTATCCCTCGGCGTCTCGCCATAGCCGCGGAGATCGAGGGCGTAGGCCGCGAAGCCCTGGGCGGCGAACGATGCCATCACGGAACGCTGCAGGCCCGGGACCTGAAGATCGAAATCGGGCCGGCTGCTCCAGGTACGGCCATGAACCAGCAGAATCGCGCCTTTCGGTGAGGCCGGCCGCCGCGCCCACACGGCCATGGGATGGCCATCGGATGTCACCGTAAACCGTTCGAGCCTCGGCGCGTCCGGCGTCGCCGCGCGTTGCGCCACGCCGTTCAGCGAGGCCGCCAGCACGAGGGCCGACGTCAGGACGGAAGGTCGAAACATGAGGGCCTATTATCGCCGGGCTGTCAGTTCAGTCCGACACGCAGAAACGGAAACCCATGGCTCTTCCTGCGCTACCAAGGTAAATTGGTCGCTATCCGATCTCCGCAAGGCTGCCGATCGCGCTGAACTTCGACGCATCGGGCTGCGTGGCATTGCCGGGCCTGACGCAGAGCCGCGTATCGCATCCGGCTGCGCGCGCGGCCGCCAGTTCGGCGGTCACGTCGGACACGAACAGAATCGCGGACGCGGGCACACCGAGCGCGGCGGCGATGCGGCGATAGCTGTCCGGCTGCATTTTGGGACCCACCCGCGTGTCGAAGAACCCGGCCATCGACGGTGTCATGTCGCCGGCGGCCGTCGATTCGAACAGCCGCCGCTGGGCCAGCTCGCTTCCCGATGAATAGATGGCGACCAGCAGCCCCTGCGCGCGCCACCGCGCGATCGCCGGCGGCACGTCGTCGAACACTTCGCCGCGCAATGCGCCGGCCTGGTAGCCTTCTTCCCAGATCACGCCCTGCAGCAGCTTGAGCCCGGGCGACTTGCGATCGCGGTCCATCAACCAGTGCGCATAGGCCCTCACTGATGATCGCAGCGCGTCTGGCGAAGTATCGTCCCACCCGGGCGCGGTCGCATCCCGCTCGCCCGCGCGCTCGGATGCCAGGCTGCGGACCGCCTCCTGGACGGCGGCATCGGACCAGTGCTCGTCGAGATAGCGATTGAGCCGCTCGCGCGCGTACGAAAACAAGCGCGCGTGCACGAACCCGATGGGCGTCGTCGTGCCCTCGATGTCAAGCAGGATGACGCGAACGCCTTGCGGCGCCGCGGTCACGCGGGGCGGCCGGGCCGCGGGAACGGCATGTACATGGGGCCGAAGCAGACCGGCTGGAACTGTTTGTCGACGCCGCTGCCCGTGTAATGCGGCGTCCACCCGGAGACGTCCTGGAACAGCCGAATCGCGCGAATGCGGCGGTCGGCGCAGAGATCGAACCAGTGATGCGTGCCGCGGGGCACGCGGATCAGATCCCCGGCCTCCACTTCAATCGCGAACACGGGCTTGCCGTCCTGGCGAATATGAAAGAGGCCGCGGCCTTCGACGATGAACCGGACTTCGTCCTCGTCATGCCAATGCTCGGAATTGAACTTGTTGAGCATGGCCTCGAGGTTCGGCGTGTCCGGAAACACGTCGATGACGTCGGCCGTGACATAGCCGCCGCGTGCCTTCAGCTCGTCGATCTTGTCCTTGTAGGCGTCGAGCAATTCGGCCGCCGGCGCGTGGGGCGCGACGGGGCGTCCCGGCTCCGCGCGCTCGTACTCGATGCCGTGTGCCTCCAGGAATTCGCGCACCTGATCGGCGCCTTCGATGACGCGCTGCTCCGCGGGAACCTTGACGACGGCCATTGCTACCTCCTGCCCTGCGTCTCCAGCAGGAACTCCAGAATCTCGACGTGCCGCTCGGCGTCGGCGATCGTGCGGCCCCACGTGTACAAACCGTGCCCGCTGATCAGGAAGGCGTGCGCCGATGCATCGGCCGTGAGCACGGTCTTGACCTGCGCCGCCAGCCGCGTCATGTCCTGGTCGTTCTCCACGATGGGAATCCACTCGCGATGCTCATGGGTCTTGACGCCATCAAGCCCCTTGAGCATTTCGTAGCCCTGGATCGCAAGGCCTTTCTGTTCGCAGTGGCGCTCTGAAAGTATCGTGCTCCAAACCGAATGGGTGTGCAAGACCGCGCCGGCGGTGCGCACCTCGGCGATTTCCAGGTGAAGCGCCGTCTCGGCCGATGGCTTGCCGCCGCGCGCAGACCGCACGCGCCCCCGGCTGTCCACGTGCAGGAAGTCGGCAGCCGACAGTTCGCCTTTGCGCGCGCCGGTCGGCGTAATGCACAACTCCAGCGGAAGCGTGGCCAGGACCGCGCTGAGATTTCCGCTCGTGCCCAGCACCCAGCCACGCCCATAGAACCGCCGCCCGACGTCGGCGAGTTCGGTGGCCAGCTGCTCGAATCTGGGCGTCGGAATCACGGCTCCTCCAGTCGATCGGTTAACGCTTGCCGCCGAACAGCGATCCAAGCACGCCGCGCAGGATCTGCCGGCCCAGGCCGGACCCGACCGATCGCGCGGCGCTCTTCGCGGCCGATTCGAGCATGCCCTCGTGGTGTCCTCCACGCGGGCCGGTGGTCCCCAGTAACAGGTCCTGCAGGCTCTGGCTCATGGGCTTTTGTGCCGGCTCCGGCGCCGTGGCCCGGCCCGCCGGAGCCGCCGGCCCGGCGGGCTGCGATGCGTTCGCGCGGGCCTGCAACTTCTCGTATGCCGATTCGCGATCGACGGGCTGCGAATAGTGCGCGCGCATCGCCGACGCATTGACCAACGCCGCGCGTTCAT
>DASUGC010000075.1:0-7258 GCA_036274235.1 Vicinamibacterales bacterium
TTGTCATTTGAGACGTCCGACAACCGTAGTTTCCGTTTTTCCGGGAAACGACTCCCGAGGTCTTACGATCGCGCCGCCTTTCATCACGAAGGTGACCTTGCGGAGCATCGCGATGTCTTTGGTTGGGTCGCCTGGCACCGCGATGATGTCGGCTTCGAAACCCGGCGCCAGCGTGCCAATCGTCGTGCCCATGCCGAGTGATTCGGCGGCGAGCGAGGTCGCGCCGATAATCGCGTCCATCGGTTTCTGACCGGCAGCGACGCGCGCGATAATCTCGCGCGCATTCTGGCCGTGCGCGCCCGCGACGGCGTCCGTGCCCATCGGCATCTTCAGTCCGGCGTCGAGCGCCATCTTGAACACGGTCTTCAACCGCGGCAGCGCGCTCTCCATCGAGGCGAAGCCCTCCGCGTTGAAGTTGCCGCTCCCCATGTACTTGTCCTTGTTCTCCAGGTAGTTCTGCAGCACCAGGCCGATGTTGGGATCGAAAAACACGTCAGCGTCCTTCATCGCCCTGATCGCGCTTGCGTCAGCGAACAGGCCGTGTTCAATCTGGCTGCAGCCGGCCTTGACGGACGCGATGATCGAGGCCGGGTCGTGCGCGTGGACGAGCGACCGCAAGCCCTGCGCCCTGGCCTCACCGCACACCGCATCGACCTGCTCTTGCGTGACGTTCATCTTGCCGCCATCGCGGATGCTGCCGGACGCGAAGAACTTGATCACGTCGGCGCCGTTGGCCTTGGCGCTGCGCACCCGCTCGCGAAGCGCGTCGGGGGTCGCGGTACCGCCCTGAATCTGACTGAGCGAGGACAGAATCCGGGGCCCGGGAAACGCGCCGGCCGCGATGTCGGCATTTAGCTGCTTGTCGCCGCTCCAGCCGAGCGACTGGACCGTCGTGAAGCCGGCCATGACCGTTGCCGTGGCGTTGTCGTGGATGGCCTGGCTCACGAACTCCTGCGGCACGCCGCGTTCGCCATACTTGCCGCCGGGGCCAAAGTACCAGTTCAAATGGACGTGCACGTCGATCATCCCGGGCATGAGCGTGACGTCGCCCAGGTCGTACGTCACGGGGCCCGTGCGCTGGTCGATCGCCGTGATCCTGGAGCCACGGATTTCAATAACGGCGTTCGCTTTCGAGCCGCCCTTGCCGTCAAGCAGACGGGCGGCGCGGATGGTCACGGTCCCGGCGTTCATTGGGGTTTGCCCGGCGCGGACAACGGCCGCCGCGATGGCGACGAACAACATTAAGATGGCGTAGCGCATGGGGTGAGTATAGACAACGACGGGAACGACGCGAACGACGTCATGATCATTTATCTCCACGGCTTTGCCTCGTCGCCCGCCTCTTCCAAAGCACAACGCTTCGCGCGCGAGCTGGCGGCGCGCGGGATCGACTTTGCCTGTCCGGATTTCAATCAGCCGGCGTTCGAAACGCTGACGGTCACGCGCATGCTGGAGCAGACGCGTGACGAGATCGAGCGCGCGTCCGGGCCCATCGCCCTCGTGGGGTCAAGCCTTGGCGCGTTTGTCGCGCTCCATGCGGCCAATCGTGATGAGACCGGCAAGGTCGCGCGGCTGATTCTCATGGCGCCGGCGCTCGACTTCGGCGGTAACAGGCTGCGACAGCTGGGCGAGCACGGCATCGACGAGTGGCGCCGCACCGGCCGCATCCGCATGTTCCACTATGCCTTCAACGAGCCTCGCGACATCGGCTTCTCGCTCTACGAGGACGCCGCGCGCTACGACGCGTTCGGGCTCGATGTTCGGCTGCCAACACTGGTCTTTCAGGGCCGCCGGGATGCTTCAGTCGATCCCGGCATGGTCGAACGCTGGGCCGCCACGCAGCCGCGGGTGACGTTGCGCATGCTGGACGACGACCACCAGCTGACCTCGTCGGTTGACTTGATCTGGCGGGAAAGCGCGATGTTTCTGGGGCTTATCAAATAGAAGTCCGCGAAGCCCGCGACGTCAGGAGCGGCGCTGAGCGGGCGAGCGGCGGGAGCCGCGAGCAGCGGTTGGGGGAGGGGCCCCAAACGCAACTGGAGAAAAGTCGGCAGGCTAGCTCGTGATTCCCGGCGCCCCGAGTTTGAATACGTGTTTCGCCGGCGTCTTGATCGCGTTCCTCGTATCCACCACCAGCTTCGCCTGCCGGACGATCTGCGCGTAATCGAACGCCTTGTGGTCGGTGACGATCACGACGCAATCCGCCTCGGCGAGCGCGGCGTCCGTGAGCGGTACGGAGGAAAGGTCCGTGGCGCCCGGCCAGTCGCGCGCGGCCAGGGAAGGCGCGTGCGGGTCGTGATAGCTCACGCGGCCGCCTTTCTGCATCAGGACCGCCATCACATCCAGCGCCGGCGACTCGCGCACGTCGTCGATGTCGCGCTTATAGGCGATGCCGAGAATCAGGATCCGGGAATCCCGCACCGACTTGGCGTGACTGTTCAGCGCTTCCGTGACCTTGTCGATGACATGGTGCGGCATGGCGCCGTTGACGTGTCCCGCCAGCTCGATGAAGCGGGCCTCGAAGCCGACTTCCTTCACCTTCCACGACAGATAGAACGGGTCGATCGGAATGCAGTGGCCGCCCAGGCCCGGGCCAGGGTAGAAGGGCATGAATCCGAACGGCTTGGTCGCGGCCGCGTCCACGACTTCCCAGACGCTCAGCCCGAGCCGATCGCACATCAGCGCCAGCTCGTTGACGAGGCCGATGTTCACGGCGCGGAAGGTGTTCTCGAGCAGTTTCACCATCTCGGCGACGCGCGTCGAGCTCACTTCCACGACGTGATCGATCGAGGGCGCGTAGAGCGCCTTTGCGAGCCGCGTGCACTCCGGCGTGGTCCCGCCGACCACTTTCGGGACATTGCGCGTCGTGAAACGCGAGTTGCCCGGATCGACGCGCTCCGGAGAAAACGCCAGAAAAAAATCGCGGCCCGCGACCAGGCCGCCCCGTTCGAGGAGCGGCCGCACCACCTCGTCTGTCGTGCCGGGATACGTCGTCGATTCCAGCACGATGAGCTGGCCCGGCTGGAGATGCGCGGCCACCATCTCGACGGCGGACACGACGTAGGACAGGTCGGGATCCTTGGTTTTCCGGAGCGGTGTCGGTACGCAGATATTGATGGTGTCGCACGCGCGGATCACGGACGGATCCGCGCTGGCCGACAGTCGCTTCGCGCGGGTGAACTGCTGCACGTCGCTCGTCGGGACGTCCGGAATATATGACTCGCCCCGGTTGATGGCCTCGACCTTCCGCGCATCGAGGTCAACGCCCACGGCCGTAAAGCCCGCGCGCGCGAACTCGACGGCCAGCGGCAAGCCGACGTAGCCGAGCCCGATAACGCCGAGCCGCGCCGTCCGATTCGTCAGCTTGTCCTCGAGAGCCTGGCCCAGATTCCGGGTCGGAGCAGTGGGGGTCATTCGTCGGGCGACTATTATGTCACGGTGATTCTGGCGGTGGCTGCGTGGCTGGTGATGACAATCCTGCACGTCGCACTCACCGCGCGCGCCATCGGCCGCGTCGGCTATGGCGAGCGTGCCACGACCGATGACGCGGTGTTTGCCTGCGCCGTGGGCAGCGTCGCGTCCCTGTCACTGGTGCTGCATCTGACGGCCGTTACGGTCGGCATCAGCCTGCTCTCGGCGATAGCCGGCCTGGCGTTGTGGCACCTGGCCATCGCCTTTGATCCGGCGTGGATCGATCAAGACGATTCCGGGGATGGATTCCGGGAATCCATTCCCGGAGCCGTACGGGCCACGGGGCCGTTCACGCTTCCCGAGCGCGTGATGACGGCTATCCTGCTGGCGATTCTGCTGACCTGGGTGGGTCTGTCGGCTCGTTCAGCCGACGTCATCGGCCCGGATGCCGCGCACTACCACGTGCCGTACGCGTTGAACTTCGCCACGGGCGCGAGTCCGTTCTCCTTGCCCGCCACACCGCACCTCTATCCGATGGGCGCGAGCGTGGTGACCGCCTGGTTCATCCTGCCGACGGGCACACCGCTGCTGGCGGATCTGGCTCTGGCGCTGCCGTTTGCCGTGATCATCGCGTCAATCAATTTGATCTTTCGAGCGGCGACGAATCGGTCGGGGCTCGCGTGGGGCTCCTGGCTCGGCCTGGCCCTCTTCGCCACGCCGATGTTCCGGTACCTCAGCCAGGGATCCGCCGATCTGTGGTTCGCGGCGGGCTTCCTGGCGCTGACCGCCGCGATTGTGCGCGCGTGGTCGCGCCAGCGGTGGCACGTGCTCGATCTGCTGCTCGCAGGAGCGGCGGCGGGACTGCTGCTCGGATCCAAGACCACCGGCGCGCCGGCGACGGGGCTCATTCTGGCGACGGCGGCGTTGCTGTCCGTGGCGCGTCGCGTCTCCGGAGCGCCGAAGATCGTGTGGCCGCGATGGACCGCCGTCGTGCTGGCCGGCGCGGGACTGGTGGCAATCGGTGCCGGAGGGATCTGGCTCGTTCGCAACTGGATTCAATTTGGATCTCCGCTGGCACCGGCGGGCCTCACGATCGCGGGCGTCACGGTTTTTCCAGGCGAGACGTTCCAGCGGTCGAGCTATCTCTCCGTGTTGGGCGAGATGCAGACCGATGCGTTCCACCTCCTCCCGCGCGCGCGTTCCTTTATCGATCTCTGGTTCGGCGCCTGGTATCTGCCGGCCCTGGTGCCGATCGTGTTCCTGGTCGCGGATCTGATTGGGCAGGCGCGGCACCGCAACGCGGATCCGGCCTGGTGGCCCCGGGTGTTGCTCCTCGCGATTGGCGCGGGCGTGGGCGCGGCGCTCATCTGGCTGCTGATCGGCGCGCCGTGGACCGCGCTCGATCGCAGCAACGGCCTCACGCTGCGGTATGTCTTGCCGATCGCCGCGTCCTTGCCGCTGCTGGCGTTCATCGGATGCTTTCCCATCGGGGCGCCGTGGGACCGGAGGGCGCTCTATCGGCGGCTTTTCGCCGTGGCGCTCGCCCTGAGCGTGGCGATCCTCTGGGGCCATGCCGCGTCAGTACCGAATCCCGGCAGTTCGATCGTGGTGACGCCTGCCGCACATGCCTGGTGGGTCTTCGCGGCTGCGATCGGCACGATCATGATCGGTGGGCGCCCGGGCCGGAGCCTTCTAACGACCGGGCTGATCCTCCTGGGAGTCGTCTGGTGGGCGCCGCGGATTGTGCGCGCAAATCAGGCGGCACAGATCAACGCCGAATACACCTTAGGCGCAGATCTGGACGCGCTCACGAGAGGCTCGCCTCCAGCGGATGCCTGGAAGCGCGCAGCCCTGGCGATTTTCGCGATTCGAGAGAACGAAGCGGACGGTGATTGCTCCCGCCGGCGGTATTTCGCGCTCACGCGCTTTGACGAACCCCTCGCGTTGCAGCCGCCCGGGTTTGGCGATCAGGTGTTTTACGCGGGGCGAGATGTGGATTCGGCGCGCCGAGCCGGCCCCATGGGACCGTGTGACTACGTGATTACGAGTCCGGCGTTGATGGAGACCGTGAAAGGCCAGGCGCTGCTGGCCGCGCTCATGGGCCCGGCGCCGGCGCGGGAGTGGGCCCGGACGCCCGATCTGGTCGTCCTGAAGTCCGCGGCAATCCGCTGAGACCCGGCGATCGTAGAATATTCACCATGGTCATCAAGATCCGTACGTCGGCTGACGTGCCGTATTCGGAAGTGACGCCCGAGTCCATTTATCGCTCGCGCCGCGACTTCATCAAGACGGCGACGGCCGGCACGATCGGGGCCCTGGCGGCGAGCGTGGTTGGCTGCGGTCCGGATCCGGAAGCCGCGGGGCAGTCCGCGCTGATCGCGAAGAAGACCATGGACGTAGACGCCAGGATCGATCCGGTGAACACGTTCGAGCAGATCACGACGTACAACAACTATTACGAGTTCGGGACGCGCAAGGGCGACCCGGCGCGCACGTCGGGCCGGCTGACGACGAAGCCGTGGACCGTGAAGGTGGACGGTCTCGTCGACAAACCGGGGGACTACGGTCTCGAAGATCTCATCGATTTCAGGAATCTCGAAGAGCGCGTGTATCGCCACCGCTGCGTGGAAGCATGGTCGATGGTGATTCCGTGGATTGGCGTGCCGTTGTCGGGCGTGCTCGACAAGGTCAAGCCGCAATCGAAGGCCCAGTTCGTCGAATTCACCACGCTGGATCGGCCGGGTGAAATGCCGGGCTGGAACAGCGCGGGAATCCCCTTGCCGTACATCGAAGGCTTGCGCATGGATGAGGCGAAGCATCCGTTGACGCTCATGGTCGTCGGGTTGTATGGCAAGGTGCTGCCGAACCAGAACGGCGCGCCGCTGCGCGTACACATTCCGTGGAAGTACGGATTCAAGAGCGGCAAGTCGATCGTGAGGATTCGCTTCACCGACACGATGCCGCGGAACACGTGGGCCGTTCGCACGCCCAACGAGTACGGCTTCTACGCCAATGTGAATCCGACGGTTGACCATCCGCGCTGGACGCAGGCGCGCGAAACCCGGCTGCCGAGCCTGTTTGCCGATCGCCAGACCCTGATGTTCAACGGCTACGGCGATCAGGTCGCGAGCCTGTACGCCGGCATGGATCTGCGGAAGTTCTTCTGATGCCCTCCGCCTGGCGCGGACTGAAAACCGCGCTCGCGGCCATCGTCAATTGGCGGTTCTTCAAGCCCGCGGTCTTCATCGCGTGCGGCGTTGAACTGGTCTGGCTCTCGTACGATTTCTATCTCGTCTGGTCGCTGACGGACACGTCGGCGCTGGGCGTGGATCCCAAGAAGACGCTGCTGCATGAAACAGGGCAGACGTCGCTGCTGATTCTGTTGGCCGCGCTGTCCGTGACGCCGTTCAGGCGGATCTTCAGCATCAACGGCATCATCCGGGTCCGGCGGATGCTCGGTGTCTGGTCATTTGCCTATGCGCTGGCGCATCTGACGATCTATCTCGGTTTCGATCAGCTGTGTTTCTCCGGGGCCGGCTGCCAATGGCGCGACATCTGGCAGGACATCGGCAAGCGGCCCTTCATCTTTATGGGCATGCTCGCATTCGCGTGCCTGCTCCTGCTGGCGGTGACGTCGACGGCCGGCTGGGTCCGGCGATTGAAGAAGAACTGGGCCCGCTTGCACCGGCTTGTCTACCTGGCTGCGCTCGCCGCCATCGTCCACTTTGTGTGGATCCAGAAATCCGACTACAGCGAGCCCCTCAGGTGGGCCATCTGGCTCTTCGCCCTGTTGCTGTTCCGAGTCGGATGGGCGATAAAGAGGTCGGGGGTCATTTCCGCGGGATCG
>DASUGC010000076.1:0-15028 GCA_036274235.1 Vicinamibacterales bacterium
GCGAAGTGATTTTTCAGAACTGCCGCGTCCCCGCCGCCGCGATGATTGGCCAGCCGGGCGAGGGGTTCCCGCAGGCGATGCGTATCCTCGACGCCGGCCGCATCGGGATCGCCGCGCTCGCGGTGGGCCTGGCGCAAGGCGCATATGAAGCGGCACGCCGGTTTGCGCTCGAACGCCGGCAATTCGGCCGGCCCATCGCGGAGTTTCAGGCCATCCGCTGGAAGCTCGCCGATATGGCCACCCGCATCGAAGCGGCTCGTCTGCTGACGTATCGCGCCGCCTGGCTGCGGGATCAGAAGACCGAACGCACCTCCACCGAATCGTCCATTGCCAAGTTGTACGCCAGTGAAATCGCGGTCCGCGCGGCCGAAGAGTGCGTGCAGATCCACGGCGGCTACGGATTCGTGAAGGATTACCCGGCGGAGAAATTCTTCCGGGACGTCAAGCTCTGCACCATCGGCGAAGGCACCAGCGAGATCCAGCGCCTGCTGATCGGCCGGCAGCTGGTTGGGCGCTGATGGAGGATCGTCCCTCGACGTCGCTGACCGATCGGATCCTGGCTCGTGACCCCCGCGCGATCGCCCGCGCCATTTCCCTGATCGAAGACGAATCGCCGGACGCGGCGCGCGTCGTCGGTGCGATCTATGCGCGCACGGGCCGCGCGTATCTGGTCGGGATTACGGGGCCGCCCGGCGCCGGCAAAAGCACGCTGGTCGATCGGCTCACCGCCGAGTGGCGCAAGCGCGGCAGCACCGTCGGCATCGTGTGCGTGGACCCGACGAGTCCGTTCAGTGGCGGCGCGATCCTCGGCGATCGCGTGCGCATGCAGGCCCACGCCGAGGATGCCGGGGTTTTCATCCGCAGCATGGCGACGCGCGGACATCTCGGCGGCCTGGCCCAGACGACGGCCGAGGCGGCCATCGTCCTGGACGCCGCCGGCTTCGATGTCGTGATCATTGAAACCGTCGGGGTGGGACAGGACGAAGTAGACATCGTGCGGACCGCGGACGTGTCGGTCGTCACGATGGTGCCGGGGACCGGCGATGAGATGCAGGCGCTCAAAGCCGGCATCATGGAAATCGCGGACATCTTCGTCGTGAACAAGGCCGATCGGGAAGGCGCGGATCGCACGGCCGCGTCAATCGAGGCGATGTTGTCGCTGGAATCCTTCGCCGAAGGCCAGTGGCGTCCGCCTGTACTGCGCACCGTGGCGACAACCGGCAGCGGCGTCGCGGAACTGGTCACGGCGGTCGAGCAGTTTCGGACACGGACCGATGCCGCGGTCGGGCAACGGCGGCGGAACAGGGCGGAGTGGCGATTGCGCGAATTGCTCGGACGCGGTTTTCTGCAGCACCTCGAACGCGCGGTGCTCGAGCCGGGCGAGCTGGACCGGTTGCTCGATCGCGTGACCGCTCGCGAGATCGATCCGTACGCGGCGGCGGACGGCATCGTGCGGCGCGCGCTGGCGGGGGGGGCGTCCGTGCCGGCCCCACTCGACCACGTGGGAATCGCCGTCAGGGACGCGGCGGGATTCGCGGCCCTGTTCGCGGAGCTGTTCGGACTGCCAACGGACGAACCGGAGGTCGTCGGGCCGCACCGGCTGCGCTTCGTCGCGGCCGGGGGGCCGACGCTGGAACTGGTCGAGCCGGTATCGGACGCTGCGCCGGTCGCAAAGTTCCTGTCCCAGCGCGGCGAGGCGCTGCATCATCTGTGTTTTCGTGTCAGCGACATCGAGGCCACGATGGCGTCGCTGCGCGAGAAGGGCGTACGGCTCATCGATGAGAAGCCGCGCAAAGGCGCGCATGGCGCGCGCATTGCGTTCATTCATCCGTCAAGCGCGGGTGGGTTGCTCATTGAGATTAAAGAGATCAAGCAGCCGGCGCGCTGAAGCCCGCCGGCTACGGGACCTACGGGGGCTGCGGGGACGCTGTGCGAATCGGAGATTTTGACGTGACGCCGCTGCTCGACGGATATTTCCGTCTCGATGGCGGCGCGATGTTCGGATCGGTCCCCAAGGTGCTGTGGGAGCGGCGCGCGCCGGCTGATGAGAAGAATCGGATCCAGCTTGGGCTTCGACCGCTGCTCGTGCGCACGCCGGAGCACGTCGTCCTGATCGACGCCGGCATTGGCGACAAGATGAGCGAGAAGGAGACGGCGATTTATGCGATCGATCGCCGGCCCGGCCTTGTGCCCGCGCTCGCCGCGGCCGGTGTCCAGCCGGCCGACGTGGACGTCGTCATTGCCTCGCATCTGCATTTCGATCACGTCGGCGGCCTCACGGCCCGCGCCGGGGACGCGATTGTTCCCGTTTTTGCCAGGGCCGCGCATCACATTCGACGGCCCGAGTGGGAAGACGCGACGCATCCCCACGAGCGCAACCGGGCGAGCTATCTGCCCGGAGACTTCGTGCCTCTACAGGAGGCCGGCCTCGTGACGTTCCATGACGAGGACGGGGAGATCCTGCCCGGCATCCGGGTCGTCCGAACCGGCGGCCACACGATGCATCACGAGTTGATTCGGATCGAGTCCGGCGGCCGAGTCGGCGTCTTCGTCGCGGACCTCATGCCGACTGCCGCGCATGTCGACGCGCCATGGATCATGGGCTACGACCTGTATCCGATGGACACGCTGAACTTCAAGAAACGCTTTCTCGCCGAGGCGATCGCGGGGGAGTACGTTATCTTCTTCGAGCACGATCCGGCGATCGCGGCGGGCGTGATTCGTGAGTCGAATGGGCGACTGCGGGTGGAGCCGGTCACCGCGTAAGCAACTATGTCCTCACAACCAACGATAGGCATTATTGGCGGCTCAGGCCTGTACGACATGGCCGAGCTCACGGACCGTGAAGAGCGCACGGTCCAGACTCCATTTGGCGAGCCCTCCGGGCCGTACGTCGTGGCGACGCTGCGCGGCCGGCGGGTGGCGTTTTTGTCGCGCCATGGCGTGGGACATCGGCTGCTGCCGTCCGAATTGAACTTCCGAGCGAATATCTACGGCTTCAAGGTGCTCGGCGTGGAATGGATCCTGTCGGCGAGCGCGGTTGGCAGCCTGCGCGAGGACTACAAGCCGCTGGATCTCGTGGTGCCAGATCAGTTCTTCGATCGCACGCGCGGCCGCATCAGCACGTTCTTCGGCGAGGGCCTTGTGGGCCACGTGGCGTTCGCGCATCCGTTCTGCGGGCCCTTGTCCGGCATTCTCGCCGACTCCGTCGCGGGGACCGGCGCCACCGTTCATCGCGGCGGCACGTATGTCTGCATGGAAGGCCCGCAGTTTTCCACGATTGCCGAGTCGAACGCCTATCGGGCGCAGGGCTTCGACATCATCGGCATGACGAATCTTCAGGAGGCGAAGCTCGCGCGCGAGGCGGAGATCTGCTACGCGACGCTGGCCCTGGTCACCGACTACGACTGCTGGCATCCGGACCACTCGTCCGTCACCGTGGAGATGATCATCAGCAACCTGACGCAGAACGCGCGGACGGCGCAGCAGGTGATTGCGAACGCCGTGGGCCGGCTGCCCATCGACCGCACGTGTGAGTGCGCGCGCGCCTTGGCGGCTGCGCTCATCACACGGCCGGAACATGTGCCCGCGGCCACGAAGGCGAAGCTGAAGCCCATTGCCGGCAAGTACCTCGGGTAGTCATGTCCATGCGCATCATTGTCACGGGCTCGATCGCGTTCGATTACCTGATGTCGTTTCCCGGCAAGTTCACCGAACACTTCCTGCCGGAGCATTTTTCGCGCGTCAGCTTGAGTTTCCTGGTGGACACCATGGACAAGCGGCGCGGCGGCTGCGCGCCGAACATCGCCTACACGCTGGCGTTGCTGGGCGAGCGGCCCCGGCTCATGGGCGCGGCGGGCCAGGACTTCGGGGACTATCGCCGCTGGCTCGATGCCGCCGGCGTGGACACGTCGCTCGTGAGTGAAGTGCGGGACAAGTTCACCGCGTCGTTCTTCTGCAGCACCGACCAGGCCAATAACCAGATCGCCTCGTTCTACACCGGCGCCATGGCGCACGCGGCCGAGCTGTCATTCCGGACGGTGGGCGGCGTTGATCTCGCCATCATTTCGCCGAACGATCCGGCGGCGATGACGCAATACGCCGAAGAGTGCCGGACGCTGGGCATCCGTTTCATCTACGATCCGGGCCAGCAGTGCGCGCGCATGAGCGGCTCGGAACTCGCCGACGGCATCAAGGGCGCCTATGTCGTGATCTGCAACGACTACGAGCTCGAGCTCATCCGCGAGAAGACCGGGATGGGCGAGTCCGACATTCTTGATTGCGCGAAGATTCTGGTCGTGACCCGGGGTGAACATGGATCCTCCGTGTTCACGGGGAACACGCGTACGGACGTCGTGGCGGTGACACCGGATCGCATCGCCGATCCCACCGGCGTGGGCGATGCGTTTCGCGGCGGCCTCATGAAGGGCCTGGCCCACGGCGCCGACCTGACCACGTCCGCGCAGATCGGCAGCGTCGCGGCGACGTACGCGCTGGAACATCTCGGCGGTCAGTCGCACGCGTATACCTGGGCGGAATTCGCCGCCCGTTACGAGCGCCACTTCGGCGCGTTACGCGTGTAGGTCGACTTGCTACGGTGATGCCCGCCAGGCTGTTGGCTTCCGCGACGCTCGCATGGCTTTTGTTCCTGGCCGCGGGGTGGTGGTCCGCTGAAACCGGCCGCGCCACCTGGTTCGGGCCGGCCGTGTATCTGACGGCCGGCCGGGTCTGTCATCAGCGGCCGGATCGCTCGTTCCAGACGGCCGGCGTGCAATGGCCCGTCTGCGGCCGGTGCGCCGGGTTGTACCTGGCGGCGCCGATCGGCGCCTGGGCGGCGCTCATCGCGGCGCGCCCTCGCGCGACACGTCGATCGTCAAATGTGGGGTGGTTTCTCGTCGCCGCGATGCCGTCGGCGCTCACGTTCGCGATCGAATTCCTGGGCATCGCGCCCGTGTCCTCGCTGGCGCGGGCCCTCGCCGCACTTCCGCTCGGCGCCGCCATCGCGTACTTTCTCGTGGCGGTGACGCGCGCTCGTCACGGACGGCCATCGGCTAAACTGTCGTCCGCATGCGTCCGAATCCCCTGAGCGTCGGCATCGCCGGCTGGCTGGTGCCCGGCGCCGGCCACCTGCTCGCCGGCGCCGCGCGCAAAGGCGTCATCTTCTTTATCGTCCTCAATTTCATGTTCGCGATCGGGTTGATCTTTCGCGGCGAACTGTTCGCCTTTGATCCGTCAGACTGGCTCGTTTTCCTGGCCGCTCTGGCGCAGTGGGCCATCGGCATTCCGCACATCCTCGCGGGCATGATGGGCGGCGGTCATGGGGAAGTCACCGCGGCCACCTACGAATACGGGAACACCTTTCTCATCGTCGGCGGCCTGTTGAACGCGCTTGTGGTGCTCGATGCGCTGGACACGGCGAGGGGAGTGACGCGTCGATGATTTCCCATCTCGGCGTCATGATCCTGTTTGCCGCGTGTGTATCGATTGTGTTTGGCACGCTGCTGCGGATCGAGCCGCGCGGCCAGGCGCGCCTCAGCCTCCGCATCTTCGCGGTCCTGGTGCTTGGCGCCTACGCGCTCGGCTGGCTGATGTATCTGCTGTTCTGATGGCCTGGCTCTGGCGCTGGGGCCCCGTGCTGGGCTGCATGGCGGCGATCTTCTACGAATCGAGCCAGAGTCGCGTGCCTGAACTGCCGGCGGGGCTGTCCAATCACACGGGGCACTTCATCGCGTACGGCGTCTTCGCCGCCTGTGTGCTGCGGGCGCTGGCGGCGAACTGGTCTGGCGTCACGATGTGGACGGCCGCCGCGACGGTCTTGATCGCCTCGGCCTACGGCGTCACCGACGAGTTTCATCAGCGCTTTGTGCCCGGTCGATTCTCAGGCGCGGACGATTGGCTGGCCGACACGCTTGGGGCGCTGGCGGTGGCGGCAATCGCCCTCCCGATCGCGCGCCGGAAGGACCTCGGGAGTCGTTTCCGCACGAAATGACAACTGCGGTTGTCGATCGACGCCAACGACAACCGCAGTTTTCATTTCCACCGGAAACGACTCCCGAGGTCCTATAATCGTCAGGTTATGGCCTACGAAAACCTGCTCGTCGAGCGCGACGGCGCCGTTCTCATTCTCACCATCAACAGGCCCGCGAAGCTCAACGCGCTGAACGCCGGCGTGCTCGCCGACCTCGGCGCCGCCATTACCGAGGCGCGGGGAGACGACGGCGTGCGGGCGATGATTGTGACTGGGGCCGGCGAGAAAGCCTTCGTCGCGGGCGCCGATATCGACGAGCTTGCGAAGCAGAGCCCGGTCGCCGGCCGCGAGCACGCGCGAACCGGACAGGCCCTGTTCGATCGCATCGAAAAGCTTGGCAAGCCGGTGATTGCCGCCGTCAACGGATTCGCCCTGGGCGGAGGCTGCGAGCTGGCGATGGCGTGCACCCTGCGACTCGCGGCGGACACCGCAAAGTTCGGTCAGCCCGAGATCAACCTCGGGCTGTTGCCTGGCTATGCCGGATCGCAGCGGCTGCCGCGTCTGGTCGGCCGCGGCCGCGCGCTCGAACTGCTCCTGGTCGGCGCGCCGATTACGGCAGACGAGGCCTTCCGAATCGGTCTCGTCAACCGCGTCGTCCCGGCGCCGCAGCTCAACGCCGAAGCCCGGGCGCTGGCGCAGACGCTGGCCGCGAAGCCCGCCGTCGCCGTGCGATACATCCTGGACGCGGTGGCCAGCGGGCTCGACATGTCCTTCTCCGACGGCCAGGACTACGAAGCCACGCTGTTCGGCCTGGTGGCGACGACGGACGATATGCGCGAGGGTACGCGCGCGTTTCTCGAGAAGCGCAAACCGGTATTCCAGGGCCGGTAACGCGAAAGGCTGTCGTGCGCTTCGCCCTCGTCGTGTCGACGTACAACGATTTCGTGACGTCGCGTCTCGCGGATGGCGCGCGGGCCGAGCTGCGCGACTCCGGCGTCGCCGACACCGACATCGTCAGGCTGGACGTGCCCGGGGCATTCGAGATTGCCCAGGCGGCCTACCTGCTGGCCGCGTCGGGCGGATGGGACGGGATTGTCTGTCTTGGCTGCCTGATTCGCGGCGAGACGCCGCATTTCGACTACATCGCTCGCGCCACCGCCGACGGCATCATGCGCGCCGCGCAGGACACGGGCGTGCCCGTGACGTTCGGCGTGCTCACGACGAACACCGCCGACGAAGCGATGGCGCGCGCCGCCGACGGCGAGATGAATAAAGGCCGCGAGGCTGCCCGAGCGGCGTTCAAGATGGCCGGCCTGTATGTGAGTCTCGCGGACGCCGCGGACGAGGGGACGCGCCGGTCGGGCGCGGAGTCCAGCGATGAGTAGCGCGCGGCACCAGGGGCGGGTCGCGGCGCTTCGCGCGCTCTATTTCTGGGAAGTCGGCCGCGTCGAGCCCCGGGAGGCGCTCGACACGTATTTTGCGGAACACGACATGGCCGCGACGCCGGCCGTCCGCGCGTTCGCGGAGCGCCTTGTCCTCGGCACGACCGATGAGGTGCTTGCCCTCGATGCCCTCATTACACGCGCGTCAGAGAACTGGCGGGTCGAGCGGCTGGCGGTGATCGATCGCATGATCTTGCGGCTCGCCGCCTGGGAACTGCAGTATGAGCCTGAGACTCCGGCCGCCGTCGTCATGGACGAAGCGCTGGAGCTGGCGCGGCAGTTCAGCGCGACCGATTCCGTGCGATTCGTGAACGGCGTGCTCGACAGCATCCGGAAGTCGCTTGCGGCCGTCAACGGCGCCCCGAGCGCGAATGGAGCCCCGGGCCTGAAGACCCCGGGATAGGCCATGTCCAACGAAGCCGAACAGACCGCGCAGCGATTGGCGAAACTGAAAGCGATCGAGTCGCTCGACGTCGCCACCTACCCGAATCAATTCGATCGGTCGGCATCCGTCTCGGACGTGCGCGCCGCCCACGACGCCAAGACGGGCGAGGTGCTCGACGCGGATCACGTCACGGTGCGCGTGGCGGGCCGGATCCTCGGGATGCGCGCGTTCGGGAAGGCGAACTTCGTCGTCCTCTCGGACGGCCGCGCCCGGCTGCAGGTGTACGTCCGCGCCGACTCGGTGCCCGCGCTCGATTTTCAGATTTATCAGCAACTCGATCTGGGCGACATCGTCGGCGTGGAAGGGCGGCTGTTCCGGACGAAGACGAACGAGCTGACAATCTGGGCTTCGCGCGTGCACTTCCTGACCAAGTGCCTGCTGCCGCTGCCGGAAAAATGGCATGGGCTGAGCGACGTGGAGGCGCGGTACCGCCAGCGCTACCTGGATCTGATTGTCAATCCCGACTCTCGCGCGGTGTTCGAAACGCGCGCCCGCGTCGTGGCCGCGATTCGCGCGTTCCTCAACGCGCGCGGCTTCCTGGAAGTGGAGACGCCGATGATGCAGCCGATGGCCGGGGGCGCGCTCGCCCGTCCGTTCATCACGCATCACAACGCGCTCGATCTGGAGTTGTACCTGCGCATCGCGCCGGAGCTGTATCTCAAGCGCCTGACGGTCGGCGGCTTCGAGCGCGTCTACGAGATCAATCGCAACTTCAGGAATGAAGGCATCTCGACGCAACACAATCCCGAGTTCACGATGCTCGAATTCTACGAAGCGTACGTCGACTACCAGCACCTGATGCGCCTGACGGAAGAGATGCTCTCGGCGGTCGCGCAGGCCGCGATCGGATCGCTCGAGACCACATTCGCGGGGCAAGCCATCTCGTTCGCCGGACCGTACCGCCGGCTGTCCCTGCGCGCGGCAGCCGCGGAGCAGGCATCAGCGCGCTTGTCGCGAACCGTCACCGAGGCGGATCTGCGGGACCGCGCGCGCGCGGCCGCCGTCGCGCGCGATCTGCGGCTGGAGGTGAAGCCCGCACACGGCCCCGGCAAGATCGCGACGACGATCTTCGAGTCACTCTGGGAATCGGACCTGGTGCAGCCCACCTTCGTGCACGATTTCCCGACTGAAGTGTCGCCGCTCTCCAAGCAGCGGCCGGACGATCCGGACACCGTCGAGCGCTTCGAGCTGTATGCCGGCGGCTTCGAGATTGCCAATGGATTCAGCGAGCTGAACGATCCGGCCGAGCAGCGGCGGCGGTTCGAGCAGCAGTTGCGCGACCGCGCCGCCGGTGACGCTGAAGCGCACGGCATGGATGAGGACTACATTCGCGCGCTCGAATACGCACTGCCGCCGACCGGCGGGGAAGGGATCGGCATCGACCGCCTCGTGATGCTGCTCACCGGCAGCCCGTCGATTCGCGACGTCATTCTGTTTCCCCTCATGCGCCCGCAGGCCGAGCGGCCCTGACCATGTCGGTGTCCTGGTTCATCGCCCGCCGCTATCTGACCGCGCGCAGGCGCCAGGCCTTCATCTCCGTCATCTCGGCAGTCTCGATTCTTGGCGTCGGCGTCGGCGTGATGGCGCTCATCATCGCGCTGGCGCTGATGACGGGCGTGCAGGGCGAACTCCGCGATCGCATTGTGGGATCGAGTGCGCACGTCTACGTCTACAAGAACGGCGGGTTCGACGATGTGGCGGCCGACCTGGCGCGCGTGAAGATTCCCGGCGTCATCGGCGCCGCGCCCGCGGTCGTGAGCGATCAGGCCCTGCTGCAGTCGTCGCGATCGGACGGCCGGGCCGTGCGGCTCAAGGGCATCGACCCCGTGCTGGAGCAGGACGTCACGGACATTCGCGGCGGGCTGGTCGCAGGCACGCTCGAAGATCTGGCCGAACGCCCGCCGGACGGCCTGCCCGGCATGATCCTGGGCGTCGATCTGGCCAGGGAGATTGGCGTGTCGGTCGGCGATTCCGTCACGTTGCTGACGACGCGCGGCTCACTGACGCCGAATGGCATCGCGCCCGTCGCGCGCGGCTTCCAGGTCGTCGCGATTGTGAAGTTCGGGTACTTCGACACCGACACGACGGCGGCATTCGTCACGTTGCGGTCGGCGGAGCGCGCGCTGGGACGCGACGGGCCGGACCTCATCCAGCTTCGGCTCGCCGACATGAACCAGGCGCCGCAGATGAAGAAGACGCTCCAGGCGCTGCTGGGCCCGGGCTATCAGATTGACGATTGGATCGATTTGAACGGCCCGCTGTATTCGGCGCTGTGGCTCGAAAAGGTCTCGATCTCGCTGACCATCGGGCTCATCGTCATGGTGGCCGCGCTCAATATCGTGGCGTCGCTGGTTCTGCTGGTGATGGAGAAGTCGCGCGACATCGCGATCCTGCGCACCATGGGCGCGTCGGCGGGAACGATCCGGCGCATTTTCGTGTTGCAGGGGCTGATCATCGGGCTGATCGGGACGGGGATCGGGGCCATCCTTGGCGTCGGAGTCTCGGTCGTGGCGGATCGGTATCGGTTGATCGAACTCCCCGGCGATGTCTACCAGATCACCTACCTGCCGTTTCGCGTCCAGCCATTGGATGTGACCGTCGTGCTGGTCGCGGCGGTGCTCGTGTGCCTGGCGGCGACGGTCTATCCGGCGCGGCAAGCCGGCCGGCTCGATCCCGCCGAAGCCCTGAGACATCAATGAGGCATCCGTAGCATGGCGCTGATCGAGGTTTCCGGGCTGGTGAAGGCGTACGGCACGCCCGCGGGACCGCTCACGATCCTGAACGATCTCGCCTTCACCGTGGAGGCCGGCGAGATGGTCGCCATCGTCGGCGCGTCCGGCGTCGGGAAGAGCACGCTGCTGCACGTGCTTGGCGGGCTCGATGTCTTCGATGCCGGCACGGTGCGCATCGGCGACGCGGACATCGGCCGGATGGATGACGAAGCGCGCGTGAGATTCCGTAACCGGCGCGTGGGCTTCGTGTTTCAGTTCCATCATCTGCTGCCGGAGTTCACCGCGATCGAGAACGTGGAGATGCCGCTGAGACTGGCGGAGCGCGAGGCGGCTGGCCGCGAGGCGGAGGCCGCGGCGCTCCTCGCGCGTGTGGGCCTGGCGCACCGCGCGACGCACCGGCCGGGCGCGTTGTCCGGCGGGGAGCAGCAGCGGGTCGCGGTGGCCCGCGCGCTGGTCTGCCGGCCCGCCCTGCTGCTGGCCGATGAGCCCACCGGCAACCTGGACGAGCACACCGCGGCCGAACTTCACGCGCTCCTGCGCGAGATGCACCGGGAGCACGGCCTGACGTCAATCATCGCCACGCACAACACGGCCCTGGCGGCCTCGTGCGACCGGACGCTCAGGCTGGAGGCGGGAAAACTGGTGGGGGCGCAGGCCTGACGTCGTCAACGACCGGGAAGGACCGGGAACGACGTGAACGACGAGATCGGCGGGTTCGGCGCAGTTCCCGCCGCACCCCGTCGTACCTGTCGTACCTGTCGTACCCGTCGTACCCGTCGTACCCGTCGTACCCGTCGTACCCGGTATAATGTCCGTAAATGTCGATGCGCCTGCCGAGCGTCGAGTTCTACAATGTTTGAACGCTATACGGAACGAGCGCGGCGCGTCTTGTTTTTCGCGCGCTATGAAGCCACCCAGATGGGCAGCACGTCCATCGAGACGGAGCACCTGCTGCTCGGGCTCATTCGCGAAGGCAAGGGGCTGACCAGCCGCATTTTTGCCCGGTCACACCTGTCGTTGGACAGCATCCGCAAGGAAATCGAGGGCCGCACGATCTTCCGTGAGAAGGTCGCCACCTCCGTCGACATTCCCTTCAGCGCGGACACCAAACGCGTGCTGCAATTCGCGGCCGAGGAAGCCGATCGGCTGCTGCACACGTACATCGGCACGGAACACCTGCTGCTCGGCATCCTGCGCGAGGAGCGTTCGGTGGCGGCCTCGATTCTCTATGAGAAGGGCATGCGTCTCGCGAGCGTGCGCGAGGACATCGTCCAGTTGCTCAACGAGAAGACGGCGCCGGCCCGCCCGAAGGAAACGCCGCTGCTGGCGGAGTTCAGCCGTGATTTGACGGACGCAGCGGTCAAGAACCAGCTGGACCCGCTTGTGGGGCGCGCGCTCGAAGTCGAACGCGTGCAGCAGGTCCTGTGCCGCCGCACGAAAAACAATGCCGTGCTCATCGGAGAGCCCGGCGTCGGCAAGACCGCCATCGTCGAGGGGCTGGCGCAGAAGATCGTCTGCGGCGACGTGCCGCACTTCCTGGCCGACAAGCGCGTGCTGGCGCTGGACATTTCGTTGATCGTCGCGGGCACGAAGTATCGCGGGCAGTTCGAAGAGCGCCTCAAAGCCATCATGAAGGAGCTCACGGACAACCCGAACATCATCGTGTTCATCGACGAGCTGCACACACTGGTGGGGGCCGGCTCGGCCGAGGGGTCGCTGGACGCCGCGAACATCCTGAAGCCGGCCCTGTCACGCGGCGAAATCCGCTGCATCGGCGCGACGACGCCCGCGGAGTACCGGAAATACATCGAGAAGGATCGATCGCTCGAGCGCCGCTTCCAGGCCATCAAGGTGGATCCGCCGAGCGAGAAGGAAACCGTCCAGGTCCTGATGGGCGTCAAGGACCGGTATGAGAGCTTCCACCACGTGGAATACACGCCGGAGGCCATCGAGGCCGCCGTGTATCAGTCCAGCCGATACATTACGGACCGGTTCCTGCCGGACAAGGCCATCGATTTGATCGACGAGGCCGGCGCGCGCGCCAAGCTGCGCGATGCGGAAACGGTCGCCGAGTCCACCGACAGCAGCCGCGCCGTTCGCGTCGGCATCGAACCGGGCGAGGAAGCGAATCCGGAGAAGGCGTGGCTGTATCGCGATCACGATCTGCAGGGCCGCGAGAGCGTCCAGTTGGTCCGCGAGCGCGTGGATCTGACGTCCGCATCGTCACGGCTCGTGATCGGCAAGCCGGAGATCGACGAAGTCGTCTCCAAGTGGACCGGCGTGCCCCTGACGTCCGTCAACGAAGACGAGAGTCAGAAGCTGCTCCGGATGGAAGACGAGCTGCATCACCGCGTGATCAGCCAGGAGCGCGCGATTTCCGCGTTGTCGCGCGCGATTCGCCGCTCCCGCGCCGGCCTGAAGAACCCGACGCGGCCCGTGGGCAGCTTTGTGTTCCTGGGCCCGACGGGCGTCGGCAAGACCGAACTGGCGCGCGCGCTGGCCAATTTCCTGTTCGGCAGCGACCACGCGCTCATCCGCTTCGACATGTCGGAATACATGGAGAAGCACGCCGTGTCCAAGCTGATCGGATCGCCGCCCGGGTATGTCGGGCACGAGGAGGGCGGCCAGCTCACCGAGAAGATCAAGCGGAATCCCTACTCGGTCGTGCTCCTCGATGAAATCGAGAAGGCGCACCCGGATCTGTTCAACATCCTGCTGCAGGTGTTCGAAGATGGGCACCTCACGGACGGGTTGGGCAACCGCGTGAACTTCAAGAACACCATCCTGATCATGACGTCCAACATCGGCGCGCGCTTCATCCAGAAGAAGGCGTCGCTCGGCTTCCAGACCGCCGACGTGGGCCAGATCCAGAAGTCCGTGACCGACATGGTGCTGGGCGAGGTCAAGAAGACCTTCAACCCGGAGTTCATCAACCGCATCGACGAAATCATCGTCTTCGAGCCGCTCTCAGATGACGATCTGCGGAAGATTACGGGATTGCTCATCGAGAACCTCAACGTGCACCTGGCGGATCGGCAGCTGCGCATCGAAGTGCTGCCGGAAGCCGTGGACTGGATTATCGAAGCCACGTGCAAGGACCGGTCGTACGGCGCGCGGCCGTTGCGCCGCGCCATTCAGCGGTATATCGAGGACCCGCTGTCCGAGGAGCTCATCCGCGGGCAGTTGCGGCATGGTGTGGTCGAGATTTACCTCGAGCACGGCACGCTGGCGTGGCGCGCCGCCGGCCAGCCCGAGGACGGCCGTCGTCTGGCGGCGACCGTCTAACCTCTCATGATCGTGTTCGGTTTTACCCGCCTGCGCCTGGCAGGGGCCGTCGCGGCCGGCCTGCTGGGCTGGGCCGCGCCCGCGCAGGCCCAGACGTCGCCCTGTCCGGCCGCGCTCAACCAGCCTCCGCTCGATTCGCCCGTGCTGTTCCGGTGCATGTCGCTGGTGGCGCACCCCATCAACGAAACGACGATCGACGGGAACACCTACGACTACTACATCAAGACGCCGCGGACCGTCACGGCGGAGAAGAAGTTCGTCCCGTACGACGAGGACTCGATTCAGGCGGACTTTTATCGGCTCTGGGGCACGAACTTCCTCGACAACCTCTGGATCGAGGTGCTCGACGAGCCCTTCGAAAACGGAGTCAAAGCCAAGCACGTGATTTTCCACATCGAGGAGCGGCCCCGGCTGAAGGCGGTCGATTACCTCCCGAAGGAAGGCACCAAGACCACCGTCGATATCTCCAAGATCGAAGACACGCTTCGCGACAAGAACATCCACGTGAACCTCGATACCTTCGTCGACGAGGCCACGATCCGCAAGGTGAAGGGCGTCATTCGGGAGATCTATTCCGACAAGGGCTACAACGACGTCGGCATCACGACGTCGATGAAACCCCTGCCGGCAGGCCCGAAGCTGGTGCACCTGACGTTCACGATCGATCAGGGGCCCAAGTACAAGCTGGCCGAGGTCGTGTTCGACGGCAATCACGCGTTCAGTGACGCCACGCTGCGCAGCCACATGAAGGAAAACAAACCCAAGGCGTGGTGGTCCTTCTTTACGTCAGGCGGCACCTATCTGGACTCCAAGTTCGCCGACGACGCCAACCTGGTGCAGGAGTACTACCTGAACCACGGCTACGTGCGCGCGCAGGTCGGGATGCCGACCATCGAAACCATCAGGGATTCCCGCGATCATAAGCAACGCTACATCCGAGTCCGCGTGCCCGTGGACGAAGGCATGCGTTATAAGGTCGGGACCTTTACGATTACCGACAACACGGCCGTCCGGACCGAAGCGTTGCGCTCGTTCTTCAAACTGCAGGAAGGCGACTACTACAGCTACGAGAAGCTCAATAAGGGCCTGGAGAAGGCGCAGGAGCTGTACGGCCGCATCGGGTTCTGGCAGTGGACGTACGAGCCGCAGGCGCTGC
>DASUGC010000077.1:0-26815 GCA_036274235.1 Vicinamibacterales bacterium
ATCCGCTGCAAACCGCGCGGATCGCCGGCATGGTGGCGGCCAAGCGCACCGCCGACCTGATTCCGCTGTGCCATCCGCTGCCGCTGTCCCATATCGAAGTGATCCTGCGGCCCACGCCGCTCGGGTACATCATTCGGGCGACGGTGCGAACGTCCGGCCGGACGGGTGTCGAGATGGAGGCGCTGGTCGCGGTGACGGTGGCCGCGCTGACGCTGTACGACATGCTCAAGGCGGTGGACCGCGGCATGGTCATCGGCGCCGTGCGGCTGCTCGAAAAGCGAGGCGGCCGGTCCGGGCACTACAGGGCGGCTTCGCTTCCGGGCATAGGGCAAAGGTCAAAGGGCAAAGGAAAGTGAACATTGTCGTCGCCGTGCACGATCCGCCGGTCTGGACCATCCCGGCGGCGCAGGTCCAGCGCATCGCCCGCGCCCTGCCGTCCGACGAAGTCATCGACGCGCGGACGCCGGCAGAGCGGCTCGCAGCATTTCCGGACGCGGACGTGATCCTTGCCGCGCGCATGTCGGCAGGCGAAGTCACAGTGGCCCGCCGGGTGCGCTGGGTGCAGAGCACCGCCGTCGGCGTCGAATGGCTGGCGCCGCTGCTCAGCGGCAGCGACGTCGTGGTCACGAACGTGCGAGGCGTTCACAGCGACACAATCGCGGAGCACGCCATGGCGCTGGTCCTCGCGCTCCGGCGGCGTCTTCACACGGCCGTGGCGCGCCAGGCCGATCGCGCCTCGGCACAAACTGAACTGCAGGAAGTGCGCAATCCCTCCCTGGCCGGCTCGCGGCTGGTCGTCGTCGGGCTCGGCGCGATTGGCTCGAGCGTCGCACGGCTGGGCCGCGGCCTCGGCATGCGGGTGACCGGCGTGCGGCGCCGCGCCGATCAGCCGGTGCCGGATGGCATCGATCAGGTGTACGGACCTGATGGTCTCAAGACGGCGCTCGCCACCGCTGACGCCGTCGTCCTGGCGGCGCCGAAGACGGCACAGACCCGGGCGATGATCGGCGCCGAAGAACTGGCGAGCATGCGGCCGTCCGCGGTTCTGGTCAACGTGGCCCGCGGCCGGTTGATCGACGACGCGGCGCTGGTGGCAGCACTGGAGCGCGGAACGATTGCCGGGGCGGGCCTTGACGCGTTTGCCCGCGAGCCGCTGCCGGACTCGGACCCGTTGTGGCGGCTGCCGAATGTGTTGATTACGCCGCACACCGCGCCCTTCGGGGGCGACTACTGGGAGCAGGCGGCTGACTTTTTCCTGCAGAACCTGGAACGCTTCCGGCGCGGCGAGCCGCTGCTGAACGTGGTCGATCGGGCCGGCGGCTACTGATCTGATGGCCGACGAGATTCCCAGCCTGCCGCCGACGATCGCGCAATTGCCGTTCTTCGCGGCGGGGCGCTTCCCGAAACCGGATCTGCTGGGCCGCTGCGAAGGCGAAACGACGTCGCAGGTCAGCGGCCGGGAGATGCTCGAGCGCGTCCGCGAAATCGGCCTGGGTCTCCAGGGCATCGGCGTCGAGCCGGGCGACCGCGTGCTGCTCCTCGCCGAGAGCCGCCCGGAATGGCTGCTGATCGACTTCGCCATTCTGGCGAGCGGCGCGGTCACCGTGCCGGCATATCCAACGCTTGCGGCGCCACAAGTCGGTTACGTCATCCGTGACAGCGGTGCGAGCGTCGCCGTCGTCTCGACGACGGAACAGCTTGCCAAGGTCCTCGCGGAGCTGCCGGGACTGCCGGACTTGCGAACGATCATCGTGACGAGTGTCGATCGTTCCGCAATTCCTGCGAGCGGGAAGGCTTCCGTTGCGATCATCACGCTGGCAGAAATCACCGCGCGCGGTCATCAGGCCATTCGCGAAGGCTGGGGCGTCGCGCGCGAGTTTCACGATCGGGCCAAACGGGTGCAGCCGGCCGATCTCGCGACCATCGTCTACACATCCGGCACGACCGGCGATCCCAAGGGCGTGATGCTGTCGCACGGCAATCTTGTCGCGAATCTGGATGGGGTCCTCGCGGTCTATGAGGTCGGGCCTGACGACGTGGGCTTGTCGTTCCTCCCGCTGTCACATGCCTTCGAGCGCATCATTGCGTACGCGTACATGGCCAGGGGCGTGTCCATGGTGTTCGCTGAGACGCTCGACACGCTGCCCAGGGACATTCGACGCGTGCGTCCGACCGTGATCACAGGCGTGCCGCGGCTGTACGAAAAGCTGTACGAACGCGTTGTGGCAAGCGCGCACGAAGCCGGCGCCGTGACGCGACGCGTGTTCGACTGGGCGAGCGGCGTGGCCATGACACGCGCGGATGTCCTGGCCGGCGGCGGACGGCTCTCGCTGTGGCTGGCGCTGCAATCGAGGCTGGCGGATCGCCTCGTGTTTGGAGAGATCCGGGAGAATCTGGGCGGCCGGTTCCGATTTGTCGTGTCAGGCGGCGCGCCGCTCGGCGAAGCGCTGGCGCGCTGGTTCTACGGCACCGGCATCCCGCTCGTGGAAGGCTACGGCCTCACGGAGACCTCGCCCGTGGTCAGCGTGGCGCCGCTTCATGCCATGCGATTCGGTACGGTCGGGCCTCCGCTGCCGAACGTCGAATTGAGAATCGCCGACGACGGGGAAGTGCTGGCGCGCGGGCCGAGCGTGATGATCGGCTATTACAACAGGCCGGCGGAAACCGCGGCGGTGATGCGCGACGGATGGTTCTGCACGGGCGACATCGGCCAGGTGGACGAGTGCGGGTATTTGCGGATCACGGATCGCAAGAAGGAACTGCTGGTCACGTCAGGCGGGAAGAAAATCGCGCCGCAGCCGATCGAGGCGGACCTGCGCCGGAATGCGTTCATCAGTGACGCGGTGCTTGTCGGCGACAGCCGCCGCTTCCCGGCCGCGCTGATCGTGCCGAACTTCTCACGCCTCGCCGCTCACCTCGGTGTTTCGCGTCCCGGCGATTCGCCCGCCATGGCGGCACTCCTCGCCCGCCCGGACGTGCGGGCGATTTACACCGCCGCAATCGACGCCGTCAACCGGACGCGCAGCCAGTACGAACGGATCAAGGAGTTTCGGCTGCTGCCGCGCGAGCTGACGATTGGAGCGGGGGAGCTGACGCCGACGATGAAGGTGAAGCGACGGGTGATCGACGAGCGCTACAAGGAACTGATCGAGGAAATGTACCGCTCGTAGCCGGCGGCCTTCAGGCCGCCGCGCTCCTTCAAAACACCTTCATGTGATCCAGGGGCCACCACCGGAACTGGACTTTGCCGATGATGTATTTCTTGGGCACCTCGCCCCAGGTGCGGCTGTCGGAGCTGTTGTTCCGGTGGTCGCCCATGACGAAGTAGT
Organism: Vicinamibacterales bacterium; assembly: GCA_036274235.1. Taxonomy (GTDB): domain Bacteria; phylum Acidobacteriota; class Vicinamibacteria; order Vicinamibacterales; family SCN-69-37; genus DASUGC01. Next base: position 3,330 of record DASUGC010000077.1, read on the forward strand.
AGCCTTTCTTTACGACGTAGGGCCCCCAGGAGTCGTACGAGCGGTTCTCCTCCGGAATGAAGTCGTCGTTCAACAGCACATCGTTCCGGTACACGTGGCCGTTTTCGCTGCGGATGGTGTCGTTCTCTTCCGCGACGACGCGCTTGACGAAGGATTTCTCGGGCTCTTCCGGGTAATAGAGCATCACCACGTCGCCCACCTGCGGATCGTGAATGCGATACACCGCCTTGTTCACGATGAGCCGATCCTGATTCTCGAGCGTCGGAATCATGCTCTCGCCTTCGACGCGCGCGACCTGGAAGCCGAACGTCACGATCAGCGTGGCGTACACCGCGGCGGAGACGACGGTCTTGAACCAGGCGACGAGCTCCTCGCCAATCCGTGCGAGCGGACGGGACCAGCCGCCGTCTTCATGCCGGGGCTCGTTAATCGCCATCTGGGCTGGTTCCGGTCCCACGGGTGGCGGCGTGCTCTGGGCTTCGCCCGGATGCGGTGGATGCGCCGGAATGAAGACCGCCGGCGTGAACCTCGCCGGCCGGAACTCATAGGGTTCCGGGCTCTCGAGCCTGGGGTCTTCCGGTTGGTCGCTCAGAACTCGCTCCTTGGTGAACTACAACTATAGACGACAGCCGGGGCTGGTTAGTTACGAAAGCCTAATGCTCAGTTTCGGCTCGGGGGGAGACGGGCTTTGGGGGCAGGACGGCTCACGCGGAGGCGCGGAGGCGCGGAAGACCGGCCCTATCATCAGCCCCATGGACACCCGCGTCCGCCTCTGGCGCGCCCGGCGGCGGCACGTGCATATCGACGCCATGCTCGAGCGCGGCCCGCGGTCGTGCGTGCTGGTGTTTCTCAGAAACGACCGCCACCTGGCCGCCCTGGAATATCCCAACGAACGCAGCGCCCGCTCAGCGGCCCGCGCCAGGCTTCGCGAGCTTGAACGGGTGGGGTGGATCGATCATTGGTAGGGCATTGGTAGGGCACTCATCTGTCGGTCGAAGGGTCCACAGGCTACAGCTGCAGGTGTTCCTTCAATCGCCGGGTTTGTGATCGGCTCACTGGGATTTCCGTGGACTTGGCGTCCTTCATCTTGAGCAGGTAGTTCCGGCTGAACCACGGGACGATTTCCCGGATTTTGGTGATGTTCACCAGGTGCGAGCGGTGGACGCGCCAGAAGACTGCCGGGTCGAGCCGCGTCTGGAGTTCGTCCAGCGTCCGGTAGTTCGACGTGCCGGACATCGTCTGCGTGGCCACCACGATCGATTCGTCAACCAGCGAGGCGTGGACGACCTCTTCGGCCTGGACGAGGATGAACCGCTCGCCGACGCGGATGGCAAGCTGATCACGCCGGCCCTGACGGGACTTGATGGCCTCGATGACTTTTTCAAGGTCGTCAGGCGACAGCGGCATCTTCGGAGCGGCCTGGGCCGCCTGCGGCGCGATGCGTTGGCGGACGCGTTCGAGGGTCTGTTCCAGCCGCTCGGCGTCCACCGGCTTCAGCACGTAGTCCACCGCATTCACGCTGAATGCGTCGACGGCGTACTGATCGAAGGCGGTGACAAAGACCAGTTGCGGCGGCGCGTCGATCAGCAGCAGCCTGCGCGCCACCTCGAATCCCGTCAGGCCGGGCATCTGCACGTCGAGAAACACGACGTCCGGCCGCAGTTCACCGGTCAAACGGAGCGCCTCCACGCCGTCCTTCGCCTGTCCCGCAATCTCCAGGCCGCCGGCCTGGCCGAGCAGAAAGCACAGCTCCTCCCGCGCCAGTTGCTCGTCGTCGACGACCAGAACGCGCAGATCGGGCATGGCTCAGGCGGTCGCGCGGTCCGGCGTGACGGTCTCGGGGATCTCGATTCGAGCCGACGTGCCCTCGCCGGGAAGACTGTGGAGCTGCAACTGGTAGGGCGCGCCGTAGATGACCCGCAGCCGTTCGTTTACGTTGCGCAATCCGATTCCGCCCTCTGATTCGGCTTCCATCCTGGTCTGCGGCAGCCCCACTCCATTGTCCATGACTTCGATCACGATCGAGCCGTCCGATCGGGCTGACCGGATGGTAATGCGGCCTTCTCCGAGCTTCCGGCCGAGCCCGTGTTTGATCGAGTTCTCGACCAGCGGCTGCAGAATCATGCTGGGCACAACAACCTCGAGCGTGGTCTCGTCGATGCGCTTGTCGATGACCAGGCTCGGGCCGAACCGGATGCGTTCGATGTCCAGATACTCGTCGACGGCCTCGAGTTCCTCCCGCAGCGTCACAAAATGCTCCTGGCTGCGCAGCAGCCGCCGAAGCAGCGCCGACAGCTTGACGATCAGCACCCGCGCCGTCTCCGGCTGCGATCGAATCAGCGATGAGATTGATGTCAGCGTGTTGAACAGGAAGTGCGGATTAATCTGATTGGCGAGGGCATCGACGCGCGCCACCATCAGCAGATGTTCCTGTTCCGCGAGCCGATGCTCGATCCGCGCGCTGTTCCAGATCTTGATGGGAATGGCCACGGCCATCACGGTCCCCAGCAGGATGAGGACCTCCAGCCAGACGTGATTGGTTTGCAACGCAAAAAGGCGTACCTGCGCGCCTGCCGGCGGGTTGAAGCGGTTGGCGATCGCCAGCCGCAACATTTCCAGCAGCACCGGCGCCGTGACGAGCACCAGTTGCCAGTCGAGCGTGACCGTGCGCACCTGCCGCCAGATCGACTGGACGATCCGCGTGAAAAAGAACGGCGTGATCTTCCAGATCTCGGGCTTCGGGCAGATCTCGCGAAGGCCGCCTCCGGCAAAGCCGCACCCGACCGCAAAGGGCAGCGCGCCCCATTCCTGATGAATTAACGCCGGAATGGCGACCGATGCGCCCACGAGCGCGCCGGAGTACGGGCCGGCAATCAGGCCGGTGAGAAATGACCCGGATAACGTCAGGTCGGCCGCATCGTAATGAAGAACGATGCGTGCCGCGACTCCAGCCGTGAGCGGAATGCCAAAGCCCGCGGCAAAGACCAGGCGCTCGGGCCAGTCGCGCCGCTCGGTCAACAGGATGCGACGGAACAGCCGGAAGCGGGCGAGCATGGTGGCGACGACCGCGGTCACCGCCAGCTTCACGAGCAGCGTGACGAGCAGGACTTCTTCAGGTGGCCGCGGTTCGTTCTGCATCGTCGAGGTAAACGATAGCACTGCGCTGGACTTGCAGGTTTGTTATGATGACGCCATGATTCGGCCGTTTTTGATAGGGTTCGCGACGACGTTCAAGCACATGTTCCGGAAGCCCATCACGGTGAACTATCCGGACCAGAAAGTTCCGATGTTCCCGAAGTACCGGGGCAAACAGGTGCTGATGCGCGACGAAGACGGCCTGGAAAAATGCGTCGCGTGCGGCCTGTGCGCCGTCGCCTGCCCGGCTGATGCCATCTACCTGGAGCCGGCCGAAAACGACGGCACGGTGCAGGCCGGCCCCCGCTACGCATCGATCTACCAGATTCACAAGACGCGCTGCATTTTCTGCGGCTACTGCGAAGAGGCGTGCCCGGTCTCGGCGGTCTTCATGGGCAAAGACTACGAGCTGGCGGTCTACAGCAACAAGGACTTCATCTGGGACAAGGAAGACATGCTGGTGCCCGCCGCTGACTCGTCGAAGGTCGAGACCCTGAAGGCATAGACCCCGCATGCAGGGGTTTCTCGACGCCATCGATTCGCGCGTGCTCGTCTGTGATGGGGCGATGGGCACGATGCTCTACAGCAAGGGCATTTTTCTCAACCGCTGTTTCGACGAGCTCAATCTCACGCAGGCCGATCTGGTCGCGGAGGTCCACCGCGAGTACGTCCGGGCGGGCGCTGATGTCGTCGAAACCAACACCTTCGGCGCCAACCGCTTCAAGCTGGCCAGCTTCGGTCTCGCGGACAAGACGACGCAGCTCAATGCCCAGGGCGCGCGCATCGCCCGCCACGCCGCGCGCGACCGCGTCTGGGTCGCCGGCGCGATGGGTCCGCTCGGCGTGCGCATCGAGCCGTGGGGACGGACAGGCGTTCAGGAAGCCGAAGATGCGTTTCGCGAACAGGCGCTGGCGCTGGCCGGCGGCGGCGTCGATCTGTTCATGCTCGAAACGTTTCGCGATCTGAACGAACTGGTGGCTGCCGTCACCGCGGTCCGCAGCGTGTCCACGCTGCCCATCGTCGCGCAGATGACGACCGACGTCGATGGCAACAGCCTCGATGGCACGCCGCCGGCAACATTTGCCCCGGCGCTCGAGCGCGCAGGCGCCGATGTGATTGGCGTCAACTGCTCGGTGGGTCCGGCCGCGATGCTGGAGACCATCGAAGCCATCGCGCGGGTCAGCGGGGCCCGCCTGGCCGCGCAGCCGAACGCCGGCCGGCCGCGCGATGTCGAAGGGCGTAATCTGTACTTGTGCTCGCCGGACTACATGGCCACCTACGCGCGGCGCTTCATCGGCGCGGGCGCGCGGCTCGTCGGCGGCTGTTGTGGGACGACGCCGGATCACATCCGGCAAATCGCGCAGGCGGTCCGTACCATGGCCCCGGCGACCGTGCGGCCGGCGCGCGATGTGGCGGCAGCCGATGGCACCGGCGCGGTCGCCGCCGTGGATCGGCGCGACAAGTCCGGCCTCGCGCGGGCCCTCGCAGACGGTGAGTTTGTCATCGTCATGGAAGTCTCCACGCCTCGAGGCCTGGATCTCCGGCCCGTGCTGGACCAGGCGAGGCACTATCGCGATCTCGGCGCCGTCGCCGTCAATGTGCCGGATTATCCCAAGTCCGGCGCGCGCGCCAGTGCGATGGCCCTGGCCGTGCTGTTGGAGCAGCATGGGCTGGAGACGATGCTGCACTACTCGTGCCGCGATCGGCATCTGATCGGCATGCAATCGGATTTGATCGGCGCGCACGCGATGGGCCTGCGCAACGTGCTGGTCACGACGGGCAATCCTCCGCCGCAGTCCGCGATTCCCGACGCGACCTCTGTCTTTGACGTGGACGCGATCGGCCTCGCGAACATGGTCACGCGCCTGAATCACGGGCAGGACATCGGGGGCCAGCCGATTGGCGCGCCGACCGAGTTTCATATCGGCGCCGCCGTCAATCCGTTTGCCCCGGACGTCGAGGCCGAATGGCGCCGCCTGATGCACAAGGTGGAGGCGGGCGCCGAGTATCTGGTGACGCCGCCCATTTTCGACCTTGACGCGTTCGCGCCGCTGCTCGAGCGGCTGCATGGCACCGGCCTGCCGGTGCTGGCAGGCCTGGCGGCCATCGACGGGCTCCGGCACGCCGAGTTCCTCGCGAGCGAGGTGATCGGCGTCCGTATTCCCGACTCGATGTTCGACCGGCTGCGCCAGGCGGCGGATCAGGGCGCCGAAGCGCTCGCCGTCATGGTGGAGATCGCCGCGTGGCTGCGGACGCGCGTCAGCGGGTTGCAGATTACCTCGTGGCACGGCACTCCCGAGGCGGCTTCGCGGCTGCTCGCCGCGATCGGTGTTCGATCGGCGGGAGCCGGCGCCGGAAATCGTGAGGTCAGACATGCCTGAAGCGTCCCACGGCGCGGGCCTGCGTGAGCACATGCTCATGGCCAGGCGATTCCTGCGCAATCCCGCGACTGTTGGCGCGGTCTCCGCCAGCTCGCGCGCCATGGCCCGCATGATGGTGGCGAACATTCCGACGGACCGGCCGGTGTCCGTGGTGGAACTGGGGCCAGGCACCGGGTCGTTCACGACGGCGATTGTCAATCGGGTCGCGCCGGGATCGCGCATCCTGGCCATCGAGCTCGAACAGGCGTTTGTCGATCGCGTGCGCGAGAAGCTGCCGTCGGTGGACATCGTGCGGGCCTCGGCGGTGGATCTCGAGCGGCTGGTGGCGGATCGTCACATGGGGCCCGTCGATCACATCGTGTCCGGCCTCCCGTTTGCGAGCCTGCCGATGGACATGACGCGCAAGATCCTCGACGCCATCGAGCACGTGCTCCGGCCGGGTGGGACGTTTACGACGTTCCAGTACGTGCACGGATTCGGTCTGCGGCCGGGCCGGACGTTCCGCCGCCAGATGAGCGAGCGGATGGGCGGACCGGCGCATCGCCGGCTGGTCCTCAAGAATTTTCCGCTCGCGTTCATTCTGTGCTGGACGCGTTCGCGGTCGCGGCACTGAGAATCGCGCGCGCGGCAGCGGCCGCGCCATCGGTGCTCATGCGCTCCGGCGCGGGCGATTGCTGCACGAGCGCGGTCAGCGCATCGGTCCAGCGGCCGGCCAGCAGATCCGCCTGCGCGATAAACCGGCAGCGCAGGTACCTCGGCATCTCCCGCACGAGCACGTCGTACTCGCGGAATGGGCCACGCGATGTGTACAGCATGGCCGTCCCGGTCGAGATGCACTCCGCCGTAATCCCGAACCCGGGCTTCGTGACGACGACATCCGCGGCCGCGACCAGATCCTCGTAGCGAAAGCCGGTGTTCACGAACGCCGTTTCTTCAATCAAGTGAAGATGCCGCGGGAGTGCCGCCGATCGGCCGGACACCCGGTCTGTGGTCACGACCGTCCATCTATCCAGGCAATCGACGGCGCCCGGATTCAGGTCCGGGAGCCCGTAGCCTCCGAATGACAGCAGCGCGACCGGCCGGTCGATCGGCAGCGCCAGATGCGCGCGTGTGTCGCGGCGGTGGCGCGTGGCGTGCCGTGCGACGAGCGGGACTCGCTGGGCGGAGGGAAAGATCTCGAATCCGCCGGAGAAAGGCAGTTCCAGCGCGTGCGTCGCTTTGGCGTACGACGCGCGAATCAACTCCGGGATCCAGGGCGCGGCATCGGCCATGCCCGGATGGGTGTCATAGATCCAGTCCCACGTGAAATTGCCGATGGCGATGGCGGGCACTTTGAGCGCCGCGGCCGCTTCGAACGCCAGCGGGGCAATGTCGCTGACGATGATCGACGGGCGCTCACCGGCGAGCGCGTCCAGGTCGGCTCGAATGCGCTGGTCATACCGCTCGTAAAAGTCGATCGCGGCCGTGATCGTGGCCGCGTCGTCATGCGCGATGCTCGAGCGCTGGATGATGCCCGTATCGCACGGGCCGGGCCGAAGCTCGTAGGGCACCGAGAGGGTGCGGGCGAGCAGGGAAGGACTGACGGCGGACCTGATGATGAGCCGCATGCCGGGGGCGAGAGCCGCCAGCGCGTGCATGATCTCGACGTCACGCGACGCGTGCCCGAAGCCGTGGCCGGAGATGTAGAAAAGGACGGTCACTGGGCGCGCCGTAGCCGCCGGCCTTCAGGCCGGCGAGAGGGTGCGTTAGAGAAACACCATTGTCTGATGCGACGGTATTTCAAAACGCCGGCGGCAGCGGGTGCAGTTGACCATGTCGTCGAGCCGGAAGAGATGGTCGCGGAGCTTCTCGTACAGGGCCCGGTCGCGCGCGTCGGCGCCGGGTGGCAACCGATCCTTCTTGGTGCGGCGCGACCACCGGATCGGGTAGTCATCCCGGTGCCGGCATTGCGGGCAGGCCAGCGACATCGGCTTGGTTTCGGTCTTCTCGGTGAAGAAGTCGCGCTCGTTGATCACGAGGCGATCTTAAGCTGGAACCGTCAGTACACTCCAGGCAGCAGGCGGGATCTGACCCGGCGGGCGTAATCGTCATACCCTCGCCCAAACGCGCGCCGCAGATCGCGCTCCTCCAGCGGAATGGCCAGGACCACGTAAATCGTGAACAGCACCGCGAGGAGCAGCCGCGTGAACGTCATCACGGCCACGGGCCACAGCAAGAGCAGGAACGCCAGGTAGAGCGGATGCCGGATCAGGCCGTAGGGACCCTGGCTGATCGGTCCGTCCGGCTGCGGTCGCGGTGAATCGCCCAGAGCGCTCAGGCCTGCCAGGCCGCGGAAATCCGTCTTGCGCACGGCGACGACCATCAGACCGGCACCGCAGAGTTGGAGCGCCGCGAGCAGCCATGCGACGGCAGCATTCGCGCCCCACAGCGTGCCCGCCACCGGCTGCCAGCACGCCATCATCAGGAAGAACAGCACGCTCGCGATCCAGACGTAGATCGATCTTTCGATATCCGTACCCACCCTGATCCGCACGCGTTCCTTGAGACCGGGTCGCGCGAAGACCGAGTGGTGGATCGCGAAGGCGGCAAAGAGCGCGACGTCGACGGCGACCGCGCGCGGCGAGATCGATCCTGGCAACGGACCGCCAAACGCGGTACCGTAGAGCCACGCGCCGAAGAGTAACGACGCGGCGAACGCCAGCGCCCCGCCGATTGCGAATACGCGACGCAGCCGCGGTGTGAAGAATCGCTTCATCTCCGCCGCGTATTATAGGAAGGCTATGGACAACGGACGGATCGATGTCGGGATCACCGGCATCGGCGTCGTGTCGCCCTTCGGTGTGGGGCGCGACGTGTTCTGGCGAGCCATCACGGCAGGCGAGAGCGGCATTACGGCGGTTGACGGCGTGGATCCCGAGCACTGGCCCACGCGCGTCGCCGCCCGGGTTTCAGACGACGCGTTGACGGCCGCTGAGGCGCAGTTGACGGAAGACGATCGGGCGGCCGAGGGGCGATCGGATCGCCGCGCGGCCAAGGTCTCGCGCATTGCCGTCGTGGCGGCGCGTGAGGCGCTCAAAGATGCCGGGTTGTCCGGCGGCTCGGACGAGATCGGCGTCATCGTCGGCAGCGGCGCCGGCGGGATTGACGTGGCGGAGCGGCAGTACGGCGATTTCTTTGCGGCCGAGTACCATCGCGTCTCGCCGTACGCGATTCCTGTGTCGATTGTCGGGATCGTGTCGAGCGAAATGTCCATCGCGCTCGGTCTTCGGGGCCAGAGCCACGTGCTGTCCACCGGCTGTACAAGCTCGACCGATGCGATTGGCTATGCCGCGTCCGTCATTCGCCAGGGTGAGGCGGACGTCGTGGTCAGCGGTGGCGCCGACGCGTGCGCGACGACGGGCATGCTCTTCGGGTTTGGCCGCATGCGCGCGACCTCGACGCATTTCAACGACCGGCCGCACATGGCATCACGACCGTTTGACGGCGAACGCGACGGGTTTGTCCTGGGCGAAGGCGCGTGGATCGTCGTGCTCGAGCGGCTCGATCGCGCCCGCGCGCGCGGGGCCCGCGTGTATGCCACGGTCGAAGGCTATGCCTCCACGTGTGACGCGTATCACCGCGTGCAGATGGATCCGGACGGCCGTGAAATTGTCCGCTGCATGACGCAGGCGATCGCGCGATCCCACAGGGCGCCGGAGTCGATTGGCTACGTCAATTACCACGGCACGTCAACGGTGCTCAACGATCGCGTCGAATCTCAATGCGTGCGGCGGATGTTCAGGGCCCATGCCGACCGGATCGCCGGATCGTCGATCAAGTCGATGATCGGACACCCTCAGGGCGCAAGCGGCGCCGCCGGGATCGTGGCGACGGCGCTGGCGCTGACGGACGGCGTGTTCCCGCCGACGGTCAATCAGATGCGGAGCGATCCGTCGTGCGACCTGGACTACATCCCGAACGAGGCGCGGCGCATCCACGTCGAGGCGGCGCTCTGTAATTGTCTGGGCTTCGGCTCCAAAAACAGCGCGCTCGTGCTGGCACGCGCCTGAAATGACCCACGCCACCGTGGTGGCCGGCGTCGTCGCGGTCATTCTGGGGGTGACGCTGGCCGAGGCGCGGGTTTCTCGCGCGAACGAGCGGGCCTTGCTGGCGCGAGGCGCCCGAGGCCCGCGCGGCGATCTCTTTGCGCTGGTCGCGGTGCTCTACCCGGTCCTCCTGATCGGGATGGGACTCGAGGGCCTCCAGCGCCCAGTCCGCGCGTCCGTGCCGAATGAGCCGGCGCCGGCCTGGTTTCTCTCCGGCGCCCTGCTGTTCGCGGCCAGCAAGGCCCTGAAGTACTGGGCGATTGCCGCGTTGGGCGCGCGGTGGACCTTTCGCATCCTCGTGGTGCCCGGCGCCCCGCCCGTGCGGACCGGACCCTATCGCTTTGTGGCGCATCCGAACTTCATCGCGGTCATCGGCGAACTGGCCGGCGCGGCTATGATGTGTGGAGCGCTGATCACAGGCACCGCCGGAGTCGGCGTGTACAGTCTGGTGCTGTGGAGGCGGGCCCGGATCGAACAGCAAGCCCTGAAGGAATACGCATGAACGGTCAGAAGATTCGACGAGCCGTTTCCGGCCTGACGGTCTGGGTGCTGGCGTCGGCGGTCCTGGGAGGACAGACCGCCGGTCGATCCGGCGGGCCGCCGCAGACTGAAGGCGCGCAGATTCAGCAGGTTCGCGTGGCGCTCGGCCACGGGCAAGCGGCGGAAGCCCGAAGGCTCGCGGCCGCCATTCCGGGCGCGGCCGGTCGCGATTTCGCGTCCGCCCTCGTGGACATCTTCGAGGGCAAGGACCACGAGGCACGTCCCAAACTCGAACCCCTGGCGCGCGTCAACATCGTCGGCGATGCGGCGCTCGAGCTCGGCTTGCTCGAGATTCGGCACGGCGAACGCGAACAGGGCTGGCGGCGGCTGGACCCGATCGCGGCCGTCCGGACTTTTGCCGGCCCGGACGACTATTACCGGCTGGCCCGGGCCGCACGCGGCATTCACGAGTACCTGCTTGCCAACGACGCGTACAACAAGGTTCAGAACGTGGCGCGCGCGGACATCCAGGCTGAGTGGGGCGATATGCAGCTCCAGCGGCACAAGCCGGAAGAGGCAGGTCCGAGCTACCGGCAGGCCCTGGCCGCCGATCCCGCATGGATTCCGGCGATGGTAGGCCTGGCACGCGCACTGGTGGACGAGAGCCCTGAGCAAGCGGATGCGCTGATGGTGAAGGCGCAGAAGCAGGCCCCGAACGATCCCAACGTCTGGCTGTTCGCCGCCGAACAGCAGATTCAGCGCGAAGACAAGAAAGGCGCGGTCGAGGCGCTCGACAAACTCGCGGCCGCCAGGCCCGATACCGTTGACGAGTTCGCCCTGCGGGCCGTCGTGGCCTACGCGAATCACGACGCCGCCGGCGTCGAGGCCGCGCTGGCGAAGCTGGCGACCATCGACAAGCGATCCGCGCTCGGCCTGCGGCGGCTCGGCGAACAGTCCGCTCGCGAGTACCGATTCGAAGATGCCGCAGACTTTGCAAGAAAGGCGACCGCGCACGATCCCGACGATCCGTTCGCATTTTTCGATCTCGGCCTGTATTTGATGCGCACCGGTGATGAAGCCGGCGCGCGCCTCGCGCTCGAGCGCTCGTGGAAGCTCGATAACAGCAGCAAAGCCACAAAGAACCTGCTGGACCTGCTCGACGACATCGACGCCAGACCGAACGCGGTCTCGCCGATGGAGACCATCACGTCCGGCGATCTCATCCTGAAGTTCTCCAGGAAACAGGCGGCGGTCCTCAAGACCTACGCCGTACCACTCGCCGAAGAGGCGATGAAGACCTTCACGGATCGATATCAGTTCACGCCCAAGGGGCCCATCCTCATCGAAGTGTTTCCCGCTCACGATCAGTTCGCGGTGCGGACGATGGCGTTCCCGGGCATCGTGGGCGCCTTGGGCGCGTGTTTCGGCCAGGTCGTGGCGATGGACTCGCCGACCGCGCGCGACCCGGGCGAATTCAGCTGGCAGGCGACGCTCTGGCATGAGCTGGCCCACGTGTACACGTTGCAGCTCTCCAAATACAGGGTCCCGCGCTGGCTGACTGAAGGTATTTCCGTGTTCGAGGAACATCGCCGCCAGCCGGCATGGGGGCGGGAGCTGACGCTCGAATTTGCGGATACCTTCGGCCGCGGCAGGAACTTCGGCGTCAGGAAGCTGCCGGATGCGTTCAAGGACCCTTCGAAGCTGGCGCTGGCGTACTTCGAGGCCTCGTTGCTCGTGGAGCACCTGGTCGCGCTCAATGGCGACGCCGGCTTGCGCACGCTGTTGCTCGCCTACGGGGATGGAGCCAGGGACGCCGACGCGTTTGCCCGGGCGTTCGGGAAAAGCGTGGATGACGTTGAAACGTCCTTCAAGGCATTTCTCGATCAGCGCTACAGCGCGTTGAGCAAAGCGCTCGCGGATCCACCGAGCAAGGTCGACCCGGCCAATCTCGGGGCGCTGCGGCTGCGCGCGCAGGAGGCGCCCGGGAACTTCGCGAGCCAGCACGCCCTCGGGGTGGCATTGGTGAAAGCGGGACAACTGAACGAGGCCCGCGCGCCGCTCGAGCGGGCCGCGCAACTGGCGCCGGAAGCGAGCGGAGACGACAGCCCGCACGCGATTCTCGCCGTCATTGCGGAGAAGTCCGGCGATACGGCGCGGGCGCGGCGGGAACTCCGCGCGCTGCTGACACACGATCACGCCAACGTCAACGCGGCCCGGAAGCTCGCGTCGCTTAGCACCGACCCATCGGCGGGCGCGGATCTCGACTTTGCCCTCCGGCTCGTCGCCGATCTCGATCCATTCGACACGAACGTGCACGGCCAGCTGGGCCGACGGTTGTTCGCGGAAGGCCAATACCAGCCCGCGCTCACCGAGTTCCGCGCGGCGCTCGCGCTCGGTCCCCCGAACCTCGCCGAGGCTTACACGGACATCGGCGAAACGCTGTTCAAGCTGGGCCGGACGCCGGAAGCCAAACGGCAGACCATTCTCGCGCTCGAGCAGGCGCCCACCTACGTGCGGGCCCAGGATCTCCTGCTCGCAATCCTGGGGAAGCACTGATGCGGCGTCTTCTCACGTGGTCGCTGTGCGCCGTCGCCATCGCGCTGGCGGGTGTCCGGCCTGCGGCGGCGCAGGCACGCTTCGCGGTCATCGTCCAGGGCGCCTCCGGTGATCCGCAATACGCGACGCAGCACCGCGGCTGGGTGGATGGCCTCGCCAAAGTGCTGCGGGAGAGACTGGGAATCGATGGCGCTCATCTGTTTCTACTGACGGAAGAGGCCAGAGCGGGGGAGCTCAAGAGCACGGCGGAGAACGTCAAGGTCACACTGGCGGGCATCGCCAAGACGGCCAAGGCCGACGATCTCGTCTTCGTAATGTTGATCGGCCATGGCGGCGGTGACGGCCCGGCCGCCAAGTTCAACCTCGTCGGACCGGACTTGACTGGCGAAGAATGGTCCGCGTTGCTGCAGCCCATTTCCGCGCGGCTCGCGGTGGTTGACAGCACCAGCCTGAGCTTCGCCTACCTCGCCGGTCTCGCCGGCAAGAACAGGGTTATCATCACCGCCACCGGGAAGTTCGGCGAGAAGTACCACACGTTCTTTCCGGAGGCCTTCATCACAGCCTTGACCGCCACCGAGGCCGACGCGGACAAGAACGGGCGCGTCTCGTTGCTGGAAGCCTTCACATACGCCTCCAGACTGGTCGCGCAGCACTACGAGCAGGTGGGATATCTGTCCACCGAGACCGCGATGATCGACGACAACGGCGACGGCAAAGGCCGCAGCGCTGCCCAGACGGGAGACGACGGGCCGGTGGCCGCGCTGACGTACCTGGACGCGGTCGCGATGCCCACGTCGTCTGATCCGGCGATTCAGGCGCTGCTGACTCGTCAGCAACAGTTGACCGAGCAGGTGGACGACCTGCGCCGGCGCAGGGCCGCCATGACGCCGGAAGAGTTCGATCGCGACTTCGAGAAGCTGATCATCGAGCTGGCGACCGTCTCGCGCGACGTGCGGAAACGGACCGGCAAGTAGCCGCCGGGCTGCAGCCCGGCGCGTCTCGCCTCAATCGATTGTGACGCCGTGTCTCAATCAATCGGCGTCCAGTCCTGAGCCGTCCGCCTGAAGAACAAGCCCGCCGCCGCACCCGTCAGAAACCCGCCGACGTGCGCCCAGAACGCCACGCCGCCCTGGCCGGCCACCTGGCCGACGCCGCCAAGAACCTGCATCAGGAACCACAGGCCCAGGAAGATCAGCGCGGGGACCTCGATGACGTCAATGAAGAAGACGAAGAATATCAGCACATGGATCCGCGAGTGCGGATACAGGAACAGGTAAGCGCCCATCACGCCGGCGATCGCGCCGCTCGCGCCGACCAGCGGGATCAGAGCGTCGCCGCCGGCTTGCATCTGCATCTGAAGGAGGCCGGCGGCCGCGCCCGCCACGAGATAGAAGACGAGAAACCGGACGTGGCCCATGCGATCCTCGACGTTGTCGCCGAAGATCCAGAGGCAGAGCATGTTGGAGCCGATGTGGACCCAGCCGGCGTGGGCGAACATCGACGTCAGGAGCGACGCCCAGGTGGCCTGCGCCGGCACCAGGCCGTACTCGAAGATCGATTCGTCGAAGCCGCCCGGGAACGTGAGCTGGCGGATGAACAGCGCGACGTTGGCCGCGATCAGACCCATGGTGACCCACGGGGTCGTACGCGACGGAATCACGTCGCGGAGCGGGATCATGCCGACTAAGATAGACCGTTCAGTGAGGAGCCGCCAGTGACCTGCCGATCCTGTGGTGCGACGATCGACGCGAAGGCCATCATCTGCTATCGCTGCGGCGCCCCGACGGCCGATGCGGCGGCCGGGCGATCCGGGACGGGCGCGAAAAAGATCTCGAATGCGCGGATCGTCCTGGTCGTGCTGGCCGTGCTGGCCGTGCTGGTGTACTTGCTCATGAAGGTCATGGCCGTCCCTCCCGTGCAGTAGGCCCCCAGCTCCATCTGGTAAACTTTCGGACGGTTATGTCTACGCCTCGTCTGGAGGTCCGGGACGTGCTGGGCGAGCGGGTCGTCAGCATGGATCGGCTGCCATTTACGATCGGCCGCCGTGAAACCAACGACCTTCGTCTTGGGGGCAGCGAGGTCTCGCGCGAACACGCGGAAATCGCCAATGAAGCGGGGAAGTTCGTCCTCCGCGACAAGGCCTCGCGGTACGGCACGTTCGTCAACGGGGAGCCGGCCAGCGAATGCGAGCTGCGCCCGGGCGATCGCATCCGGCTGGGCCGCGGCGGCGGCGCCGATCTGCTGTTCCTGGCCGGCGACGAAGATCGGAGCCTGAACAGCCGCTCCACGACCGGCGCGCGCGACGATCTCCGGCAGATCACCGCGCTTCTCGAAGGCTTCCGCGCGCTCGGGTCCGGCCGGGTGCTGCAGGAAGTGCTGGAACTCGTGCTCGACGCGGCCATCGAGATTTCCGGCGCCGAGCGGGCGTTCATCATGCTCGCGGGCGCCGACGGCAAGCTCGAGTTCAAGCTGGCCCGCGGGCGGGCCAAGCAGCCGCTGACGGACAGCACCTTCAAGATCAGCCAGAAGATTCCCGAAGAAGTCTTCAAGGTCGGGCGCACCAAGGCGCTCGCGGACCTGCTCGACGGCGGCCTCGCGGATGCCCACATGGGCACTGTGGCGCTCGGCATCCGCAACGTCGTCTGCGTGCCGCTGAATTTCGTCCGCTACGTCGAATCCAACGAAGCGCGCGGCGACGACCAGCGCATCGGCGTCCTCTATCTCGACAGTCGCGAGAAAGGCACGCTGCTCTCGGAGACGACCCGCGGCGCGCTGGAAACGCTGGCCGCCGAAGCGTCCGTCGCGATTGAAAATGCCAGGCTGTACCGCGACAAGCTGGAAAAGGCCAAGCTCGAGCGTGAAATGCAGATCGCGGCGGAGATTCAACAGTCGCTGCTCCCGAAGCCCCGCGTGAGCCTCGGCTTCGTCGAGGCCTATGCGGCCAGCATTCCGTGCCGTTCGATCGGGGGAGACTTTTTCGACTACATCCACGAGCCTGGCTCCGTCTTCGGATTCACGCTCGGCGATGTCGCCGGGAAAGGGCCGCCTGCCGCGCTCATGAGCGCGTTGATGCAGGGCATGTTCGCGGCTCAGGCGCAATATGCCGACGGGCCCGCCTCCGCCGTGACGCACATGAACAAGGCGCTGTGCCGCCGCGGCCTGGAATCGCGGTTTGTCACGCTCATGTTCGGCATCATCAAGGACGGCCGGTTGACGTACTGCAACGCGGGCCACAATCCGCCGTTCGTCCTGGGCAAGTCCGGCGTGCGGCGGCTCGAGGACGGCGGACCCGTCGTCGGATTGCTCGAGTTCGCCCCGTTCTCGCAGGGGACGATTACGCTCGACCCCGGTGATCTCATCATCGTGTTCAGCGACGGCGTGTCCGAAGCGCTGAACGCGGCCGGCGAAGAATTCGGGGACGCGCGGCTGGAAGAAGTCGCGTCGGCCATGAAGGATTCGTCCTCGGCCGACATCGTCGAGCGCATCGTCGCGGCCGTGAAACTGTTCACGAAGGGCGCGCCCCAGAGCGACGACATCACGGCCATGGCGATCCGGTACCTCGGGCCGGGCGCGTGACCGCCCCGCGGGCCATGCATCCGCTGATCTACGACTGGAACACCGTCGAGGCGCCGCCCGAGCCGACGGCCGTGATGCTCGACGACGAGACGCTGCGCGATGGGCTGCAGTCGCCGTCGGTTCGAACGCCTTCGATTGAACAGAAAATCCGAATCCTTCATCTCATCGACGCTCTGGGCATCGAAACGGCCGACATCGGCCTGCCGGGCGCCGGTCCTCACGTGGTCCGGGACGTCGAGCGCCTGGCGCGGGAGATTGTGTCGGCCAGGCTGTCCGTGCGCGCCAACTGCGCGGCGCGCACGGTGGAAGCCGACATCGTGCCGATCGCCGAGATCACGCAGCGGACCGGCCTCGCGATTGAAGCGTGCACGTTCATCGGGTCGAGTCCGATCCGGCAGTATGCGGAGGACTGGACGCTGGATCGGCTGCAGCGCCTGACGGACGAGGCCGTCCGCTTTGCGGTTCGGCAGGGGCTGGATGTCATGTACGTGACGGAGGACACGACGCGCGCGGACCCGGACTCGCTGCGCGCGCTGTACTCCACGGCAATTCGCGCGGGCGCCAGGCGCATTTGTATCGCCGACACCGTCGGGCACGCGACACCGGCCGGCGCGGCGGCCGTCGTCAGGTTCGTGCGATCGATCGTCGAGGAGTGCGGCGGCAGCGTCGGGATCGACTGGCACGGGCATCGCGATCGCGATCTGGCCATCGAGAACAGCCTGGCCGCGATGCGCGCCGGCGCCACGCGGCTGCACGGCGCCGCGATCGGCCTCGGCGAGCGCGTCGGCAACACGCCCATGGACGCGCTGCTCGTGAACCTGGTCCTGATGGGCTGCCGCCAGGCGGATCTGACGAAGCTGCCCGACTATTGCGCCGCGGCCTCAGAGGCAACCGGGATTCCGGTGCCGGCCAACTATCCGGTGGTCGGCCGCGACGCCTTCCGCACGGCCACGGGCGTCCATGCGGCGGCGGTGATCAAGGCGTACAAGAAGCAGGACCCACAGCTCGTGGATGCCGTGTACTCCGGCATTCCCGCGACGGCCGTCGGGCGCGAACAGGCGATCGAGGTGGGGCCGATGTCAGGACGATCCAACGTGATCTACTGGCTGGAGCGCCGCGGTCTCGAGGCGACGGAAGATCGGGTTGACCGGATATTCAGCAAGGCGAAGGCGTCGGCATCGGTGCTGACTGAGGCCGAGATTCGGGCGCTCATCTAGCGGCGGCTACCTGCCGCTCATCAGGTGTTTCTCCACATCGGGCATCGCGGCCAGAAACACATCCCCGACAATCTGCAGGCTCCGCGCCGACACGTGATCGAGGTCGTCGCAGCAGGCCTGGTCGTTGTGCCACTGCGGGTAATCGTGCAGATCGATCAGGTCTATGGTCGGCACGCCGGCCCTCGCAAAAGGTTCGTGGTCATCTCCGCCGACATCGCCGTTGAGATCGATGAACGTCGCGCCGTATCCCATCTTTTTCGCCGTGGCCCAGAAGATGTCATTGAGCCACGCGGCGGCGAACTCCGTGTCCTTGCGCAGCTTGAGATCTTTGGCGCCGATCATGTCGAACAGAATCATGGCCTTGATGGAGCCAAGCGTGCCGCCCTTCTTCGAGCTGTCCACGTAGTACCGGCTGCCGTAGGTGTTGTCCGGCGCATCGGGACGCCCGCATTCGTCCCAGCCGAAGCAGAACGCCTCCTCACCATCGAACCAGACGAACTCATACGTGTACTCGTGAGAGCGGGTCTTCAACACGCGCGCCAGTTCAATCAAGATGGCGGCGCTGGACGCGCCGTCGCTGGCGCCCACGAAGGTCGAGGTCTTGATGAGCTTGGTGTCGTAGTGGCCGGTAATCAGGATCCGATCCGTGCGGCGGCCCGGCAGCCTGGCGATCAGGTTGACCATGTTGACCGGCCCGATCGGCGTTTGCGCGGTCCACGCCTGTTCGGTCACGGGCACGCCGGCGCCGGCCATTTGCGCCTTGATGTACTCCCGCGACTGTTTCAGCGCGGCGGATCCCGCCGGCCTCGGGCCGTGGAGCACCATCTGCCGCAGATGTTCGTAGGCCTTGCTGCTGTCAAAGCCGGACGCCTGCGGAGCGGGTTTGGCGGCTGTTTGCGCCGCAGGCCCTGCGGCGCCCGCCTGATCGGCAGCCGCTGGCGTGGATGATTGACAGCCGAGCACGGCCGCGCAGAGCAGGGCCGTCATCAACGCGCGTCTCATGGGAGGCTCCTCTGCCGTTAACTATAACGAACCCCGGGCATGCCCGGCCCGCGGGATGGCCCGGCCCCGGCCTCGCCGCCGCGACGGCGGCCGGGACGAAGCCGCGGCCTGTCGTGGCTGGGCCGGCGGAGATCCGTTGCCCTTCCTGAACGCCCGCGGGCCGGTCGAGGACTCGAAGTGGATTTCCGTATCCAGGAGGCGCGCCAGCGGCGCCGCATGTCGTGTGGCGGCCCACTGTTCCAGTTCCGCATCCCCAGCCGTGCGCAGCCGGATGTGCAGTCCATCGTCGGCCTGGCGAATCTGAACTTTCCTGACGACCTGCGCGTGGCTGCGATCGAGCCCCTCGGCCAGCCGGACGAAGGCTCCCAGAAACTTCACAGTCCGGCGGAGGGATTTTCGCAGCGTCCCGTAGCCCTCGTGCGCGCGCTTGGGCGTGGCCAGCCGGTGATAGCGCGCCACGAGGCCAATCACGATCACTTCGTCCGGATCGAAGCCGCGCAGTTCGCCGTGTCGAATCAGATAGTACGAATGCTTGTGATGGGCGTCGTAGCTGATGTGCGTGCCGATGTCGTGCAGCAGCGCGCCATATTCCAGCCATTCCCGCTCGCGCGCGCCCAGGCCGTGGCTGTTCCGAGTCTCGTCGAAAAGCGCCAGCGCGAGCTTTGCGACCTGCTGCGAGTGTTCGGCCCAGTAGCCACAGCGCTCGCCCAGCTCGATCACGCTGCGCCGGCGCACGTCCGGATAGCGCTCGGCCGTCCGGATATGGCGCGTGTTGCGCTTGATGTAATCGAGGACCATGCCCTCGCGCAGCGCGAAGTCGCACAGCGTGATGTCCTCGGCGCCCAGGCGCTCCAGCAGCGAATCGAGCAGAACGGCGCCCACCGCGGCGAGGTCCGCGCGCCGTGGGTCCAGGCCCGACAGCCGGAGCCGCTCCTCGAGCGTGAGGTCCACGAGCTTGCGCCGCAGCCGCCGCAGCGCGCCGGCCTCGACGACGACGCGCCGGCCCTCGGCCGGCTGTCCGGATCGGGCGCCGATCGCGAGCGCGCCCAGCGCCTGAATCGTGCCGGACGTGCCGATGACGCGCTGGAAGCCGCGGCGTCGCAGTTGGGCCAGAAATCCCGCCGTCTCGCGATGGATGTACCGGACGAGCCGTTCCTCGTCGTCGCCGGCCAGCGGGTCCTGTTTCGCGAATCGTTCCGCCAGGCGGATCACGCCGAGCGTGAAGCTGCGCCCGCTCTCCATGCGCGCGGCGGTGCCCAGGGTGATTTCCGTGCTGCCGCCGCCGATGTCGATCGTCACGGCGCGTTCGCTGCCGCTGCCGATCGCGTACGCCGCGGCGAGATGGATCAGCCGCGCTTCCTCGACGCCGGAGATGACGCGGACGCGCAGGCCGAGCCGGCGGCGGGCCTGCGTGATGAGATCGGTGCCGTTGTCGGCTTCACGTACCGCGCTGGTCGCCGCCACCACGATTTCGTCCACGCCGTGCGATTCAGCGAGCCGCTTGAACTTGGCCAGCGACTCGAGCGCCGCCGCCAGATTGGTGTCCGGGAGCCGGCCGCGCTGGATGCCCGCGCCCAGCCGAATCATGTCTTTTTCGCGGTCGATGACCTCGAACGACAAGTCAGGCCGGACATTGCAGACGATGATGTGGATGGAATTGCTGCCGACGTCGATGGCTGCGAGGCGCATGTGGTACGGTGAGGGAGGTCAGTCGATGCCCCATGCTACCACGCAGGTCGTGAAGGTGTTGTGCCGCGTGCTGCGCGAGAACGCGGCCGCGCTGGCGCGAGACCTGTCGCACGCGCGTCGCGGTGACGTCGCGGCCGTGCATCATGTCCGCGTGGCGACGCGGCGTCTGCGCGCGGCCCTGCCGCTGGCTACCGAGATGGGTGGTTTTGGTGCGCGCGATCTGGCCAGGGACTTGAAGCACGTCACGCGCGCATTCGGAGAGGTGCGCGAGGCGGACGTCGTCCGCGAACTGGTGCTGGATTTGGCCGAGCGCCAGGACTGGCCGCCGCTGGCGGTCACGCGAATCGAACGCCTGTGCCTGGCCAGGCGGCACGATCAGCGTGACGCGATGCGCAGGGAGCTGTCGGGCGTGCGCGCGCGCTCGCTCGAGAAACGCGTGGAGGACGTGGCCGCGCGCCTCGAATCCGCCGATCCGCAGGCGCGCGCGCTCGCCGTGATCCTGGCGGAGGTTCGCGAGCGGACCCGCAAGCTGTCGGCGAGACTCGAGGCCGCCGGGACGGTGTACGGCGTCGAGCCGCTGCATCGCGTCAGAATCGCCGCGAAGAAACTGCGCTACGCGCTCGAAGCCGTCCAGGGCACGCTCGACCGCGCCGATGACAGGGCGCGGCGCAGGCTGAAGCGATTCCAGGAGCACCTGGGGCGCATCCATGACCTGCAGGTGACGCAGCAGTACATCCGAGGCACGCAGAGCGAGCCGGACGTCACGCCCGCCGTTGCGGCCCAGCTTGCCGGCATCGATCAGGCCATCGATCTGGAATGCCGGCAGCTTCATGGCCAGCTCCTGCGCGAGCGCGCCGCCATCGTCACGATGCTGGACGACCTCACCTCGGCGATCGCGTCCCGGGTGACGCCCAGGCGCGTGGGCCGCATGGCGCGGATGCGGAACCGCCGGCCCGGCCGGCGCGTGGCAATGGGGGCATGATGCAGGCAGCCAAATCATCCACTCGTGGCGGTCAGCGGACGATCTATGTCGTTCGCCACGCCATCGCGGCCGAACGGAGCGACAAGTTCAAGGACGATTCAAAACGTCCGCTGACTCGCGACGGAATCAAGCGCATGCGGCAGGGGGTCCGCGGATTCCGCGCCCTGGATCCGGAAATCGAGCTGGTCCTTACGAGTCCCCTGGTTCGCGCGCAGGAGACGGCGGACATCCTCGCGTCGGGCCTCTCTCCATCACCAGACGTGGAAGTGCTCGATGCGCTCACGCCGGGCACCGAGCCCGCTGCCGTGGCCGCGCGGCTGAAAGCCCATCGCGGGCGCCGGGTGATCGCGCTCGTCGGACACGAGCCCGATCTCGGCGTGCTGGCCGCGTGGCTCATCGGCGCGAGGGAACCGCTGGTGTTCAAGAAGGGCGGGATCGCGCGGATCGACGTGGCCTCATTCCCGCCCGGGTCGGACGGTCAACTGGTCTGGTCAGCGACGCCGAAGATGCTCAGGGCGCTGGCGGGTCACAGGTAACAGCCATCTGTTACCTGCAAACTGATCAGACGACCGTCCCCGGCTTCACGACCCCACCCTTCGGCACGATGATGATCCCGCCGCGGATGTAATAGCCGTCGCCGTCGGCGTTCTGGATGTCGCGCTCGTTCACCAGTCGCGCGCCCTGGCCGATGCGGGCGTTCTTGTCCACGATGACGCGGTCCAGGACGGCATCGCGCCCGACGCCGAGCGGCAGTTCGCCCGGTCCCTCGTCGAAGTAGTCGGCGCCGATGAGCACGGATCGGGTGACCTTGGCGCCCTTCATGATCGTCGTGCGGATGCCGACGATGCTGCTTCGCACCTCGCAGGTATCGAGATACCCGCCCTCGGCGATCAAGGCCTGATCCAGATGGCAGTCGTGGACGCGCGCCGCCGGCAGAAAGCCGGTATGCGTGTAAATCGGCCGCTTCGGGTGGAAGAAATTGAACGGCGCGGACCGTTTCGTCAGCATGAGATTCACGTCGTAGAACGACTGCACGGTGCCGACATCCGCCCAGAACCCGCGATAGAGATACGGATAGACGCGATGCGTGGCGAGGGACTGCGGGATGATCTCCCGTCCAAAATCCACCGCGGTGCTGCCCGCCAGGACCTCGAACAGCACGTCGCGTGAAAACACGTAGATGCCCATCGAGGCGACGAACGGGCGATCCGGATCGAGATCGCCGATGGGCGAGTGGCGCGGCGCGCTGGATCCCATCTCGGCCAGGCGATCCGCTTTGGGCTTTTCTTCGAATCCGCTGACGTGGCCGGCGCCGTCGAACTGGAAGATGCCCATCCCCGTGGCATCCTCCGGCGTCACCGGCTGCGCCGCAATCGTGATGTCGGCGTTGCGCTCGATGTGCGCTTCGATCAGCTCGGCGAAATCCATCCGGTAGACGTGATCGCCCGCCAGAATCAGGAAGTACTCCGCGTCGGTATCGCGGAAGTGCCGGGTCGCCTGGCGGACGGCGTCGGCCGTGCCCTGAAACCAGCGTTCGCCTTCCGGCGTCTGCTCGGCGGCGAGGACCTCGACGAAACTCTCGGAGAACTGGTCCAGCTGGTAGGTCTTGGCGATGTGACGATTGAGCGATCGCGAATTGAACTGCGTCAGCACGTAAATCTGCTTCAGGCCGGCGTGCAGGCAGTTGCTCAGCGGGATGTCGATCAGCCGGTACTTGCCGCCAATCGGCACGGCCGGCTTGGATCGTTGATGGGTCAGCGGAAACAGGCGCGTGCCGCGACCGCCACCGAGGACGATGGTGAGGACGTCGTTCATCGAGGGAATTGTACAGGCAGGCCGGGTCTGATTTCTTCGTCGCGTTCGAGCGTCCGCCCGCGGCGGCGCATGTGCGTGACGCGCCTCGGCAAGGCAGGACCGCTACAGGTTCTTTGCTATCATTTCGTCAGGCGAGGTGCCGTGGCCTTCAAATTCAGTTTCATCCCGCGCGACGAGCAGTTCTTCGATCTCTTCAATGAAATGGCTGACGAGATCCGTGGCGCGGCCCGGCTGCTGGAGGACATGCTCGCGACCGATCCGCCGGATACCTCGAAAGTCGATCTGATCAAGGACGCCGAACATCGCTGCGACGCGCTCACGCATGACACCATCCAGCGGCTCCACCGGACGTTCATCACGCCGTTCGATCGAGAGGACCTGTACGCGCTGGCGGCGTCGCTCGACGACGTGATGGACACGATCGATCACGCGGCGGCGCTGGTACGCATGTACAAGATTACGACGGTCAGGCCGGGCGCGCGGGAGCTGACGCGCACGGTGCTGAATTCGGCGGACCGCCTGCACACCGCCCTGGAGTCGCTGGCCACGAAAAAGCCGGTCCAGCCCC
>DASUGC010000078.1:0-19056 GCA_036274235.1 Vicinamibacterales bacterium
CGGAACGGCTGAGCTCGAGCAGCGCGTCAACAGCGGCCAGGCCGCCGTCGCGTTCTCGCTTCACGCGGTCGGCATCAACGACCTCATGGCCATCGCCGACGCAGGCGGCATCATGCCGCCTAAATCGACCTGGTTCGAGCCCAAATTGCGCGATGGCCTGCTGGTGCATCTGATCTAACGTCAGTTCACAGAGCCTGTTTACCTTCCGTGTGTGACGCTTTTCTCCGTGCCCTCCGTCCCCTCCGTATCCACGCTCATCCATCGTAAGATTCACCTCATGTCCGCGACCAGCGTTCATCGCATCTACAATTTCTCCGCCGGTCCCGCCGTTCTTCCGCTGCCCGTGCTGGAAGAAGCGCAACGAGATCTGCTCGCGCTGCCCGGCGTCGGCATGTCGGTGCTGGAAATCAGCCATCGGTCCAGGCCGTTCGACGCGATTTTTCAGGCCGCCGAAGCCGACATGCGGGCGCTGGCCGGCATTCCCTCGAACTACAAGATCCTGTTTCTTCAGGGCGGCGCCAGTCTGCAGTTTTCGATGGTGCCGATGAATCTGCTGACGCCGGGCGCCACGGCCGACTACATCCTCACGGGCGACTGGGGAAAAAAGGCGCTCAAGGAAGCCAGGCGCGTCGGCGCGACGCGCGTGGCGGCAACCACCGAGGCCGGCCAGTTCAAGAGCGTGCCCGCGCAGGAAGCGATCACGCTGACGCCGGGCGCGGCATACGTCCATCTGACGTCGAACGAAACGATCCATGGCGTCGAATGGCCCTACGTGCCCAACGTCGATGACACGCCGCTCGTGTGCGACATGTCGTCGGACATGTACTCGCGGCCGATCGATATCGCGCGATACGGACTGATCTACGCCGGAGCCCAGAAGAACCTCGGGCCATCGGGGCTGACGGTCGTCGTCATCCGCGAGGATCTGCTGGCGCGATCCGCCGACACGCTGCCGACGATGCTCAATTACAAGACGCAGGCGGAGAACGGATCGCTCTACAACACGCCGCCGGTGTTCGGCATCTACATCCTTCGTCTGGTGCTCAAGTGGCTCGTGGCGCAAGGCGGGCTCGACGCGATCCAGAAGATCAATCAGCGCAAGGCCGGCTTGCTCTACGCCGAGCTGGATCGATCGGGATTCTGGCGCCCGCACGCCGCACGCGAGTGCCGCTCCCAGATGAACATTACCTTCCGCCTGCCGAGCGAGGAGCTGGAGGCCCTGTTCGTCAAGGAATCCACGGCCGCGGGATTCGACGGCCTGAAAGGGCATCGATCCGTCGGCGGGCTTCGGGCGTCGATTTACAACGCGTTCCCGGAACAAGGCGTCGTGGATCTGGTGGCCTTCATGCAAGAGTTCGAACGCCGGCACGGTTAGCGTGGTGTCCGCGATTCTGCTGGCGGCGCTTGTCCGGGTCGGAGTGACCGGCACGATCCAGTCCGCCGATCACAAACCCATTCCGGCAGCCGTCGTCATCGCCGTTCAGGACAACCGGACAGACACCGCCACGACCGGCGCAGACGGAACGTTTGCCCTGCCGAACGTCACGCTGCCGGTGGCGATTGAGGTCAGAGCCAGCGGTTTCACGACGGCGCGGCTGGTTGTGAAGGAGTCGCCGGTCACCGTGACACTGGCGCCATCGGGCATTCATGAATCCGTCATCGTTACCGCCAACGATCGCGAAGAGGAGTGGCGGCGGCCCATGACAGGCACGACCGTGCTGTCGGCCGAAACGCTCGCCCAACTGCCGGCGGTGACGGCCGATGAGGCGCTGCGCGTGATCGGCGGCTTTTCGCTGTTCCGGCGCACCTCATCACGCGCGTCGAATCCCACCACACAGGGCGTGACGATGCGGGGCCTGTCGGCGTCCGGATCGAGCCGCGGGCTCGTGCTGTTCGACGGCGTGCCGCTCAACGACGGATTCGGCGGATGGGTCACATGGACGCGCATCCCGACGCTTGCCACCTCGTCGGTGGCCATCGATCGCGGCGCCGAAGGGTCGACGTTTGGATCCGATGCCCTCGGCGGAGCCCTCGACATCGCCACCCGGAACGGCGATCGCCGCAGCGTGCAGGTGGCCGCGACCGGGGGATCGCTCGGCGTCGGCGCGTTTGACGCTTCTGCGGGCGGCGCGTCCGGGCGCTCGAATTGGTTCGGCGCGGCGAGTTACTTCAGGACGGATGGCGTGATTCCCGTCGCGCCGGAATCTCGCGGGGCCGTTGACGTGGCGGCCGATGCCGAGTGGTGGAACGCGTTCGTGAAGGTGACCACCGGTGACGTCCACCGCAGGCTCACATTCAGCGCGCTGGGCGGATCCGACGATCGCGGCAACGGCACGCCACTCCAGCGCAACACGATGTCCGGGGGCACGGGGCAGGTGTCCTTTGACGGCCTGTATCGCGACATCGGCCTGGCCGCGCGCGTCTCCGTCAGTCCCAACAGCTTCGAGCAGTCATTTTCGAGCGTCGCGGCGGGCCGGGGGAGCGAGACCCTGACATCCACGCAGTTCACCGACGCGATCACCACGCGCGCGATCGTCGAGGCCGGGCGGCCGATCCCGAAAGGGTACGTGACCGCGCGCGGGACCCTGGCGTGGGCGTCCGCGACCTTCAAGGAAGTGCGACCCGCCTCGACCACAAGCCGCGATTTGACCGACGAAAACGAGAGTGTCTCCGCGCATGGGGCCTGGAACCCCCTGGCAACCGTCAGTCTGGGCGCGGGCATCCGTCACGAGTGGCGGGCGGCGCCGACAGACGACGCGGCGCGGGACGAGGCCACCGTCGGTAACGTAACGGCGGCCTGGCAGATGACGCGCGCCGTCGCCCTCAGGGGCTCGTTCGCCACCAGCCATCGCTGGCCGACGCTCAACGAACTCGTGCGCAACTTCCAGGTCGGCGCCGTGCTGACGCTCGCGAATCCGGATTTGAACGCGGAGCACGCGCAAACGGGGGACGTGGCTCTCGCCTATGCGTCGTCCAGGTGGAGCGCCTCCGCCGGCGGCTTCTGGACCACCGTGGACAACGCGATTTCCAACGTGACGATTCAGTCCACGCCGACGATCATCCGGCAGCGGCAGAACGCGGGCACCGCGGTGGCGCACGGCTTCGAGCTGGACGCGGAGGTGCGCCCGTGGACGCCCGCGCGGCTGCGCGTGTCGGCGCTTCTGGTCGATTCGCGCTTCCGCGATTCGCTGGAGCCGGCGCTCGAAGGCAACGATCTGCCGCAGGTGCCGCGTACGTCCGTCTCGGTCAGTGGAGACGTCCGCGTCCGCTCCTGGCTGCAGGCGGCAGCCGTGTACCGCTATCTCTCCAGCCAGTTCGACGACGACCGCAACGTGTTCGAGCTCGCCCCGGCATCTCAGTTCGACCTGCGCCTCCTCGGCGACATCAAACTGCACGCCGCCGGCCCTGGCGTGTTCACCTGGAATGTGACGGTCGAGAACGCCGGCGATTCGCGGATCGAGGCGGGCAAGACGCCGCTGGTGACGCTCGCGCCGGGACGATCGGTAAGAGTGGGGATTACTTGGCGGCGGTAGTCGGGATCAGCTCACACGGAGACGGCGGAGGGACGGAGGCACGGAGAAATTAGGTTGGTAGACGTGGGAGGAATGACGATGCTTAAAAACGTTATGGGCCAGCCTCTTTTTTGCGATCGTCAGTCCGCAGCAACCGTCGATCTCTGGCGAGTGGAAATTTGATCCGCTTGCAACACGCTGCGCTCCGGGAGTGGGGTGTAGCTACCAATCCAGGAAACGCAGCGCACGGGCCATCTCGTCGTCGAGACCGACCGGACCGCCAACAATGGCAAGAACGACATCAAGTCAAAGACCCGGTTGGTCTACAGCCGCGTCACAAGAAAGAGCCATTAGACCAACGACGAGACCCCGCGATTCAGTTGTCTCCGTTTTTCCGTCCCTCCGCCGTCTCCGTGTGAGCTGACAGGCAACTTCAGTTACCAGACCCGCCACGCCCACGCCCTCTCCTGCGCCGTCTTCGCCGCCTCCGATGTCCGTCGCCGGCGGGCGCGTGGGCGCCGTCCGTGCCGTGGCCGTGAGCTTGCGGGTGGCCATGCGACTGGTGGCGCTGCGCCGGGCGGTGGCCATGACCGTGGTCGCGGCCGTGCGGCCGCGGTGGGTTCGCCGCGCGGACGTGTTTCCAGTGCGCGGCCAGCTCCGGCTCGTCGCCGAAGATCTCGAACCACGTCACCGCGTCGCCAAAGCTCGGCCGCTGCGGCAGGCCGCGCGCGACGCGCGGCGGCAGCGCCGGATCGGTCAGCCGCGGAATCGTCTGCAGCAGGTGCCGCAGCCGATCCAGATCCTTGCGCGCGACCGGCAGCGCGCCAAAGCTCACCCGCTCCGTGGCCTCATCGTCGCCGGCGCCGCGATCGGGCGCGCGCCGGTTCAGCGCGCCGATGGGATAGAGCAGCGCGCCGATCAGGATCGCCGTCGTCAATTCGGCCGGCGCGGACGGGTGCTGTTGCCGGTATCGATCGAGCCGCGCAAGTGAGTTCCACAGCGCTTCCGGTGGCGACGCCAGCTCCGGCGTCATCAGCTCCAGCAGCCTGACGCGATCGAGCGCGCGAAAGCTGACTTCCGCGGATCCCGATCGCAGGATCTTGAAGTACTCCTCGAGCAGCCGCGCCGGTGACGCCTTGGTGATGAGATACCGCAGCTCCGCGATCGCGTCCACCACGAGGCCGTCGAGCTCGAATCCCAGCCGCGCGCCCAGTACCGCCGCGCGCAGCATGCGGACCGGATCCTCGACAAACCGCACGCGCGGATCGCCGATCGATCGAATGATGCGCCGCTCCAGATCCTCGAGGCCGCCGACGTAATCGATGATCGATTTCGTCGAGGCGTCGTAGAACAACGCATTGACGGTGAAATCCCGGCGGAACGCGTCTTCCTCCGTCGTGCCGAACGTATTGTCGCGATGGACGATCCCCGCCTCCGCTCCGGCCGGCTGAGTTCGGCGGGTGGCCGGAGCTTCAGCGAGGCCGGCGCCCGCCTCCGCGTCCATGCTTCGACGCGTCGTGGGCAAGGATGCAGGACCTGCGCGCGCCGATGACCTGCGGCCGCCGCCGAAATACGCCAGCAGATCGCGCTGCGCCGGTGTCAGCTCCTCGCCGGACTCCTCATCGACCAGCGTGCCGGAAACCGGCCGATCGGGCGCGGCGGAGGCGACGATGACGGGCTCGTCTGCCGGAGTCTCGACAGGCGGTTCTGAGGCTGTCTCAGCCACGTTCTTGCGAAACGTCGCCACCTCGATGGTCTTCTGGCCGAACTTGATGTGAGCGAGCCGGAACCTCCGGCCGATGATCCAGCAGTTCCGGAACAGCCGCTTGATTTGGTAGGGATGCGCGTCGGTCCCAATGTCGAAGTCCTTGGGGCGCCGGCCGAGGATCAGGTCGCGGACGCTGCCGCCGACCAGGTACGCGACGTGGTCGTGCTGTTGAAGGCGGTACAGCACGCGCAGCGCATCCGGATCGATGTCCCGGCGCGAAATGGGATGGCGTTCGCGCGGGACAACGACCGGTTCTGTCACGAGGTCAGATTATAAGCCGCCCTTGATCTTGAGGTCCTGAGTCTTGTTTTCGCCCACGCCAAGCGTGATGGGAAACGAGGCGCCGACGATCTGCTCCAGGAACGACGGATCGTTGACGTCCGTGGGCGCGAGGTCCACAACCGCCGCCATGCGGTAGTCGCCGGGCGGCAGATTCGCGACGGTGAACCTGCCGTCCGTGCCGGGCCTGACCGTCCGGACGCGGCGATTGCTCGGCGTCCAATAGGCCTTGTCCGCCGCAAAGACGACGATCGTGTAGTCCGGCGCCGGCCGTCCGGATTCATCCTGCAGCGATCCGCCGATGCTCTGGGTCGCATCCGTGAATGTGACGACCACGTCCGTCAATTGATCGCCGGGCGCGACGTCGAGCGGGAAGTCCAGGATGTCGCGACCCTTGACCACCGCCGAGCCGAGCCGCCACGGCGCGCCCGGCCCCGATCCCGCCGGAATTGGCGCATTGCCCGACAGACGGTATCGGCCCGGCACAACACCGGTGATCGTGAACTTGCCGGTTTCATCGATCTGCATCGTCGGCTGGCTGGTCGAAATGCGCGGGCCGCCGCCGGTGGGCGCCGGCACCAGCATCAGTTGCACGCGTTTGGGATCGCTGCTGCGCATGTTCGCGCTCTTGAATTCCACGCGTCCGGTCATCGTCATGCCCGGTTGCAGAGACAGCGTCACGCCGGACACGGGCGCGCCGTCAACCGACACATCCGCCTGCGCCCAGTATGGTGTGCCGTTTCCACCGCCTGGCGCGCCGAGAAACATCATGTCCATCGGCATCTCACCACCGCCACCGGCCGTGACCGTGCGTGTGAAGGTCATGACCTGCCCCGGCGCTCCGACCGCGCCGCCGGGCGGCGGCGGTGGGGGAGGCGGGGGAGGTGGAACGCCGCCGGCAGGTTTGTTGACCTGCGCGGAAATCGTGTACTGCCCCGGAGCGACACCCGTGTACTTGAAACGTCCATCCGGGCCGACGCTCGCGCGCTGCAGCGCAAGAATCTCGAGGCCCGCCGGACTACCAGTGGGTGAACTCGGCACCATCAAAATCTGCACCGCCTGCGGCGCGACGTCAGCCGGAGGAACGACCACGCCCTCAATCGTGCTGGTGCGAACAAGCCGGAGTGCGATATCGATTCCCGTGCGCTCCTCGCCCGGCCCAATCGAGACGGTCGAAGCCGACGCGGCCACGGTCGTGCCCGGATAAAAGACCGGGGTAAACGCGACCGTCACCTTGCTCAGATCCGATGGCGCCTGCTGCGGCGGCTGGGAGGCGTTCGGCGGCGGCTGTCCTGCCGGAGACGTGGATTGCATGCTCTGGCTGGCCGCCTGCTGCTGTTGCTGCTGCTGCAACTGCTGCATGATTTCCCGAATCTCCTGATCCGTCATGGCGCGGATCTCTCCGGACGATGTTCGCGGAGTGGCGCTGACGGTGTACTCGCCTGGAGGCAGCCCGAACAGCCGGTAGACGCCTTTGTCGTCGGTGACGTCGTTGGTCAGTCCCGATGAGGCGACGGGCACAAACGTCCGTTCGCCGAACTGCATGCGCAGCTGCAGCACCCGCACACTGACGCCGAACGCGGGCTCGCCGTTCTCGTCTGTGATGCGCCCGCTCAAGACGCCGCCGCGCTGCATCTTCAGCGCGATATCCGACATGCGGCCGCCGTCCTTGAGCGTGATGGGCGTAGCCGGAAAGTCGTACCGCTTGGCGCCGTAATTCGTGCGGAGATAGGGAGCTTTGGTCGCACTGAGCGTGTACCGGCCCTCAGGCAACGCAGTGAGCGTAAATCGGCCGGCGTCGTCGGTGAATGTGCTCCGCGCCACCGATCCGTCAACGTTGACGACGGAGACCGCCGCACGCCGGATGGGTTGCGGCGCCTGCTCATCAGTAACGACGGCGCCGCTAATCACGCCAGTGCCGGCCTTCGTCGGCGCGGCGGGAGAGCTCGAGTCGCGAACCTGCTGCGCGTGCAGCGCCGACGCGATCCCGATCGCAGCCACAACGGCAAGAGTCAGTGTGGTTTTCATCGCGCCACCCGCAGACCGGCCGTCACCTTCTCGTTGTCGCGGATGACCACCCGCGCGCCCGAGGGGACCAGCGACTCGAGGAACTTCGGGTTCTGCCAGTCGTTGATGAGCTTGTCCGGCAGCGCGACGGCCAGATACTGGCCAGCCGGAAGATTCGACAGTTTGTAATTCCCCTGTTTGTCCACGCGCGTCGTCGCAAATCGCCGGGAGCTGTTGCCGTAACCCGTCCACGCCGCGGAGTCGGCGGGGAAAACCAGGACGCTCAGGGAATCCAGCGCGCCGTCACCTGTCACCTGGCCGGACAGTTCGGTCGCGCGGTCCGTGAAGACGATCGTGACGCCGTTGAGATCTGCCGAGGTGAACTCGACTGGTTCAACGCTCGCGTCGCGGCCGCCGACCATCGCCGACTGGAACGACCAGTTCTGGAATGCGCCGTTGACGCGGAGGAAATAGCGTCCGGGCGGCACACCGACCGTCGCAAAGGAGCCGTTCTGGTCCACGCGTCCACGGGCGTTCGAGACGCCGGGCCGTGAGTCGGCTGGTTCCAGAGTCACCATGATGGAGCCGAGCTGATCCGGTGCCGGTTTTTCCGCGCCGCCATCGAATCTCACCATGCCGGCCATCTTGATGCCCGGCCGCAGTCCTACGGCCAGATCGGTCACGTCCTTGTTCCCGACGTTCACGGACATCTCCGCCCAGAGCGTGGGATCGGTTGGCAGCGGCGCTGCCGTCCCGGAGGAGCTGATGACACGGACGGCCATGACCTGTCCGTTCTGGCTCAGGCTCGTGAATTCACCGGGGCCCATGGCCGCGCGAGGCGTCCGAGTCGCGCGTAACACGTACTGGCCGGGCGGGACGCCTTCAATCGTGAATCGGCCCTGCTCGTCGCTGAATCCGTTGATCACTTCCAGTGACGACGCGGCCTCGTCTGCTTCAGCCGGCACAAGCGCGATCTGAAGATTGGCAATGGGACCATCGGGGCCGGACGCCACGCCTGACACCTTCGAAATCGGCACCGGTCTCATCTGAAAGTCAACGGCCGAGCGCTCTTCGCCGGACGTGAGCGTCAGCAATTGCGCGCGTGCCGAGGTCGTGACATTCGGATAGAACATCGTCGCGAATGCCAGTGGCCGGCCGTCGGGTCCCACACCCGCTGATGGTCCCGATCCCCCCATGATGCCGTTCAGCATGACGGGCCCGTCTGAGCCCGCGGCCACGGCGACCGCCCTCACGGCCATGACTTCGCGCATCGCGCCCTCGGCCGCGGCAAATGGCACGTCGCCGCTTGAGTTGTTCTGCAGCGGTACCGCGACGACATAGTCGCCAGGTTCCAGCGAGCCGACGCGATATACGCCCCGATCGTCGGTGGCGTCCTGCGTCACCATGTTCAGTTTCATCTTGCCGCCGACGGTCGTGCGTTTGAGCACGCGCACGGGCATGCTCACGAGGGGGTCTCCGGATTCGTCCACGACTCGGCCGGTGATGGACGCGAAGCGCCACAGCGACACGTTGACGTTCGACACGCGCTCGCCGTCGGCGAGTGTGATCTGCTGTGCCGGACCTGAGGGCCTTGTCCGGCCGTACGCGCCGTCAGCCCATCCGGGCCGCGTGGCCGTGATGTTGAAGCGGCCTTTCGGCAAGTCGCGGAATCCGAACCGGCCCTGCCCGTCGGCCATCACGCGGATGGGCTGGGCGCCGGGCAAGGCGATCGTCACGATCGCTCCTGGTACGGGATTGCTGGTTTCGGCCTCGACGATCTTGCCGAAGATGACGCTGGTGCCCACCGCCATCGGCGGTCCACCGGCCAGGCCCGCGGCGCCACCGCCGCCGCGGCCTCCCGCCACCGTGACATCGGATGTCACGACCCGAACTTGCTGTGGCGTCTCCGCCGCCGTCAGTACGACGGCACTCAACATCGCGAACGGAAGAAGCATCCTGAGTCTCATGGTGTGTCCTGTCCTGTGCAGCGCACGGCGTGCGTGCAGTGTTCAGTCTGAACCGGTTAGACGCGATTCGGACCAATTTGATTGTTAAACCTTTGTAATTGGCCGAAAAACGAGTGTTTTCGCTAATCCTTTGCGGCCGTCCAGTCGGCGCCGATGCCCACGTCCACCGTCAGCGGCACGTCGAGCGGCACGGCACGTTCCATCACCGTGCGGACCAGTTCCGCGACGGCAGGCGCGTCGTCTTCAGGCACTTCGAACACCAGTTCGTCGTGCACGGTCAGAATCATGCGCGCCGGCCGGGGGCGTCCGGCGTTGTGCCGGACGAGCGCGGCATCCACGTCCACCATCGCGCGCTTGAGCACGTCCGCGGCCGTGCCCTGAATGGGCATGTTGACGGCTTCACGTTCCGCCGCGCCGCGGATCATGCCGTTCTTCGAAGACAGTTCCGGCACAAGGCGCCGGCGGCCGGTCATCGTTCGGACGACGCCGGACTGGCGCGCGTCGGCGAGCGTGCGATCGATGAAGGCGCGGACGCCGGGAAAGCCCGCGAAATACGCGTCGATGAATTCCTGCGCGGCCTGTTGCGGGACGCCGATGTCCTTCGCAAGCGTGAACGCCGTCTTGCCGTAGAGCAGGGCGTAGTTGATGATCTTGGCGCGCCGGCGCAGTTCGTGCGCGTCGAGCCCGCTGGATGATCCGAACACGCGATCGGCGGTGCGGTCATGGATGTCGATGCCCTGGCGAAAGGCCTCGACGAGCGCGGCATCACCGGACAGGTGCGCGAGCACGCGCAATTCGATCTGCGAATAGTCCGCCGAGATCAGGACGTGGCCCGGCTCGGCCACGAACGCCGCGCGAATTTCCCGGCCGAGCGCCGTGCGGACGGGAATGTTCTGCAGATTCGGATCGCTGCTGCTCAGCCGGCCTGTGGCGGCCACCGCCTGGTTGAACGTCGTGTGCACGCGCCTGGTGGTGGGGTTGACCAGCGCCGGGAGCGCATCGACATACGTGCCCTTCAGTTTCTGAATGCTCCGCCACTTCAGGACGAGGGCCGGCATTTCATGGCTCTGTGCCAGTTCTTCCAGGACGTCCTGCGCCGTGGAGACCGCGCGGGTCTTGCCGGTCTTGCGCGCGGCCTGGAGATTCATTTTCGTGAAGAGGACATCGCCCAGTTGCTTTGGCGAATTGATGTTGAATTCGCCGCCGGCGTGCGCGTAGATGGCGGCGCACAACGAGTCCAGGTCGGCCTGCATCCGGCGCGAGATGGCGGCGAGCGCGTCAACGTCGATCTTCACGCCGGCGCGCTCCATCCCGGCCAGCACCGGGATCAGCGGCTGTTCCAGGTCGCGATAGACGTTGTCGAGGTGCTCGCGTTTGAGATCCTCCTCGAGGCCGGCGGCGAGCGACAGCGGCAGATCCGCGCGTTCTCCCGCGAATGTGGCCAGCGCATCGGCGGGAATCGCATCGAGCGTGGTGGCTTTGACGCCTTTGCCGGTCACGTCTTCGGCGGAGACGGCCCGATAGTTCGCGCGTTCGATGGCCAGCCCTTCGATGGAGTGACTCGAGCGCGTCGCGTCCACCAGATAGCTGGCGACGCTGGTATCGAACAGGGGGCCCTTCAGTTCGACGCCGGCACGGGCCAGGGCAATCGTCGTGAATTTCAGATCGTGCCCGGCCTTGCCGATCCGCTCGTCTGTCAGGACGGGCCCAACGCGCGCGAGCACGCCGGCTTCCGGGAGATTGGGGATCTCGGTCAGGCCGGAATGGGCGAGTGGCAGGTACACGCCGGTGCCCGGCTCGGCGCTGAACGACCAGCCGGTGATGGCCGCGCGCACGCCCGACGTATCGTCCGTAATCGGCGCGATCCCGATCCGCGTGGCTCGCTGAAGCGACGTGACAAGATCGTCCACGTCCTCGAGCGATCGCGCGACGGTGTAGGCGCGAGCGGCGGTCTTCGCCGTGGGCGCGAACTCGGCGGTGAGCGCGCGGAATCCGAGCGATGAGAACAGCGCGAAGCACCGTTCCGGCGACGGACCCTTGAAGCGGACCGCCTCCGCGTCAAACGTCACGGGCACGTCCGTCCGGATCTGCGCCAGCTCGCGGGAGAGCCGGGCGTCTTCGGCGTGGGCGAGCAGGCCCTCGCGGTAGCGCTTCTGCTGGATCGTGGGGGCGGCAGCCAGCAGCGCTTCCAGGGTGCCGTGCGTGGAAATCAGATCGCGCGCGCCCTTTTCGCCGATGCCGGGCACGCCCTTGATGTTGTCGATGCTGTCGCCCATCAGCGCGAGCACGTCCACGACCTGATCGGGACGCACGCCGAATTTCTGCACCACGCCGTCCGCGTCGTACCACGTGCCCTCGTCTCGCGGGTTGAACACGCGGATGCCGTCGCTGACGAGCTGAAAGAAATCCTTGTCGCCGGTCACGATCGCGACGTCGAACCCGGCCTTGCACGCCTGCAGCGCCAGCGTGCCAATGACGTCGTCGGCCTCGAAACGATTGGACGTCAGGACGGGAACGCCGAGCGCTTCGCACGCTTCGCGCACGAGCGGCACCTGTTCGGCCAGGTCCGACGGCATCGGCGCGCGATTCGCCTTGTACTCGGCATGCAGCTCGTCGCGAAACGTGGGGCCCGCCAGATCGAAGGAGGCGGCGATGTACTCCGGCGACCAATCGGCGATGAGCTTGCGCAGCATCGTCGAAAAACCATAGACGGCGTTGGTCGATCGTCCGTCCGGCCCCGTCAGGCCGCGTATCGCATGATACGCGCGGTACATTTGGGAACTGCCGTCGATCAGGAACAGGCGGGGCATTTCCGCAGGACGGCCAGTATATCATTCGGCGGATGATCGTCCGGTGTCTGTCGCGCGCGATGATCGTGATCGCGCTCGCGGCGGTGAGCGCCTGCGGCGCCTGGCCGTTCGGCGCGCGCTACGAATACGAAGAGCAGATGTATCTGTCCGTGGACGGCCAGGCCACCGTCGTGATTGACGCCTCGCTGGCCGCGCTCGTCGCGCTGCGCGGCATGGCGATCGATCCCTCGAAGTTTGCGTCGATCGGCCGCGACGAAATCCGCCGTCTTCTCGAGGCAGGCGGCTGCCTCGTGGACAGCGTCAGCCGCCCCTGGACCCGATCAGGCAGGCGATTCGTGCAATTCCAGATCGCGATGGCCGACGTCCGCCAGCCGCAATCGTGCGGCGTGCTGGCGTGGTCGTCGTATTCATTGACGCCGATCGATCCGGATGGGCTCGAGTTCCAGCAGATCGTGGGCCCGCCGCCGCAGAATGCTTCCGCCCCGCCTGCGGCCTGGGACGGAACGGAACTCGTGGCGTTCAAACTGCACGGCCCGAGCCGCATCCGCGATCACAACGTCAAACTTCTCGACGGCTCGGACGGCACCTTCGAACGCGGCAACATCCTCACGTGGGAGCAGCGACTGAAAGATCGCCTGGCCGGCGCGCCGGTCACGATGAACGTGAAGATGGACGCGACGTCCATTCTGCACACGACGCTGTGGCTGTTCGCGGGGGCGTTCGCGGCGGCTGTACTGGTGCTCGTCGTCGTGATCTGGCTGGTCGTGCGGCGCGGGCGGAAGCTCGTCAGATTGCACTGAGTCGTTCCTGTCAGCGCCAGCCGCCGCAGGCGGCTGCCAGCCCCAACGCTACACGGCCCTACATGGCGCTACAAGGTGATTGATTGCTCACCTCGCCATCTTCATATTCAGCACTTTCTTCTCGCCCTTGCCAATCGTCAGCGTCTGCGCCGCCGCGACCAATTGCTCCTTGAATGCGGGATCCGTCCACTCCACTGGATCCAGATCGGTGACCACAACCAGGTAGTACTCCCCGGGCAGCGTCGAGGCGAAGCGATACGTACCGTCCGGGCCCGATCGCGTCGATCGATTGACGCGTGAGGAGTTGGCGATCCATTTGCTGCGGTCGGTGGGGAAAACCAGAAGGGTCATGCCCGCGACCGGCCGGCCGGCGCCATCGAGCAGCGTGCCGGAGATCTCTGCGGGACGATCGGTCAGCGTGACCACAAGACTGGCAGGTGGTCGATCGGCGCGGATTTCGAATGGCGTCACCAGCCCGTCCTGGCCATCGATTTGCGACGATAGCGCCGCCCAGGTCACGCCCGGCGACGAAGCGGACGCGCTCGCGCTCAACCGGTACCGGCCGGGCAGAACTCCAGTGATCGTGAAGGCACCGCTTTGGTCGGGCGACGCCGGCCCCGGTGATCGGTTTGCGTTCCCCACGGGTTCGAGCTGCACGCGCACCTGGCGCATGTCCGGTGGAGCGGCGCCGTCGATGAGAACACGGCCGCTGAGGCTGAGCATAGGCGCCACGGACAGTGTCAGATTCGTCTGGTCGACACCCGTGACATCAATTTCCTGCTGGGCGTAGTACGGGCCCGCGGGCGGCGTGGCCGTTGCGCCGGCCGCCTGTGAAACGCGCGGTGGTTCCATCGTCGCCACGAGCGTGTACCGTCCGGCCGGCACGCCGACGACCTGGAAGTTTCCCTCCTGCTGCCGCACCGCAATGCTGGTTTTCTCGGAGCCCCCCGATCGCATCAGCGAGACTTGAGCGGCAGACGCAGGCTGGCCGTTCGGGCCGTAGACACGCCCTTCGAGCCGCGCGGCCGGCACCAGGACGAGTTGCAGATTGATCCCCGTGAGTTCCTGGCCCGCCGATACCGTGAATTCGACGGCCTCCTGTTCGCGAGGCGTTCCAGGATAGTAGACCGGCGAAAAACCAACGGACCGTCCGGTGAGTTGAACGGCCGGTACGTCGGTGACTGCCGCGGGCGCAATCGTCCTTGGTCCGGATGGCGGTGGCGTGCCGCGCGCGGCGTCGGCAATGGCCGCGCGGATCTCGCTCTCGGAAAGCTGACGCACTTCGACGTTGGACGATGCCTGTGGTGTCGCGGTAATCACGTACGTGCCCGGCCTCACGCCATACAGCCGATAGATGCCGCGATCGTCCGTGGTGGTCTGCCCGATGGCGGCCACGGACACCAGAACGCGCTCGCCCTCGCGACGCGTGAAATTCTGCAGCTGCACGCGCACGCCCGGCGCCGGTGCGCCGAACTGATCCAGGATCAGGCCGCTGACGACCCCGCCGCGCAGCATCGCGATGTCGATCCCCAGAGCAGGCTTGCCTGCCTCCACATGGACCGGCACTCCAATGGCGCCCGGTCCCGGACGCCTGGCGCCATAGAACATGGACAGGTAGCCCGGCTTGGCCGCCATCACTTGATAGTCGCCCGCGGGCAGCCACGCGATCGTGAATCGCCCCGCGTCGTCCGTCAGGGCGATGCGCTCCCCGGCCAGTCCATTGCCGCTGACACTGACGCGCGCGAGCCGCGCAGGCTTGCCGGATCCGTCGTGAATCGTCACGATGCCGGAAATCGATCCGGTACCCGCGACCTCGGGCGGCCGGCCGTCTCGCACGGTCTGCGGCGGGCTTTGTCGATCGCGGACGATTGTCGCGTCGCTGACAAACGGACCGCTTTGAGTGGTGAGGCCATCGAACCCCGAGTTCGCGTCGTTCCCGCCTTCGCTAAAGCTACGGCGGGCAAGCCCGGCGTTCTGGCCTTCGCTGAAGCTGCGGCGGGCAGGCGCGTCGTTGCTGTCCTGAGGCTTGATGTCGGACAGCGGGAGATCGACGATGCGCTTCTCACCTGGTGCGAGCGTGATCCGCTGCGCTGTGCGAGATAGCTGTTCGATAAAGTCCGGATTCATCCAATCCGCGCTGTACTCGTCGCCAATCGCAATCACAAAGTAGTCGCCGGCCGCGAGCGATCCAAAACTGAAGCCTCCGGACTGGACTCCCGCGCGCGTCAATTTCAGGCGTGACGGATTGAGGCCGAAGTCCTTCCAGCCCCTTCTGTCGGCGGGGAAGAGGACGATGGCCGGCGGATCGGCGCCGGCGGGAATGCCACGAACCGTGCCGGTAATCGAGCCAATGAGATCGGTAAAGGTGATCACGACGTTCGTCACGCTCGACCCGAGATCGATGGGCGCGTCCATTGCGTCCGCGCCGTTGGCGGTGATCGACTGCACGATGAAGCCCGGCGGCGCGCCACCGACGCGGATGAAGTACTTGCCGGGTACCCGCTGGGCCGAGACAAACCGCCCGTCCGGACGGACCTGTGACGGCGGGCCGCTCTGCGGAATCGGATCCCGGCCGTCCGCGGGTTCGATCACGATCGGCACTTGCGCCAGGCGCTGCCCGTCCGGTCGAGGTCTCGATCCCGCAAACTCGAGCCGGCCGCTGACGGTCAGCCCCTCACGCAGCGTGAGCGCCACGCCCGCGACATCGGTTTCAGCGACGGTGACGGGCGTCATCGCCCAGAGCAGTGGTTCGGGCTGCACGGCCGGGGCGGGTGCGCTCGATCGCAATGTGACACTTGCCCCGTCGGACCCGCCGGGCAGGTTGAAATAGAACATGTCCGCGTTGCGCGGAATCTTCGCGGTCTGGATCACGTACTGGCCGGCAGGCACCGCAAGAAACGTAAATGCGCCTGAGGCGTCCGTCGTGGCCGACGCGATTTCCGGCTCCGGGCTCCAGGCGCCGGTTTCAGAAGGGACGAGCCGCAGCGCATACTGCGGCACTGGTCCATTGGGCCCGACTACGACGCCCGACACCGAGCTTGCCGCCACGTAGCGCATGTTGAAGTCGATGCCGGTACGGTCGTCACCCGAGCCGATTGAGACTGACTCAGCACCGGACGCCACCAGACTCCCGGGATAATAGGTCGTCGCGTACGTGCGCCAGCGTCCCGCGCCATCGGCCATCGCGCCATTGGGAATGCCGAACAATTGCAGCAGGAATCGGCTGTCGGCGGTCGCCTGGATACCCCCGCCATTGCCGCCGGCGAAGTATGCGAGTGCCTGCGATGTGCCCGACAGATTCTTCCGTGCCTCATCTGTGGACATGGCTGTGGTCGGCGACGATCCGGAGCCGACGGGTACGGACACCACGTATTCGCCCGGTATCAGATTGAACAACCGATACATGCCGCGATCGTCGGTGGACGCGGACGTCGTTTGCTGGAGCGTGCGGCGTCCCGCGCGCCACACGCGCCGATCCGCGCGCACTTGCGCTCCGACGATGGGCTCGCCCGCTTCGTCCACGACCAAGCCGGCGATTGACGCGTACTTGAACAGCCGGATCGTCACATCGCCTATCCGCTCGTTATCGTCGAGCTGCACCGGCCGCGTCGGTCCCTCCGGACGCATGCGCCCGTAAGCGCCTGCTGAATAACCGGACTTGGTCGCGGTGATGTTGTACGTCCCGCGTGTGAGATTCCTGAACGCGTACCGGCCTTCGGTGTCCGTGAGAATCCGCGGCGGCTGCGGCGGCAGGGAAGGCGCCGAGCCGGCCGATGGAGGCGGCGCCGAACCGATTCTCTGTGGGCCGCCGTTGAGCGTCACGACCGCGCCGGAAACCGGCTTCCCGCTGGTCGCGTCAATGACGCGGCCGACGATCAGCCCGGCGGCCACAAGCGGAGGCGGCGCCGGCTGATTCGCCCGCCCGCGCCCTTGCGGTGCGCCGGTTGATGCCGACGCCGGAACAATTGGTTTAGGGGATGGCGCAGCCGCCTGAAAAGCCCAGAGTGGGGCGATCCCGAGGATCGCTATGACGGCGGCGAGCCTGACCCGGGCCATCTGTCCATCCTAAGATTAGATGATTACTCTGGGGCCTTCGCCCCCAGACCCCCGACTCGCTCGCTCGCGTGACGTGCCTCTCTTGAAAACCTCTCAGGCACGTCACGGCTCGCGTCGCGAGGCTCGGGCGCTGACCGCGCCCTCGCGTGCTCCTTAACTTCAACTTCGCGTGCGGTACCTTGGACCGACGGTTAGTGGTGCCCCCCGGGCGCGACCTTGATGTCCTGCGTAAGCGTCGCCCCCTCTTTGAGGCTCAGTGTCATGGACGCGCCGACCAGCTGCTCGAGAAAGTCCGGATTGAACCATTCGCCCGGCTCGACGTCCGTGACGGCGGTCAGGCGATAGTCCCCGGGAGGCAGTGTCCTGAACGAGAACTTGCCGTCGGTGCCCGGTCGCACGGATGCGATCCGTCTCGCTTGCGGCACCCAGTAGTTCTTGTCCGCCGAGAACACGATGATCGTGTAATCCGCCGTCGGATTGCCGAGCGTGTCCTGAATCGTGCCACTCAGAACCTGGGTCTTGTCACCGAACGTGACGAGCGCCGTCAGATCCTGATTGGGCTCCACCGTGATGCCGTAGTCGAGCGCGTCCTTGCCGCCGACGAGCGCACTCTTGAGCGACCAGTTTCCGGTTGCGCCCGCCGCGCCGCCAGCAGCCGCCCCGCCGCCACCACGACCGCCGCCGCCGCGTCCGCCCCCGCCACCGGCCCCTGCGCCGCCGCCGAACTGCCCGCCCCCGCCGCCGATACCCGCGGAGATTGAATACTTGCCAGGCAACACACCTTTGATGGTGAAGTGCCCACTGGCGTCAATCGTCGGCGGAGGTGTGGGGCCGAACTCCATCATTTGCTGGCCCGCGCCACGCGGCGTCAGATTGATCCTGACCGTCGTCAGATCCGACGGCGGCACGCCGCCGTCGAACTGGATTCGCCCGCTGATCGTCATGCCTTCCTGCATCGAGATCGCGACACCACTGACGTCCTGGCCATTGATGGTCACGTCCGCCGATCCCCACAACACCTGCTGGATGCCGCCGCCGCGTCCGCCAGGTCCGAAGCCGCCGGGTCCGCCCTGGCCGCCGCGTCCACCGCGGCCGTTGAAGTTGGCCTCCGCGTTCGGATCGCGCACCGCTCCGCGCGCCATCACGCGGTACTGGCCGGGCGGGATGTCGCGGAACGTAAACGTGCCGTCCTGGCCGACGCGCGTCGTGTCTCTGTCGATGCCCGGGACCGGCGGCGTGTTGGGCTCGGTGATGGGTGTCAGCGTCAGCTGCGTGCCTTGAGGAATACCGTTCGGGCTGGTCACCGTGCCCTGCACCTTGGCGGTCGGCACCAGCACCAGCCGGAAGTCCACGCCGCCGCGTTCTTCGCCGGTGCCCAGCGTCAGCGGCGACGCCGTCGAAGGCGTGGCCGTGCCCGGAAAATACACCGGGGCGTACACGACGTTCTGCGTCTGATCGACCTGCGCGAGTTGTTCCTGCAACTGCTGCAGCCGGCCTTGCTGCTGGGGATTCCCGCCGCGTCCCATCAACTGCTGAATGTCGATGCCGGCGATACCGCCGCCGCCGCGCCCGCCGCCGCGGCCGCCCGGACCACCACCGATTCCGGCCGCGCCAAGTCCGCCGCCGCCCTGCATCTGCTGGACCAGCGATTCCACCTCCGCCATCACGGTCTGGCGAATCGCGTCCACGCTCGTGTTCGATGGCACGGCGCTCACCAGGTAGTCGCCCGGCTGCAAGCCGTACACGCGATAGAGACCGCGATCGTCCGTCTGGTCGGATCCAACCTGCTGCAGGGTCTTTTCGCCGGTAGTGATCACGTACTTCATGACGCGCACCTGCGTGCGCGGCGCCGGTTCT
>DASUGC010000079.1:0-3184 GCA_036274235.1 Vicinamibacterales bacterium
CGGTATCGCTGCCCGTGCCGTCGTTGGCGTCAATGACCGCGAGCGTCAGCCTGGTCGCGCCCTCGAGATCCGCGGTGAGCAGTTTGGGCGCGTCGCCGCCTCTGAGCACGCCGGAGTCCGCAACCTTCTTGCCATCGACCCAGATGCCAAAGATGATGCTGCCCCGCCCGGCCGCGACCGCCGAATCGATCCCGACCATGGACGCAAAGCGCGCGCCCTTGCCTTTGAGATCGATTGACAGATCACGATCGGCGTTCATCGGAATCGCGTGCGGGTACGTGACGCCGCCGAGCGCATAGACGGGCGCGGGCGGAGGCGTCGGGACAGGGGCGCCGGCTCGGCCCGCATTGCCACGGCCGCCGCGGCGGATTACGGCGCCGCTGACCGCGCTCAAGTCCAGTGAATCAATGAAGACGCCGTCTGGCGGCGGCTCGGCGGCCCTGAGGGCCTCGGCCTCCGGTGATTGAAACGCCGCGCCGAACGTGGCGGCGCCCGCGCAGACGGCAACGATCAACGCGATGCGAATCCGGCCTGTCATGGAGTCCCCCGGGGCATGCATGCCCGGGCCGATGGTAACACCCGGAATGAGCCGCAAATCCGCCGCCGGGGCGGGAACTCGTCGAATGGAACATCAAGAAGCAGTAGACTGCCCCTGATTTGCTGGAGGCACGCCGATGATCCGTACCACTTCCCGTTTCCTGCTCGCGATTACGTTCGTTGCGGGCGCGCTGTTTTTCTGGTCGCCGAGCCACGGGACCTCGACGCTCTCGGCGCAGGCGCCCGGAAGCGTCGCGCTCGATCCGGCGCTCATGGCGACCTATCACTGGCGCAGTATCGGGCCCGATCGCGGCGGCCGGTCGCTGGCCGTCGCCGGATCGATCGGGCGCCCGAAGGAGGGTTACTTCGGCGCGACGGGCGGCGGTCTGTGGAAAACGATCGACGGCGGAGAGACGTGGGCGCCGGTCACCGACGGGCAGATAACCAGTTCTTCGGTCGGCGCGCTGGCCGTGTCGGAAACCAACCCGGACATCGTGTTCATCGGCACCGGCGAATCCTGCATCCGCGGCAACATCCAGCCTGGCGACGGCGTCTACAAATCGACTGACGCGGGCAGGACCTGGACGCACCTGGCCGCGTTCCGCGAGGCGGAGAACATTTCCAAGATCCGCATCCACCCGACCAACCCTGACATCGTGTTCGTCGCCGCGTTCGGCAAGTACGGCGTGCCCAACGACGAGCGCGGCATCTTCAAGAGCACCGACGGCGGCGCCACGTGGCGCAAGGTCCTCTTCCGTGACAACAAGACCGCCGGCGTCGATCTCTGGATCGACCGTCGCAACCCGAACGTGGTTTTTGCCGCGCTGTGGGAAGCGTTCCGCACCGAATATACGATGTCGAGCGGCGGCCCGGGCAGCGGCCTGTTCAAATCCACCGACGGCGGCGAGCACTTCACGGAGATCACCCGCAACCCCGGGCTGCCGGCCGGCATGATCGGCAGAATCGGCGTCTCGGTTTCGGGCGCCGACTCCAACCGCGTTTATGCGATCGTGGAAAACGAAAACGGCGGCCTCTTCAGCTCGGACGACGCCGGCGCGACGTGGAAACTGGTGAACGGCGGCCGCAACATCCGCCAGCGCGCGTTCTATTACACGCACGTGACCGCCGACCCGGTCGAGAAGGACACCGTGTACGTGCTCAACGTCGGCACCTTCAAGTCCACCGACGGCGGCAGGACCATGAGCCAGTTCGCCGGCGGTGACTCGCACGACCTCTGGATCGATCCGACGGACAACAAGCGAATCATGCACGCCAGCGACAGCGGCGGCGCCGTCACGTACACGGGCGCCGGACCGTGGACCGCACGCGACTATCCGACCGCGCAGTATTACCACGTGATTACAACGGCGCGGCTCCCCTACGACGTCTGCGGCGCGCAGCAGGACGGCAGCACGGTCTGCGTGCCGAGCACGACAAACGAACAGGGC
Organism: Vicinamibacterales bacterium; assembly: GCA_036274235.1. GTDB lineage: Bacteria > Acidobacteriota > Vicinamibacteria > Vicinamibacterales > SCN-69-37 > DASUGC01. The sequence continues at coordinate 1,986 of DASUGC010000079.1, forward strand.
GGCGCTCAGGCCGGCGGCGGGCGCGGCGGCGGAGGCGGCGCCGGCGGCCAGGGCGGCGGTGGGCGCGGCGGCGCGGCGACGGCGCCCGCAACCTACAGTCCCGGCGGCGCCGAGCCGGCGTTCATCGCGCCGGACCCGAAAGATCCCGACGTCTTCTTCTCCGGCGGCAACAACGGATCCTTCCTCGTTTACACGAACCGCCGGACGGGCCAGTCGCGCGAAGTGCATCCGTACCCCCGCATGTTCTCCGGCGAGCCGTCGAGCGCCATTCCCGAACGCGTGCAGTGGACTTTCCCTATCGTGTTCTCGCCGGTCGATCCCAACATTCTCTTCACCGCCACGCAGCATGTGTGGAAGACGACGAACAACGGCACGGACTGGACCCGCATCAGCGGAGACCTGACGCGTCACGATCCGAAAACGATGGGTCATTCCGGCGGGCCCATTACGGGCGACATGAACGGCCCCGAGGTCTATGCCACGGTGTTCTCGATTGCGCCGTCCAAAGTGGACGTCAATGTCATCTGGGCCGGCTCGGACGACGGAATCATCAGCGTGACAAGAGACGGCGGCAAGACCTGGACACCGGTGACGCCGCCCGGCATGCCCGACCTGGGACGCGTCAGCATGATCGACTCGTCGGCGTTCGATGCCGGCACCGCGTATGCCGCCGTGAAGCGCATGCTGCAGGGTGACGAGGCGCCATACCTCTTCCGCACGCATGACTACGGCAGGACGTGGACCAAGATCGTGAACGGCCTCAAGCCCACCGACTACACGCATACGATCCGGGAAGACCGGAAGCGGAAAGGCCTGCTCTACGCGGGCACCCAGCACGCCATCTACTATTCCTACGACGACGGCGACACCTGGCATTCGCTGTCGCTGAACCTGCCGGACGTGCAGGTCTCGGACATCTGGGTGGAAGACACCGACCTGACGATTGCCACGCACGGGCGCGGGTTCTACATCCTCGATGACATCGGACCGCTGCGCCAGTTCGGGCCGGCGTTCACCAGCGCGAGCGACGTCGTCCTCTTCTCGCCCGACGATCCCATCCGATCGTTCCGCACGGCGGCGATCAAGTACTGGGTCAAGAAGCCGGCCGCCTCGGCCACGCTGGAGATCATCGATCCCAAAGGAACCGTCGTGCGCACGTTCACCGGCGGCGGCGCATCAATCCCGGCGGCAAACGCCGA
>DASUGC010000080.1:0-22664 GCA_036274235.1 Vicinamibacterales bacterium
GAGCTCGAGGCCTCACGCCAATACGCGGCCTCCGCTGATGCATGGGCCAGGGTCCCGGCGGCGCTCGTCACGAGCCGGCCGGATTTCGAGCGCAGCCGATTGCGGGCGCTCGCCTTCGGTGCGCCCGGAACAGCCACACCCGGCCTCCTCGACGAATATGCCACCGCCCACCCGGCGGATGCGGAAATCCGATCGCTGGCCGTCGAGGCGTGGCAGCGTGCCGGCCAGCCCGCTCGTGCGCTCAAGCTCGTGGAAGCGCTGGCTGCACGGCCGGACGCGACCGCGGCCGACCGCTTGCTCTACATCACTCTCCTGGTATCGGGCCGCGACGCGCGTTCGGCCGGTGCCATTACCAGTTACGTGACGAAGTTCGGCTGCGACGATCGCGTGTTGACCCAGGTCGATCGCCTGGCCGACCCGGCGGCGACGGACACGCTTGTGCGGCTCGTGAACAGCAGATCCTGCGCGGCCGGACCGCGCTGGGTGGAACGCGCCATTGAACGATCCGTCGCATTGGGTCACCACACGGCGGCCCGTGAATTGTTCGCGAAGCTGCCGCCCGCGAAAGCAGAGCCGTTGCCCATGAAGCGTCTGGCCGGCCAACTCGCGCTCTGGACCGGCCATCCAGCGGAAGCGGTGACGCGGCTCGAGGAGGTCATTCGCCTCGCCCCACACGACGTGGACGCGCAGGTGTCCCTCATCGATGCGTACCGAGCCGTTGGCCGTCCACGGGATGCCTGGGCGCTGGCGGAGCCACTCGTGCCACAGAGTCAAGATGCGAACCGTTGCCTGATGTGGGCCGATCTCGCGTTGAATGCCGACCGGCCGGAGGCCGTGCCGGCGATTCTGAATCGGGTGCCGGCATCCGCGACCCTGACGGGGCTTCGGACCGCGCTCCTCGGACGATCGTTGCAGGCGATGGGGCAGCCTGCCGACGCGCTGCGTCTGCTGTCGTCCCTTGATCCAAAGGACCTGGACGCGGCGGCGGCTCTTGCGCTGATCGACAGCCAGATCGCGGTCTCTGGACTCGCCAGCGCCCTCGCGTCGTCGCGCGCGTTCGCCGCCGATGCGCCGGCGTGGCGTGATGTGGCCGCGCGGCAGTACGTGATCGAATCAGCGGCCGGAGACGCCGCGCGGGCCGCCGCCAGTCGCGAAAAGTTGAACCGATGGGATCCGCAGGCCGTGTCGATCGCCGACGCCGAAGTGGAACTCGCGCGTCAGCAACCGCAGAAGGCGCTGACCGCCCTCGCGCGGCTCGACGCGAATCGTCGCACCGCCGATGTGCTTGACCTCGAATCCATTGCACTCGCCGGCGTGGGCCGCTATCCCGAGGCCCTGAAGAGCACGATCGAACTGCGTGCTCTTCGGCCCGAATCCTTCGCGTACGCGCTCCGCGAGGCCGATCTGCGCCATCGAATCGCGCCGTCCGCCGGCACGCGCGCGCGCATCGCCTCGCTGGCCGAATCGCACCCCGAAAATCGCGACGCGGCCGCGCTGCTGGCGCGTGTGCGCCTCACCGATGCGTCAGAGTTTGACGCGGCTGCGCGCCGTCAATTCGCGCTGGGGAACCAGCCGGCCGCGCGTGATGCCGCCGAACGCGCGGTGGCGATCGACAGCTCGAAGACAGACGCGTGGCTTGTGCTGGCGCAGCTGGCGGCCGCCGATGGTCCGGAAGCCCTGTCCGTGGTCCTGATGCGCGTGTCGCCCGTGGTGCAAATCACTCCGGAATTCGCGCCGGCCGTGGCTGACACCCTGTCGGGTTACGTGCGACGGCCCGACGATCCACTCGCAGCCGGGATTGTGGCGTGGATCGACTCGCTGCCGCAGTTGCCGGCCGGGGCCGCTGCCAGTCTGCAACTTTCACGCGCGCGAGTCCTCGTGGGCGCCAGTCAGTGGGACCCGGCGCTCAAATCCATCGACGCGGTCCTGACCTCCGACGGCGGCAACGTCGCGGCGTTGCGCCTGAAGGCCGACGTGCTCTCCTGGTCAGGCCGTCACGCCGAGGGCATCGCCGCGTACGACACGTACCTGGCGCGGCGCCCCGACGATCTCGACGCTGCCCGCCAGCAGGCGCGCGTCATGGGATGGGCCGGTCGATTCGCGGACGCCAGGCGCCGCTATGCACGGCTCGCGGCGGATCATCCGGAGGTCGCGATCATCACGGCCGAGGCCGCGGCGAAGACGGCGTTCTACGACGGCCGATGGAACGACGCCGTTGAGGCCTATGCGCGCGTCCTGGCCATCGAGCCGAAGAACGGCGAGGCCGCGTTCGAACGCGCCCAGGCCCTGCGCGCCGGTGGACACGTCGCCGCGGCCGACGCCGCGCTCGCCGCACTGGCATCGTCGGGCGACCATCAGCTCGCCGGTCCCGCGTGGGATCGTGTGCAGGAAGCCCGACGGCCGGCCGTGACCGCGACCGCCGATTCCCGTTCATCTGATGGCTATCAGGATCGGCGGCTGCTCGAACTGCACGCCGCAGGCGCCGCGTTTCAGGCGACCGCCGGACGCAACGCCGCTTCGTTCAACGTCAACGCGTCGTCCGTTCGCCTCGCCGGCGGCGACGCGGCATCGAGCGGCTACCGCGTCGGAGCCGCGACGACCTGGTCTCCAGCGGCCTCGGTTTCCGTTCGCGGGCAGCTGACCGGCTGGGCGCTCGACAACACTTCGAACGTCAGGCCTGAGTATGTGGCCGGTCTCGACTGGCGCCCGATCGATCGATGGACGATTGGCGCCGGCGCCGATCGCTCACTCCTGCTGGAAAACATGGACGTCGTGGAACGGGGACTGTCCGCAACCGGGGGATTCGCCACGGCCCGATTCGATTCGCCAACCTCGTCGCTCGATGCCGGCCTGGGCTGGCATCACCTCTCGGACGACAACAGCCGGATGCGCGCATCGGTCAGTTACGGCCGGCGGTTGACCGATCGCGTCAAGGATCTCCGGCTGATGATCTGGAGCGAGCTGCTGTCGTTTCAGCGGTCGAGCGACGCCTATTACTCGCCGTCGCGGCAGATACGGATCGATGCGGGGCTGCAGTACACCCAGAACTTCCGCACGCCGGGGTTCGCGCAGGATCTGTCGAAGCGGCTGACGATGGGATACCTCGTTGGCACCGATCGGGATGGGGTCGTCTATCAGCATCCGACGCTGAAGTTGACGTGTGAATTCACGAACGGCCTGGCCCTCGTGGCGCAGGGGGACTGGATCCGCTCGAGCGTCTACAACGAGCGTTCGATTTCGGTCCACTTCACCGTCACGCCAAGCCGGCTCGCGAGGTAATACCCCGGCGATCGCGGCGATCTCTCTTCTGACCCCTCGGGCGTGGAGCGAACGAGGCCCCGGCCTCGTAGTATTGTTAAGCGTTCCAGCGACCCGTTATGAGCCAGTTTTCGGTCTCCGATCGTCCCGTTCGTCATCTGGTCGCGCAAGCCGACCGGTACCGGCGCGTACGGCTGGTGGCGGCCACGGTGCGTCGATTGGCGCCGATCGGGGCCGGCGCGGCGGCCGTCACCGCGGTCCTGGCCCGGGTTTTCGGCTGGGCGCCATGGCTCGGCGTGGGCATCCTGGTGGCTGCGGCTGCCGCACTGGGGGCTTATGCCTGGTGGGCCGGTCGCGCGCGCCCGACCTCGGATGCGATGGCGTCGCGCGTGGACGCCGACGCGGGCCTGGCCGGCGAGCTCCGGAGCGCCCATTGGTTCGAAGCCGAGACGGCGCACGATGCCTGGGCGCAGTTCCATCTCGATCACGCCACCCGGCGTGCCTCGGCTGTTGACTGGCCGGCGCTCTATCCAAGTACGTCATCCATCAAGCCGTGGGCAGCCACGGCGGTCCTGTCCATCGTGGCGGTCGCTTTGGCGTTTCGCGCACCGGCCCGGGCACAGGCGGCCCCGGCCGCGCCCGTGACGGTCGCGCAGGAGATCGACGACGGCCTGACGCCTGAACTACGCGAAAAGCTGGCCGCCCTAATCGCCCAACTCAACGCGGCCGTCGTGGACAAGGATCCGGCCGGCAAGGACGCCGCGATGACGGATCTCAAAGACCTGATGGCGAAGATGGATCCGGCCATGGCGCAGAAACTCGCCGAGATGCTGGCCAAGCAGGATCCGAAAGCCATGGGCAAGAAGTCCGACACGCCGGCGGGCGACACGCCGGCGGACGCGCTGGACAAGATGACGGAGGGCCTGGCGGACGACGCCAAGTGGGCCAAAGACAATGCGGACGCCAAGACCGCTCAAGCGGGTCAGGCGCAGCAGCAGGGCAAGCCCAACGCCGAAGGCAACAAGGCCGGCGAACGCGGCCAGGGACCGGCGCAGCAGGGGCAGCAGTCCGCCGAGTCGCAGCAGGCCCTGGCGCCGCTCATGCGGGAGACGGCCGAGCAGCAGAGCGGAAAGATGATGATGGGCGGCGGTGGCCCGATGGGCGGCGATCCGAAGGCGGGCGCCGGGCCGACCCAGGATCCGTCGAAAGGCGCGGCCCAGGCGCTGCTCGTGGCGCAGGCGCTCAAGAAGGAACTCGTGGAAGCCAGCGCCGACGCGCTCGGTGAAAACGTCGAAAAGGAAGATCTTCGTCGGAAGACCGAGCAGGGCACGTCGTCGCTCGGATTCACTCGCGCCGCCGCGCCACGGGTCGAACCGAGCCGCGCGACGCCGCCGCCGCCCGTGCCCGACGCGCGGCGTCCACTCTTATTCAATTACTTCATACGCCGAAGATGACTGTGACCTCCGTCGCTGAACATATCGATCAGTTCCAGGAACGCTTCGTGCGCATCACGCGCGAAGTCGCCAAGCGCATTGTCGGGAACGAGGAAATCGTCGGGAACACCGTCACGGCGCTGCTCGCCGGCGGCCACGTGCTGCTCGAAGGCATTCCGGGCGTCGGCAAGACCAGCCTGGTCCACACGCTGTCGGACGTGCTGCACCTGAAGTTCTCGCGCATTCAGTTCACGCCGGACCTGATGCCGGCCGACATTGTCGGCACGAACATCGTGCAGGAACACGCGCACGGGGGCGGCACGTTTTTCGAATTTCAGCCCGGCCCTATTTTCGCGAACGTGGTCCTGGCGGACGAGATCAACCGCGCGACGCCCAAGACACAGTCCGCGCTGCTCGAGGCAATGCAGGAGCAGAGCGTGTCGGTGGGCAAGACGACGTATCAGCTCGAGCAGCCGTTTCTGGTCCTGGCCACGCAGAATCCGCTCGAGATGGAAGGGACGTACCCGCTGCCCGAGGCGCAGCTCGATCGCTTCTTCTTCAAGCTCAAAGTGACGTATCCGCCCGAGGCGGCGCTCCACCAGATCCTGGAGCGCACGACGCAGACGGATACTACGCCGGTCGCGCGCGTCATGGATGGTCCGGAGATCATCGAGATGCGTCACGTGGTGCGGTCCGTGCCGATTGCGAAGCCCGTGCAGAGCTATGCCATCCGGCTCACGCTGGGGTCGCATCCGGGTTCGCCGTACGCCTCGCCGCTGGTGAACAAGTACGTGCGCTACGGCGCGAGCCCGCGCGCGGCCCAGGCGCTCGTGCTCGCCGGCAAAATCCACGCCATCACGCGCGGCCAGGCGTTTGTGTCCGTGGATGACATCCGCGCCGTCGCCATGCCCGCGCTGCGCCATCGCCTGCTGCTCAACTTCGAGGGCGAGGCCGAACAGGTCAACGCCGATACGATTGTCACGGAACTGCTGCAGTCAGTGCCCGCGGAAGCGTAGCGCCTCACCTGTTAGTTGATAGTTGTGAGTTGTTAGTTCCGGTAGTGACGCATCGTGCCTCTGAGGTTCGAAGACGACTTTCTCAAGAAGCTGGAGTACCTCCACGTGGTCTCCAAGCGCGCGTTCGCGGGGCAGAACCGCGCGGACCGGCTGGCGCCCAAGCGCGGCCGCGGCCTGGAGTTTGCGGACCATCGCGGCTATTCGGCCGGCGACGACTTCCGTCACATCGACTGGAAAGCCTACAAGCGCCTGGGCCGGCTGTTGTTGCGCCTCTTCGACGAAGAGCAGGACCTGCCGATTTACCTCTTCGTGGACTGCAGTCACTCGATGCGTGAAGCGGGAAAGTTCGATCAGGCGCGGCGCATTGCCGCGGCGCTCTGCTACATCGGCCTGGCGCATCTCGATCGCGTCACGATTCTTCCCTTCGACGCCGAGCTGGGCGACGAAACGCAGCCCGGCCGGGGAAAGGGCCGCATTTTCCGCGTGTTCGAGCTGCTCGAACGCATGGAAACCGAGGGCGCGACCGACCTGCGCGAAGTCTTCACGGACTTTGCCTCCCGCACGCGACAGCAGGGCCTCGCGGTCGTGATCTCCGATTTTCTCGATCCGCATGGGTTCGAAACCGGTCTCAAGCTCATTTCGTCGATGGGCCATGACACGTTCGTCGTGCACGTGGCCGCGGCCAGTGACGCCGACCCCGGTGCGCTGGGCGAGGTGCGATTCGTTGACGCCGAAACCGGCGAGCTGCGCGACGTGGACGTGACGCCGGCCCTCGCGCGGGCCTACGGCGATGCCTGGCGCGCACATACTGAAGAGCTTCAACGGTTCTGTGGGCGCTACAGCCTGGGATACGTGCGGGCCGATGCCGACGCGCCGTTCGACGACATCATCCTGCAGACGTTCCGGAAGGGCCGGTTCCTGGCATGAGCTTCGGGGCCATGGCGGCCTGGCAGGCGCTGCTGCTGATCGCGGCCGCGGCCGCGGCCGCGGTCGCGATCTTCCGGATGAAACTGCGCCCGCCGCGCGTGCAGGTCCCTTCGCTCCTCTTATGGCGTCGCGTGTTTGATCACGCGCGCGAGCTGACCTGGTGGGAAAAGGTGCGCCGCGCGGTCTCGCTGGTCGCGACGGCACTCATCGCCGTCCTCCTCGCCCTCGCCGTGACGCGGCCCGGCCCGCGCCGCGGCCAGGCATCCGAAGGGCGCGTGTTGATCGTGCTCGACTCCTCCTGGTCGATGGCCGCACGAACCAAAAGCGGCGAGACGCGCTGGCAGCGGGCCGTGCGGCAGGCGCGTTCGCTGGCGGCCTCCGCCGCCGGCGACGTCGCCCTGGCGACCACCGCGGACGGTCTGGTCGAGGGGCCCACCTCCGACACCGCACTGCTCGAAACCGCCATCGATCGACTCCGGCCCTCGGGCGGCGATTCAGCCGCGTGGCCGCGCGTGCCGGGTACGGATCGCGTGTACTTCATCACCGACGGCGCGGTCGCGCGCGCGCTCGATCCCGGCGTGATCGTGCAGTCGGTCTTCGAGGCGGCTGGAAACGCCGCGATCGTCGCCTTTGGCGCCCGCCCGTCACTGGGTGGCGGCGGCACGGGCGAGGCGTACGTGCAGGTCGCCAACTACGCGCCCGTCGGCCGCGCCGTCCGCTTGATCGTGTCGCGCGGTCAGGCCGTGTTGAGCGATCAGCGCGCCGACATGGCGGCCGGCGAAGCCGTCAGCGCGGTCGTTCCGCTGGCCGCGACGGGCAGCGCCAGGCTGGTCGCGCGCATCGAGACCGAAGACGACGCGCTGGCCGAGGACAACGAAGCCGTGGCGTGGATCGAAGGCGTTGACGCCGTCAACGTCAGTGTCGTCAGCGAAAACCCGTCCACGATCGGTGCGCTGCTGCAGCAGGATCCCTCGCTGCAGGTGGTGTTCGTGAAGCCGGCGGAGTACAAACCGGCCACCGGGGGCATCGTGATTTTCGATCGGTGGTTGCCGCCCCAGACGCCGACGCAACCCGCGCTGTGCATCGCTCCTCCCGCGTCCGTGTGGCTGGGCGAGCCGGGCGCGAACGAACCGGGCGCGCGATGGATCGCGGGCGGGACCCATCCGGTGATCGCGGGCGTGGACCCGCTCACCATCGACGTGAAGCGCGTTCGCGGCTATTCGGGTCCTGATCTCACCACGCTGGCGGCATCCGAAAAGGGGACGCCGCTGATTAGCGTGATGGACCGGCCCGACCGTCGCGTGGTCGTCTGGTCGTTCTCGCCGGCCGATTCGAACCTGGCGTCTGCGCCGGCGTTTCCGGTCCTGTTCGGCAACACGATCGAGTGGCTGGCGCGTCCTTCGTTCGGGGTGTTGCGTCACGCGGGACCGGTGGAATTGCCCGCCAGTACCGCTCGGCTCGTGTCGCCTGACGGCCTGCCGGTTCCCGTGGTGAAGAGCGGCGATCGCGCCGTGGCGCGGCTGACATCGCCTGGGCTGTACCTGGTTGAGGCGGGCGGCGCGCGCGGCGTGATTGGCGTCAACGTCGGGGATCCGGACGTGTCCAATCTCTCCCGGTCGTCGTTGACCAGCACGGCAACGGCTCACGTGGCGGCCGGCGGTGCCGGCTGGCCGTACTGGATGTGGGCGGTCGGCGTGGGCCTGGTTCTGGCCGCCACCGAGTGGTGGACGTGGCAGCGCCGTGTGACGGTGTGATGTGTCGATAAGCTGGACGTCCACCGGCGCCTTGTGGCTGCTCCTGCTCGTGCCGGCCGTCTGGGCCGCGCTTCGTTTCAGCCGGACCAACTTCGGGGCTCGCCAGCGGTGGGTGCAGGCGGCGGTCCGGTCGCTGTTGCTGACCGCGCTGGTCCTGGCGCTCGCGCGGCCGGTCGTTTCATCCGGATCGAACCGGCTGTCGATCGTGTACCTCGTTGACGTCTCGCACAGCATTGCGACCAAAGCGATCACGGACGCTGCCGATCGGATCGACAGGCTCAATGCGGAGCTTCGTCCTGATCATGCCAGGGTGCTGGCCTTTGGCGCCAACGTGGTCGTCTTGCCGGACACCCAGGCATTGCGCGACCTGGCCGCGAAGAACGCGACAGAGACCGCCGGGCCTGTGCGCCGTGAAAGCAGCGACATCGATCAGGCCTTGCGTCAGGCGCGCGCCGAGTTGCTGCCGGGGCACATCGCCCGTATCGCGCTGTTCACGGACGGGCGCGCAACGTCCGGCTCGCTCAACGATGCCACGCTGCAACTGGCGGCGGGCGGCGTGCGTGTCTTTGTCGAGCCGATGGCGGCGCGCGATATTGGCGACACGTGGGTGGACGGGATTGACCTGCCGAATCAGCTGCCCGCCGGCGGCCTGGCCACCGCGACGGTGCGGGTGGGAAGCCAGAAAGCCGGGCGGGCCCTCGTGGAGTTGCGCGTCGGCGAAAAGGTCGTCTCCAGCCAGCCGGCGGACATCGGCGCCGGCCAGACGGCCGTGCCGATGGATGTGACGTTCGCCGATGTTGGCGCGCAGCGTGTCGAGGCCTCGGTCACGATGCCGGGCGATCCCCTGGCGGCCAACAACCGCCTGGCCCGTGAAGCGCTGGTGGGTGAGCGCCCCCGCGTCCTGTACATCGAAGGGGCGCAGCAGAGCGCGCGCTACCTCGCAGGCGCGCTCACCGGATCCGGATTTGACGTCACCGTCCGGGCGCCCGCGGGGATGCCGCAGCAGGCGGCGGACCTTCAGCAGTGGGACGCGATGATAGTCAGCGACGTGGCGCGGACCGCCATGACTGACGCGTCCATGAAGGCGATGTCGCAATGGGTGGAGCAGGACGGGGGCGGCCTGCTGGTGGCCGGCGGCGACGCCGTCTTTGGCGAGGGCCCCGAGGGCGCCAGGAATACCGGCTATCGCAATACCGAGCTCGAGCGGATCACGCCGACCACATTCGAGCGGAAAGACGAGCCGGAAGTCGCGCTGATCATCGTCCTCGACAAATCCTGGAGCATGGCCGGCGCGGTCATGGAGTTGTGCAAGGCCGCCGCGCAGGCCGCGATCGATGTGCTGACGGACCCGCAGCTGGTCGGCGTGGTGACCTTCAACGACCAGTTGAACTGGGACGTGACGTTGCGGAACGTCGGCAAGAATCGCGAGCAGATCCGCAAGGCGGTTTCCGCGATCGAGCCCAGCGGGCACACGCTGATCTATCCCGCGATCGAGCAGGCCTATCTGGCGCTCAAGGACGCGCATGCCCGTGCGAAGCATGTGGTGCTGCTGTCGGACGGCCGCTCCTATCCGGACGACTATGAAGGCCTCGTCAAGAAAATGGTCGAGTCCAAGATGACGGTGTCGTCGATCGCCGTGGGACCGGCGGCCGACCAGGAGCTGTTGTCCAACATCGCGAAGTGGGGCAAAGGCCGCAGTTATGCCGTGGAAGACGCGAAGGAAGTGCCGCAGATCTTCGTGAAGGAAGCAAAGAATGCGTCCACGCCGTCATTTGATGAGAAACCCTTGAAGCCCGTGGTCAAGTTCCGCGGATTCCTCGAGGGCGTGGACATGAACAGCGCGCCGAGCCTGCGGGGCCGGACGGCCACGGTGGTGAAAGACAACGCGATTCAGCTCCTGGGCACCGAATCAGGTGATCCGCTGCTCGCATTCTGGCCGATCGGCCTGGGCCGCACCGCGGTCTTCGCGTCGGACGTCAAGGATCGCTGGGCGAGCGACTGGCTCAAATGGAAGGGGTACGCGCCGTTTTTCACATCCGTCCTGCGAGCCATTGCGCGGCAGAGGCCGGCGGCCGGCGGCGTGGAGATCACGTCCACCGGGGTCTCGGGCGATGCCCGGACCATCGACATCGCGATCGAGTCCCGCGATGCGCACGGCAATTATGCCGACCGGCTGAAGCCCACCGTGACGTTGCAGGCGGACGACGGGACCACGGCGACGCGAGTGGCGCGGCAGGTGCTGCCGGGACGCTACGAGGCCAGTGTCATCGCCGATGCGTCGAAGACGCTGACCGTTGCCGTGGACGGCGCAGGCTCAACGCGCGCGACCCGGCTTGTCATCCCTGATACGGCCGCCGAGTACCGCTTTCGCCCGCCCGATCGCGACGTTCTGCAATCGATTGCCACCGCCACCGGCGGCGCCGTGGGCGCGACGGCCGATGCGATCCGCAAGGCGTCGGCCTCTCAGCCGGCCAGGCGCGCGCTCTGGCCCGGCCTGGTGCTTGCGGCGCTTGGGCTGTGGCTGGTGGATATTCTGCTGAGGCGGGTGAGGATACTGGAAGCTGGTTAGTTCAGAGTGCAGGGTGCAGAGGCGCAGAGTGCAGAGGCGCAGTGTGGAGTCTCTGAACGTTGAACTCTGAACTATGAACTTTGCACTATCTCTCGCCTGTCGTACCCCTCCGCCTGCTCGTGCGCATGGTAGCTCGAGCGCACCAGTGGTCCCGATTCGACGTGTCCAAAGCCCAACTCGAGCGCGATGCGCTTGAATTCGCGGAACTCGTCGGGCGTGTAGTACCGATCCATCGGCAGGTGGGCGAGCGACGGGCGCAGGTACTGGCCGATCGTCAGAATCTGGCAGTCGACCTTTCTCAAATCGCGGAGGACCTCGACCACTTCATCGAACGTTTCACCGAGGCCAACCATCAGCCCCGTTTTGGTCGGGATGTCCGGCGCCCACTGGCGCGCGCGATCGAGCAATTCGAGGGCGCGCGTGTAGCGGCCGCCCGGCCGTGCGATGCGATACAGCCGCGGCACGGTTTCGGTGTTGTGGTTGAGGACGTCAGGCCGAGCCTCCAGGACGGTCCGGAGCGCGGACTCGCGGCCTTGAAAATCCGGGATCAGCACTTCCACGCGGCACTCGGGCCGCCGCGCCCTGATCGCGTGAATCGTTTCGGCGAACGCGCCCGCTCCGAAGTCCGGCAGGTCGTCGCGATCGACGGAGGTGACGACGACGTATGCCAGCTCCATTTCAGCGACCGCGCTGGCGAGGTTGGCGGCCTCGTGCGGGTCGAGGGCCGCCGGCGCGCCGTGAATGACGTTGCAGTAGCCGCACATGCGCGTGCAGACGTGGCCCATGATCATGAACGTCGCCGTCCCGTGGTGCCAGCACTCGCCGATGTTGGGGCAGTGCGCTTCCTCGCACACCGTGTGGAGCTTGCGATCGCGCATCAGGCTCTTGAGGCGCAGGTACGCCGGAGACCCGGGCGCCCGCACCTTGAGCCACTCCGGCTTGGGCGTGCGGGCCAGCGCGGCGTCTTTGACTTTGCGGCCACGAATGAACTGCAGAGGGACGGTGGTCGACATCGACCCACTAAGTATAATTCCAGCAATGGCGGCGGCAATGTCCATCACCTGGCTCGGGCACTCCACGTTCATCATCGGGCTGCCGTCAGGCAAGCGCGTGATCACGGATCCGTGGCTGGGCAATCCCAACTGCCCGCCGGCCTTCAAGAAGCCGGAATCCGTCAAGCCGATCGATCTGATTCTCGTCTCGCACGGCCACAGCGATCACATCACCGACGTCGCCTCTGTGGCGCGCGCAACCGGCGCGCCAATCGCGTGTCTCTTCGAGGTCGGTCTCTGGCTCACCGACAAGGGCCTGCAGAACGTCAGCGACATGGGCATCGGCGGCACGCAACAACTGGCCGGTCTGGGCGTGACGATGGTGAATGCGGTGCACACGGGATCGATCGTCGACGACGGCCGCATCCTGTACCTGGGCGGCGCCGCGGGTTTCATCCTTCGCGCGCCGGAGATGCCGACGATCTACTTCGCCGGCGACACCGCGCTGTTCGGCGACATGAAAATGATCGGCGAGATCTACAAGCCGCAGATCGGCTTTCTGCCCATCGGCGATCTCTACACGATGGGACCCGACACGGCCGCGATCGCCGCGAAGTGGCTTGGGCTTCGCCAGGTGGTGCCGATGCATTGGGGCACGTTCCCCGCGCTGACCGGCACGCCTGAGGCGCTCAAGGAGCACCTCAAGGGCACGAACATCGAGGTGCTCGAACTGAAGCCGGGCGAGACCGCGAATTAGCGCCCGGGCCTGCCCACCGTAGCTCTAGCGAAGGTGGGCTGCAAGATCGGGGCGGTGGCTCGTTCTGTCAGAGGGCACCATGAAGGCCGTTCTTCTCTTTTGCCTGTTGATGACCGCCGCGATGCCGCCCCAGGCGGCGACCGACGACACGCGCGGCATCTACGACGCGGTTCTGGCCGCCGTGTTCAAGCACGTCAGGGAGGAGGTCCCGACGTCGTTCATCGTGGCGGACTACAAGCGGCCCGTGGTCCCTCCGACCGAGTGGGCATGGCAGCGGCTCGGAGCGCCGGCGGAGCTCAAGGCGAAGGCTGCGCAGCTTCCGGCCTGGAGGGTTCCCACAAAGGAAGAGCCCCCAAACATCCAACCCCACCGGCGCGAGGACTTTCCCGCTGGCACCCAGTTCGCGTCGATTGACGAGCTTCGCCCCCTGATGAGTGTCGCCCCGCCCCGAGGGACCAACCCGATCGAGGCGAAGTACCACGTCCGCTGGTTGATCGATTTGTCGGCGCCTCTGGTGACGGAGGCCGGCCTGGACGCGCTCGTGCAATTCGGGTACGGTTGCGGCGATCTCTGCGGCGCCGGCGGCTATGCCTGGCTTCACCGACCGACGCGCACGACCCCATGGACCGTTCAACTTGTCGTGACGATCGTGTCGTGAAGACTGCGAGGTCCAGCCGATGAAGACACTGGTGATCGCCGTAGCGCTGTTTCTCCTCCAGCCGGCAGGCCAGGCGTCCACCGAGCAGCGCGGCATCTACGACGCCGTCGTGCGCGAAGTGTTCTCGCAGCACCTGAAACAGATCGTGCCGGCCTCCTACGTGCTTTTCAAAGACGCTCGTCACGGCCGACCGGCTCGACGCCATCGTGTATTTCTCCATCGGGTGTGGCATGCGCTGCGCCGCCGATGGATTTGTCTGGCTCCATCGCAAGACCGTCACGGATTCCTGGACCGCGAAGCTGCAATACACGGGCATGGCGTAAGGAGGCCTCATGAAAGCGGTTATCGCTGCGGCGGTACTGGCACTGTTTTCTGTGCCCCAGGCCGCGACTCCAAGTGACACGCGCGGGATCAACGATGCGGTCGTCGCGGCTATTTTCAAAGACGGCAAAGGGCCGCTCTCCTTCGTCGTCCGCGCCGAGTATCGGCCGATGGTCAAGCCCAACAATGGCATCGTCGCCAAACTCGGGTCCGTGCCGGCAGAGTTGTTCAGAAAAGTGGAGCAGGCTGTCGCCACGCCGCCGGCGCCTGGTGAACTTCATGCGGCGGCCAACTTCCCGGCCGCTGCTCACATCGTCCCTGGTGAGGAGCTGACGATGCTCGTGCGTGGAGCGCCGATCGGCACGAACGGATATCCGGCGCTGCAGGAGAAGTACCAGACCCGCGACATGCTCTCGTTCTCGCGCCCTGTCATGACGGACGATCGGCTCAACGTGCTCGTGTGGTACTCCCATGGCTGCGGCTCGCTCTGCGGCTCAGTTGGGTACGTATTGCTGAGGCGCGAAACCATCACGAGCCCGTGGGTATCGACACTCCTGGTCGTGGCGGTGGCGTAGCCGATGGCAGTCCGCCTCGCGTTGTCTCTGGTTCTGGTCGCCGCGATCCTGCCGTCGGCGGCTGAACGCGGCGCGTTTCTCTTTGATGCCCTTGGATCCGACGTTTCCGACGCCGAGCTGCGGGAGGGCTTGTCTCAAGTACCCGCGCCACTGCGACAAAGCCTCGAGTCACGGCTGGCGCGCAAGAAGTCGTTTCAGTCGACGCTCACCCCGGTCTCGCCCCGTGCGAGCTTCGAGGAGCGGGTCGTCTTCCGTCGAAGGCTGGAAGTGGAGCGGGGTGCATTTGCGTTGGCGACCCGAGCCGACGCGGCTCGAGACGCGGCCGAGTTCGCGAGGGCGGTGCGGCTGAGTTATGAGTGGGAAGGCTATCCCGATGGACCAATGGCGGAAGCGCAGTCGGCGGAGAAGTATCTCGCCAGCCAGCCGGGCACGGCCGTCAAAGACTACGTGCAGTTATTCCTGATGCATCGATACCGCTGCGCATTCGAAGCGGCGGAGCGGACACTGTCGGAGAAAGCGCTGGCCGCAGAGGCGGCCAGGACTCAGCGCGAGTCCGCAGCCGCGTATCGCCAGGTCTGGGACCAGGTGAGCCATTCGCGCGACGTCGTCACTGCCGCTGTCGCGAAAGACCTGGACGCGGCGCGGTTCATCTATCTGTCATCGCGCGAGCATCCGCGGACGTTCAGAGGGGGGTGAGGCTAATACGTCAGCCAGTTCGACGACACTTGGGAGAGCGCCCAGAAGCCTGTCGTGGCCGCCGCGGCGAAGAGCACCAGAGTGACCACCTGCCAGAAGGTGCGCCGGGTGTTCCGATCCAGCGAGCGATGGTTGCGCGCCGCGAAGGACAGCACGAGCACGCCAAACCCGGCGATCAGAGCGAGTTGGATGATTTCCATCGACCATCGGATGTCCAGGTACGCCGCATTGTTGGCATCGAGCCAGGACCTGTCACGGCGCGTCAGGCTCGCGCGGACCAGGCGCCACCGGTCCTCGCTCCAGTTGGTTGGTACCCACGCAAATGCACGTTCTCTCAGGATTCTGTTTCCGAACCCGCCGATCATCGCGGCCAGGGCGGTGACAGGAAAGCAGGCGAGCAGGGCCCAGAGCGCATTGGCGCTGATTGACGAGACCCACATGGCCGCGGCGCCAATAAGACTGACGCCTAATACGAAGTAGGGTGGGACCCTGAACGCGTCCACGGGCCTGTGAAAGGCCATCAGCAGCAACGGCAGCCCGTAGGTGAGCAGCAGCGAGATGCCGATGGTAACGATCGCCTTGATGGTCCACTGCACCCGCATGTTCCGCGGCTGCAGGACCTGCCCGGCCAGCGTGCCCATGTGCCGCTCCTCGGCGCTCGACAAAGATCCCGCGATGATCGGGATGCAGTACACGTGAATCATGGAGATCGCGCCAAACGTCGGCCCCATGTAGAGCTCGTTCCGCGCTGCCAGGATCATCGTGGCCACCGCGGCGAGCACGTACAGGCCCGAGACGGCGAAGGTCATCTGCTGCAGGCGCAGTTCCTTCCTGACGAGGAGCCACACCCACGGACGCCGCACGGTTGGGCTGTAGCCGTCCAGTCTCCGGGCCTGAAGCCCCGGAGTTCCATGGAGCCCGCGGTCTTCAGACCCCGGGAATCCGCCGGGGAGCCCGGGGTTTCGAGATCCCGGGAACCCCTCGCCGGCGACTTCCAGCCTGCGGAACTGCCCCACGAGCATCGCAAGACCGGCCGCACTCGCGATGAGCGTGCCGTACCAGGTGACGGTCCAGGCCTGCGTTCCCAGGTGAAACGGGTACAGCCGCTCGCTAATCACCAGAATCAGCCCGGGAACGGTGGGTGAGAAGACGACGCCGCCAAGCGGACGTCGCGAGAGGAGCGTCAGCAGCGGCGTCAGGCCGATACCGGCAACGACGGGGCCCCAGATCACCAGCCGCCGCAGGTCCGGGTTGTCCGCCACGTACGCAGGCCGGAACGTGGCATTGGCCACCAGGCCCAGACTCACCAGCGCGATCGCCACGACCGACAGCTTGAGCGCCAGGACTTTGATCCGGTCGAGGGGCTGGACGAGCAGAGCGGCCAGCGTGCCATGCGTCAGCTCCTGGCCGAGCGACAGGGCGGAAATCGCGAGCGCCCCGAAGGCATAGGCCAGGACAACGAACACTGCCAGATCGCCGAGGTAGGGCAAGCGTCCGTTCCCGGGCGCGACCACCGCGAGCGCCACGCTGGCTGTCGCCACGCCGATCGTCCACGGCAGCAGCGCCCGGACTTCCTTCCGCGTTTGAACGAGCAGCGCCGCACTCATGCCGCGGCTCCGCCGGTCTGAAGCGTCGACACGAAGATCTCCTCCAGCGTCAGCGACTCCGTTTCGAGCGATTCCGGCGAGTGCGCGGCCAGCTTCGATTTCACGGCGTCGGCATTGCCGCTGACCACGAACTGGAGCTCCCGGCCGTGCTGATGAAGGAGCCGCGCGCCCTCGACCGCGAGTCCCACAGGCGCCGTCGGGAATCGCGCGTAGATCTTCCGGTAGCGCGCGCGGGCCGTGTCGGCGTCGAGCGTCAGCACTTCACGGCCGTTGTCGATGATCGTGAAGTCGTCAATGAGGCCTTCGAACTCCGAAATCAGATGCGTGGACACGAACACCGTGCGCGTACCCGGCGCGCCTTCCTGATAGGCGCCAATGACCGTCTGGATGAACTCGCGACGGACGATGGGATCGAGGCCTGACGTCGGCTCATCGAGCACGAGCATGTCCGGCTCCGGACAGATCGCCCCGATCAACGCGAGCTGGGTGCGCTGTCCCTTCGACAGGTGGCTGGTCTTGTGGCCCAGCGGCAATCGGAATCGATCCAGCAGCATCCGCTCGGTGTCGGTGTTCCATCGCGACCGGAACGACGCCGCGTACTGGAGCGCCTCGCGCACGGTCATCCACGGATAGAAGCCGACCTGGTCCGGCACGTACGCGATGCGCGATTTGACGGCAACCTCGCAGCGCGCGGGATCGAGCCCGAAGACGCGCACCTCGCCGGCTGAGGGCCTCAGGAGATTGAGCAGGCACTTGATGGTCGTCGTCTTGCCGGCGCCATTCCGTCCGAAGAATCCGTAGCAGCGGCCTGGCTGTACGGTCATGCTCAAGCCGTTGACGGCATCGGTATGGCCGTAACGACGGACGAGATTGCGGATCTCAATTGCCGGGGATTCTGGTGACATGGGTCAGTCCTGAAGCGCAAGCGCGCGCCGCTTGGTGAACGATTCGAACCTCTCGCCGGCCAGGCGCAGGAACTCTGCCCGGTCGACCTGCAGATGCAACGCGGCAATCACCGCGTCGTCGAGCTCTTGCGTGACGAGTTTCAGACGAGCTTCTTTGCGGAGTGGGGAGGGCTGACTGGTGATGAAACAACCCTTGCCCGGCAGCGTCTCGATGACGCCCTGGTTCTCGAGCTCCGTATAGGCCTTCGCGATCGTGTTGCGATTGACGCGCAGCTCTTCGGCCAGCGGCCGGATCGACGGCAATGGATCTCCGGCCCGCGCGGCCCCCGACGCCACCGACGCCTTCACCTGGTCCACCAGTTGCAGATAGACCGGCTTGGCAGATTTGTAATTCAGCTCAAACACCATACGTCACTGTCATAGGTCACTAGGACAGTTAGACGGGGTGTCGGCTCAGACGGCCGGAAGCATTAGGGGAAGGCTTGCAAGTCAGAAGTCAGAAGTCAGAAGGGGGAAGTAAGGAATAAAAAAGGCGGCGCGAGTGTTGCCACTCGCGCCGCCCACCTTACTTCTGGCTCTTGCCTTCTGACTTCTAACTTGCGACCGGTCTATTTCTCATTGAGCCAGATATCTTCGAGCACGTTAAACGTCTGCGTGCCGACCGTCGCGCCGGCGATCGTGAGCGTGACCTTGTAGACGCCGGGGCCGATACCGCCACCGCCGCCGCCGAAGCCGCCGCCGCCGCGTCCGCCGCCACCGCCCGCGCCTTGCTGACAGGGCTGCGGTCCAGGAGGCGGTGCATTTGGATCCGGTGTGGGGGCGCCGCCACCGCGGCCGCCTGCGCCACCGCCGCCACCGCGGCCGCCGCCACCACCACCGCCGTCACCGGTCAGCGTCCACTGGAAGCGGTTCAATCCGACGTCCTTCGATCCGACGCAATTGCGCACCACCTGTCCGGTCGCTGTGTTGGTGATCGCCACCATGACGTCAGACGTGGGCGCCGTCTTGAGGTAGTAGGCAATCGCCGTGCCTCGCGGCGCGACTTCGCCGCTCCACCACTTGTCGCCGGGAACTTCCGTCTGGTTCAGACGGTCGGTCTTCCACACAATCGCCTCGCGCGGCTTGAAGAGCGTCGCCGGGGCATCCATGGCCGCCTGCGTCATGTTCTGCAACGCGCTGACGTCGTCGAGAATCCACACGCTGCGGCCGTGGCTCGCGAGGATCAGGTCGTTGTCGCGCGGGTGGACCATGACCTCATCGATGCGGCCCTTCGGCAGGTTCGGCATGAACGCGCTCCAGGACTGGCCGTCGTTCAGCGACACGTAGAACCCAAACTCCGCGCACGCGTAGAGCAGATTGCGGTTCTTCGGATCCTGGCGAATGGAGTTGATATTGCCCATCGGCAGGTTGCCGGAGATGTCCTTCCACGTCGCGCCATAGTCCGTTGTCTTGTAGACGTGCGGCTTGAGGTCGTCGTCGTAGTGGCCGTCCACGGACAGATAGGCCGTGCCGGCTTCGTACCACGACGCTTCGAGACCGGAAATCATGGCCTCTTTCGTGCCGCCGCCCGGGACGTTCTTGCCGACTTCCGTGAAGCTGTGGCCGCCGTCCTTGCTCACCTGCACGTTGCCGTCGTTGGTGCCCGCCCAGATCACACCGGGCACGACCGGCGATTCGGCGATTTCGACGACGGTGCCGAACTCATTCGGCGTGTAACCGTCGTGCTTGGAGAGGATGCACTCCACGCCAGGACCGGCGCCACGGCCGCAGTTCGGCAGGCTGTACTTCTGCTCGAGCAGCGTGCGGTTGTTCAGATCGAGCTTCTTCCCGAGCACCTGCGTCATCGTCCACGTCGCGCCTTTGTCGCGCGAGATGAACAGGCGGGTGCCGCCGAACATCAGGGTGCTGCCATTGTGTGGAGACAGCCGGATCGGCGTGTTCCAGTTCCACACCTGCGGCCAGTCGTCGTCCGGACCGGACAGGACATTGCCGCGGCCACCGCCGCCGCCCTGGCCGCCACCGCCGCCACCACGGCCGCCGGCCTGCGGGCGCACGCTCTGTGTCTGGCCCGTGCTCAGGTCGTAGCGGGTGATCGCGCCGTTCTGCGACTCGGTATAGAAGATGCGCGGATCATTGGGATCGATCGCGGACTGGAAACCGTCGCCGCCGCCCACGCTGATCCAGTTCCACATGTGGATGCCGCCGGAGCGAGTCGAGCTCGGCCCGCACCACGAGCCGTTGTCCTGCAGGCCCGTGCAGATCCAGTAGGGACGCCGCATGTCCGCGCTGATGTGGTACGGCAGGCCGGCGCCCTGGAGTCGCGGCGATTCCCACGTCTCGCCGGCGTCCCACGACACGTCGAGGCCGCCGTCGTTGCCATACATCACGTGGTTGCTGTTCAGCGGATCGATCCAGATCGCGTGGTTGTCCACGTGACCCATGCCGGTAATCGGCCGGAACGTCTTGGCGCCGTCGATCGACTTCTGCGGATTCACGCCGCCCACGTAGACGACATCCGGATTGTTCGGATCGACCCGGATCTGGCTGAAGTACATCGGACGCTGGTTTTCGTTGTTGCGGAATTCCCAGGTCTTGCCGCCGTCCGCCGATCGCCAGATGCCGTTGGTCGTGGGATTGGGCGGCTGATTGCCGCCGCCGCGGCCACCACCCTGGCCACCGCCGCCTCCGCCACCGCCTCGACCGCCACCGGCCGCTGCCGCGGCTGCCGCCGCTTCCGCGGCGGGATCGCGCGGCTCCTTGTCCGGTGCGACTTCGATTTGCGCGTACAGCACCTTGGGATTCGTCTTGCACCAATCCATATCGATGCGGCCCATGGTCCCGCGCGGCAATCCGTTCGTGGCCGTCGCGGTCACCCGCTTCCAGTTCTTGCCGCCGTCAATCGATTCCCAGATGCCCGAGCCCATGCCGCCGCCGACAAAGCCCCAGCCCGTCCGGCGCCGCTCGTACGTCGTGGCGAACAGGTGATTCGGATTTGCCGGATCGACGACGATGTCGTTGGCGCCCGTGTCCTCGTTGACCTTGAGCGTCAGGACCCACGTCTTGCCGCCGTCGGTCGTCATGTACACGCCGCGCTCCGGATTCGGTCCGAAGAGGTGACCCATCGCCGCGACCCAGGCGATGTCCGGATTCTTGGGATGCACGCGGATGCGCCCGATCGACTGCGTCTCGGCCAGGCCCACGTGCGTGAAGGTCTTGCCGCCGTCGGTCGTCTTGTACACGCCCGTGCCGAACGAGCTGCTCTGGCGGTTGTTGGCTTCGCCAGTCCCGACATAGAGGACCTCCGGGTTGGAGGGCGCGATGGCGATGTCGCCGATCGAGTGCGCATCGTATTCGTCCATCAGCGACGTGTACGTCGTGCCGTTGTTCGTGGTCTTCCAGAGACCGGACACGGCGAAGCCGATGTAATAGGTGGAGGGGTTCGCTTCATCGACCGCGAAGTCATCGATGCGGGCCCCTTGACCGACAGGACCAATGGATCGCCACCGGAAGCCGCGCAGCGCGGCATCGGTTGGCTGATTGATCATCGGCCGCGGGGCTGCCTGCGGCGGCGGGCCCTGTTTGGCCGTCAGATGAGCGACAAGCGGATAGCTGGCCAGGGCCAGGCCGCTCACGACCAGGACCCGGGCCAAAGCCCTTCGGGAATCTCGGCGCATTGGATCGTTCTCCTTCGTGACAGACGAACGGACAGGCACCCTCCGGGGGCGCCGATAAGGGGAAATACTACAGCAGATAGGGGGGTGTTTAGGGGAGTTCAGAGTTCAGAGTGCCGGGTTCAGCATGCAGCGTGCAGAGCGGCCCTGAACCCCGCACTCTGCACTTTGCACTCTGCACTCTCCCTAGTTCTCCCTGACCGCGCGTTCCACCCGATCCACCGCCTGCCGTACCGTCGTGGACGACGTGTCGACGGTGGCGCTGGCGCGGGCGTAGAGGGGGTCCCGGCGCGCAACCAGTTGGCGAAGGGCCTCGCGGGCCTCGGGGTGGGCGTCCATGGGCCTGCGGTCGCCCTGCCGCACCACGCGCACCCAGCAGTCGTCGGCCTTGGCCTTCAGCCAGACCGTGCGGGTGTGGCGCAGCAGCAGAGCGTAGGTCTCCGGCGCGGTCACCAGTCCGCCGCCGACGGCGAGGATCATGGACTGGCCGGCGCCGAGGAGATCCGTGAGAACGTCCTTTTCGAGGCGCCGATAGAAGTCCTCGCCGTGAATGCTGAAAATTTCGGGCAGCCGCATGCCGGCGCGCGCCTCAATCTGTTTGTCGAGCTCCACGAAGCGCAGGCGGAGCCGGCGGGCGAGGCGACGGCCGACCGCCGTCTTGCCTGAACCGCGCAATCCGAGGAGCGAGATCACGCGGGGCGCCGGATCACCGCTGTGCTGGCTGACCAAATCGGCCGCCGTCGTCTGCAACGCTTCGGCGAGGTTAGCCAGGCGGCGTACGGAAATGTTGCCCCTGCCCGCTTCGACATCCATGAGAAATCGGAGCGACAGGCCGGACTTGGCGGCGAGATTCCGCAGCGTCAGTCCCTGCTGGACCCGGAGCAGGCGCGCGCGCTGGCTGAGCGTGACCAGCACCGGGGGCGGTGCCGACGAACTGGTAGCCGATGGTGCGGTATATTTCACTGTCAGCCTCCACTTCTCGCATTATAGTGCCTTGACAGTTCCTTCAGCCAGCCGATAGGCTTGGAGCACCATATGGCTGTGACTGAAACTCCGACCAGTCCGACCCCTGTTTCCTTCGAGACGGATCCGTCCCGCTATCGTCATTGGCGCCTGACGTTCGACGGCGCGGTGGCGACCCTCTCGATGGACGTGCAGGAAGATCAGGGACTGCGGCCGGACTATCGCCTGAAGCTGAACTCGTACGATCTCGGCGTCGACATCGAACTGGCGGACGCGATTCAGCGCATTCGCTTCGAGCATCCGGAAATCAAGAGCGTCGTCATCACCAGCCTGAAGGAGAGGATTTTCTGCGCCGGCGCCAATATCTTCATGTTGCGCGGTTCGACGCACAGCTGGAAAGTGAACTTCTGCAAGTTCACGAATGAAACGCGGCTCGGCATTGAAGACGCCAGCGCACACTCGGGCCTGAAATTTCTCGCCGCGCTCAACGGGATCTGCGCCGGCGGCGGGTACGAACTCGCGCTGGCCTGCGATGAGATCGTGCTCGTTGACGACTCCAATT
>DASUGC010000081.1:0-2336 GCA_036274235.1 Vicinamibacterales bacterium
TTCCGTCTCGCGCCGTATCGAGCTCCCGTCGCCCGAGCCTGTCAGCGCCGAGCGGGACGCGTCCGTCAAAGACAGCCCCGCCACCGCGCCGCTGAGGCTGACGCTCGACCTGAAAGAAGGCAACTTCACGATCCGCCCGGGACAGCCGGGAACCGACCTTCAGATTGAGGGTCAGTTCTCGCCCGGGATGTACGAGCTTCTCGATAATCGTGAAACCGATCCGGCCACTGGCGCCACGCGCGCGCGAATCCGCTTCCGCTCGACGGCTCCGCAATGGGCGCGGTTCTTTGCCGGTATCACGGGCGACTCGCGCAGCCAGCCGGAGCTGACCATCACCATCCCACGCGGGAAGCCGCTCGAGCTGATGCTGGTCCTGTCAATGGGCCGCTCGGACATCGATCTTGGCGGCCTCACGCTCAGCGATGTGTCGGTCAACGCGTCGATGGGCGAGCATCACGTCGACTTCCGCGAGCCGGTCGCCGCGGGCGCCCGCGAGCTGCGTTTCAACACCAGCATGGGCAACGTCGTCCTGGAGAATCTCGGCAATGCGAGGGCGGAGACGATCAACGGGTCGGGCAGCATGGGCAACCTGACGGTGAACCTCAACGGCGCGTGGCCCGAGGGTCATGAGGCCAACGTCAGGTTCGAGCAGTCGATGGGAGAGCTCACGGTTCGGGTTCCCGCGAACATCCGCGTGGACGCCGATGTGCGCAGCTCCGATGGCGGCGAATCAACCAACCGCGCGCCGGATATCCGTCAGCCGGACGATCCGAACGCGCCCACCGTCCGCCTGCGCGTGAACACCTCGATGGGCAACGCGCGGGTAGTCCAATACTAGAAGGCTTAACCACGAAGGTCACGAAGATCACGAAGCGTTATTATTCTTTGTGTCCTTCGTGTTCTTCGTGGTTCAAATCTGATCAACGTTTGTCGACAACGATCTTCCCGGCCTTCAGCACGACCTTCGTCTTCAGCATGTTGTGAATGCCTTCCATCGGGTTGCCGTCGAGCAGCAGGATGTCCGCCAGCTTGCCGGCCTCGAGCGTCCCGAGTTGATCGGCCATGCCGATGTAGGCGGCGGTGTTCGGGCCCATCAGCTTGAAGATGTCCTGCATCGAAAACATGATGCTGTATGACTTGAGCTCGTGCTCGAGACCTGCCAGCGCTTCGTAGTTGGTGTCCGTGCAGTAGCCGATCAGGCCGCCGTTATCCCAGATCGTCCGCGCGTTCATCATGGCGTACGCCGCCTCGGTGCCCAGCGCCCTGTTGGCGGCATCGCGATTCGCGCCGGCGATCGCTTCCGGCCACGGCTTGCCGTCGCGGAAGCGCGGATTGTTGTCGTTCGCGAACACGCCGAAGATCGGCGCGCCGAAGCCGACCGTGCCGAGGGCGATCGCGCCGGCCTTCGCAACCTTCTGCGCCGCCTCGTGGCTCGTGAAGTCCTTGTTCGGCAGATGCACCAGCCGGCGGATGCCCGCGTCGACTGCCGCAACCATCGCTGGTGTGCTCACCGCGTGCACGTTGACCTGCACGCCGGCTTTCGCGCCTTCGTCGACAACCGCCTTCAGAACGTCGATCTCGGCCGCCGTCGGTCCGGGTACCGGCGTCAACGCGATCTCGCCGGTGTGCTTGATTCCTTTCGCCGCCATCGCGCGAATCGCCGCGCGCGCTTCATCGGGCGTGCCGCGCAGATTGATCCGCTCAGACGGGATGATGCGCGGGCCGTTGATCGTCCCCGACTCGATGTGATCGCGAAGCGTGATGTTGCCGTCGCCCGGCCCGCCGCCTGAGAGGATGGTGGTGTAGCCGGCCTCCAGCAGCGCCTGCATCTGCGCCTTCTCGTCGGGCCCGGTGTTGACGTGCTTGTGCGCGTCGATATAGCCGGGGACGGCGCTCATGCCCTTCGCGTCGATCACGGCATAGATCCCACCCGCCGGCCCCGGCGAAAGCCCCTGCGTGGCCGCCGGCCCCTGCGTCACCGAAACAATTTTTCCGCCGCGGACGACGATGGTGCCGGAGTTAATGACCTGGCCGCTGCCGACGATGATCCGCGCGTTCGTGATGGCCACATCCTGGGCAGTGGCAACACCGGCGCCGATGACGACGGCGACAAGGGCAGCCAGGATCACGCGAAGTACGTTCATCTCAATCTCCAATCTCGCCGAAGCGCGTCAGGACCTGTCCCGCCGAAGCGGAGGCGGATGGTACCACGCCGGAGTACACTCCATCGCGATGGACCTTCTGCGCTGGCGCCGTGGCCCGCAGGACGACAAGGACAAGGCGCCAGGTCCGGCGAACGAGTCGGAGCATCCGTCCCGGATCAACCACTATCGCGT
>DASUGC010000082.1:0-26813 GCA_036274235.1 Vicinamibacterales bacterium
TGGCCGGGATCGGAATCATCAGGGCCAGGAACGCGAGCGGGAAGGTCAATATGCGAAGGTGACCAAAACCGAACAGGAACACGATGATGCCCGCAATGACCGGCAGCAGCGCGACACGGCTGAGGAAGAGTTCCGATCCCCAGAAACCCGCCAGCAGCAGGCCGATCCCGCCGATGAGCAGCACCAACCCGAACCATCCCGGCTTCCGAGGCTCCGCCACCAGCCGCGGCCAGCGTTCCCACGCGAAGTACAGCGCAATGGGAAGAATCAGGAATCCGTGCGAGTAGTTCCCGTCGTTCTCCCAGGCATCGACGAGGCGCACGAATACCGGCCAGAAGGCGAGTCCGATGCCTCCCACAACCAGCGCCACGCCGGCCCACTGCTTCGTCGTCAGCTTCAAACCACCATCTCTCAGATTACCCTTTTGTCAGCGAATCCGGGCCGCCAGCGCCTTTACATCCGCTCTATCGATCACCTTGGGATCCACCTTCAGGGCCGCATCGAGGAACGCCCTGGCCTTCGGCACGTTGTTCATTGCCGCGTTCACCATGGCCGCATGCACCAGTATGTCCAGATTTGACGGTTCTGCCTTGGCGGCCTGTTCGATTAAGGGCAGAGCCGCCGGAAGCTCACCCAGTTGGTAATGCACCCACCCGAGCGTGTCGGCAATGACCGGGGCACGGCCTGATAAGGCGTACGCGCGTTCCGCGAGCGGCAGCGCCTCCTTCGCCCCATCCTTGCGTTCCGCGAGCTGGTAAGCCAGGTTGTTCAACGCGGCAATGTTGCCCGGCTCCGTCGCCAGAACGGCCCGATACCGCTGGATGGCGTCATCAAATCGGTTCTGGGCCTCCGCCATCTGAGCGAGCTTCAACTGGGCGGCAACCAGCCGCGGTTCAAGAGCAGTGGCCTTGACCAGCAGCGCCTCGATATCCGCCACCGGTCGCTCTTGAGCCTGGAAGCTGCCGGCTTTGAGGGCCAGCTTGAGCGCATCGACGTTCAGGCCCGATTGCGTGAGCAGGGCGAGTTGCCGCTCGGCGAAGATCCGAGGCAGCTCGGTTTCCGGATCGACGTCCGGCGACGCTCCCGGTGGGGCCGCGGCACCAGCCGAGACCGAACAGAGGGGATCGCCAATGACGATGTCCTGCCAGGAGAGGTAAGGCATCGCCATGTAGAACGACTCGGCAAGGTTGAAACCTGACAAGTAGGCTGGAAAGAGGACCTGCGGGCGGATGATGGCGTCCAGAAACGGCTCCGAAACGTGCCCCGAAACCCCCGTTATGCCCTCGCGGATCAGATCCCCGATCAGGGACTGGCCTCCGGTGCTGCTGCCCGCGACGGCCGGTCGCCAGTCGGCAGGTGGTTCCTTGAACGTACGGCCGTCGGTACTGACGAACATGCCACCTATCGCGCCGTTCGCAAAGCGAAGTCCCATCTGACGCCGCTGATTGGCGGGATCGTTCGATCCCCACGAGAAGTACCCGAGCACAGGTTCGGTGGATCCGGCGACGGCGGTGGTCGTTTCCAGGGCGATCCGCGAACCCTGATTCATTTCGCGCAACCGCGCGGCCGCCGCCGCGAGCCAGGCATCGCCGCCGCGATCCATCACCGTGGCCTTCTGATCGAGCACGATTTTTCCGTCATTTACCGGCGCGGCGCCCCGATCGATCAGCTTGAGGGCATCTTCAACCGTAAAGGCATCGAGTCGGGTGACCAGGTACAGATCCGACGCTTGCCGCGTAAAATGCGCGGCCGCGGTGATGGGCTTGTCGCCGAGGAAATACGGGTTATCCACCCGCCCAGCCAGCGGCGCGGGCTTGCCCAGCATCTTGCGATAGAGCAGCGTCAACTCGGAATCAACGCTCGCTTCCGTCCCCAGCTGGCCGCTGGTCCCTTCGACCCGCAACGGCACGCCTTTGGTGACGACGATGAAGAGGATTTGATCGTGGAGACGTTGCCGTTCGATCCACCTGCTGATCGGCGCTTCGATCGTCGAGGCAAAGTCGGCGCGGCTGATGCTGTCAGCCTCGGTGGTCTCCAGGCGGACGACGTTCCGCTCCTGCAGGTGCCTGACCTGGATGTAGTGATCGGCGATCTGATTCGAGGGCTGGCTTCGGCGATTGACGACGAGCAGGACGTTATCTGAGGGCGCAGGAACGGTGGATACGGGGACCGACGCGAGAGCCGCGGTGAGAACGGCCGCTCGAAGCGTCATGGCTCACCGGATCAGGACTCGATGATCGGTCTGGGCGGTTCGGCCGTGAGGCCGCCAACCGGGTCCCAGGTGGCCACCTGGGCGTTCATGTGCTGCAGTACGTGTTCGTCGGTCGTTTCCACCCGAACCATGTACGCAATAGGCAGCATATCGAGCAGCCCGGACAGGGCTTTCAGAACCGCCGCCGCCATGCGGTTCTCATCGTCTTGCGTCAGGGTCGAGGTGATCTCGATGCGCACAGGCTTCCCCTAAGCAATCTACGTTCCCATTGCCGTATCATTCCTGTCACACAGTAACGACGGCATGTCGCCTCGCAAGCGGACATTGGTCAACCCCGCTGGCAACTAGTGCCAACTACGGGAAAACCCTGAGAATTCTCACTTGCCTGGCGTTCCCGGGCCGGTGGTGCGTGCCCGCCAGCGGACAATAGTACAAGCCGCGGCAGAATTCCAGCGAATCCCGGGGGTCCGAAAGGTGCTAACTCCGGACAAGAAGGCGCCCTGACCGCGGACACTTGAAAAGGGCGATTTCCGCCTTTCCTGCGCCATTAAGTCGCTATTCGCCGTTGAACATCCGTCCAGCCGTACAGGTTCAGGTGGGCATCGAGGACGCCGGCGTTCTGGGCAGGGAGGTCGAGCGGCGTCGGTTTCACGGAAACGCGCTTGGTCACAATGGCTTCGATCTTCGCGGCCAGGTCCAGGGCGCTCCCGGCCAGGAAGTGCAGGCCGTCCACGCCGTCGCGAACCTTCTCCGCCATTCCCCCAATGTTGGACGCCAGAATGGGCAGGCCGACCACCCGGGCCTCCTGGATGACCAGCGGTGAGTTCTCCCACCAGGTGGAGGGAATGACCATCCAGTCAACGCTGCGAAGCAACGTCTGCAGATCCGCATGTTGGTACGGGCCGAACAGCGAAACCCGGGCCTGGCTGGCCGCGATGGCGCGGTTGACCGCGTCCTGAAACTTCTGCTCCTGCCGGTCGAGGTTGGCCCCAAATAAGACGATTTCAACCTGGTCAAGCAATGCGGACGGGAGGTATTTCGCCGCCTCCAGCAGGACCAACGCGCCCTTGTACGGATTCAACTGGCCGAAGAACCCGAATCGGACCCGGTCCTGTCGCCGGGCCTCGCTGGATCCCTGTGCCGGCACATGAAATGACGGAGGCAGGGCGTTTTCGACCACGCTGATGCGGTCGGCGTCGAGACCCCAGTCTGCATGGCGATCCCGGAGGAAGCGGCTGGGCGAGATGAACTGATCGACGCTCTCCAGTTGCCGGGCGATGAGCCGCAACCGGAGGAAGAAACGACCCGCCGAGTATTCGGGAAAACACGCGTGGCACTCGGCCGGTGAGGCGTGCGAGCAGAGCCGCAGATCCCGCGTCTTGACCATCTGGCCGTCGTGATGGCAAATCAGGTTGTACTCGTGAAGGGTCAGAATTGTCCGGCAGCGCGCCAGAGACTTGAAGAGTCCGATGACATCCAGGCCAAAGAAGATGTAGTGATGGAAATGCACGACATCCGGGCGGACATGATCGACGAGGGATTGCACATGACGCCGCAGCACGTCGTGCGCGCTGCTCATGCGCCGGAACCACTCGTACGGCGGCGGCGCCCATAGGAGCTCGTCCGTGCGGCCGCGAAAGGCGCCGAACGGAGCATCGTGGCCGATATCGCGCGGTTCGGCCCGCGCGACAAACACGGGCTGCACGCCCGGAACGGTTTTCAGATGTTCAAAGAGGGAGTACGCGGCCCGTTCGGCACCTCCGGCGCCGAGCGCGGGATGACCGTGGGAGACGATAGCGACCTTCACGGACGCAGACCCCTGGCCTGCGCATCCCGCTCGAGCATCGCGCCCCAGCGCGCATTGAAGCGCAGGCAATTGAGCAGCGTAATGGCGCGGCGGCCGTCATTGTCTGCGACGTGGCGCACTGATTGTCGTTCCAGATGCCAGACCGTCTGCGTCCGGACCAGCGCCAGAGTCCGGCCTTGTTGCCTGAGGCGAAGACACAAATCTCCATCCTCGAAATCGCCGACGACATACCCGGGATCGAAGATCTGGGCGTCGGCGAAATCAGCCCGCCGCAGCAGCATCAGCGCCGCGGTCACGCCTTCGACGGACGTTTGAGGAGGCGCGGGCCAGTCATGCGGCATGCCCTTGCGAGGATGTTCGCTGGCCCACAGATCGTCGAACCACGGAACGCGCCTGAACTCCATGCCGTCGTGCTGCACGGTGCCGTCCTCGAACTGCATCGAAAATCCGACGCACCCGGTTTGATCATTCTGTTCAAGAATCGATACCCCACGTTCGAGGAACGTGAAGTCGCTGCAATAGACGTCGGAGTTCATCAACAGCAGGTAGCGGCCCTTCGCGTGCGCCGCGCCGATGTTATTGGCGTGCGCGTATCCGCCATTCGAGCCAAGGTACACGATTGACGTGGCCTGTCGAATCGCGCTTTGGCGGTTGCTGATGGTCTGCGTGAGTTCGTTGGACAGTCTGGGATCGTCACAAACCATCACCCACTCGACGTCCATTGGCGCGCGGTTCTGCGCGTCGAGGTGATCGAGGAGATAGTGGCCCTCTCCGTAAAACGGAATGACGATGGAGACCCGGGGTGTCCCGGCCATCGGCGGTCCGAACCGCCGCACCTCAACCACGGCCGGCGGGGCGGGTACCTGATCGAGCAGAGGGCGGGCGAGGCGCTCGAGGGTGTCCGGGAGCCGGCCGTTCGCTTGACGTGCAACGGCCATGGTAATGCCGAGCAACGCGGTCAGCGGGACGCGCTCGATCTTGACGTCGAAGGCGGGTGACCAGGAGCTCTTGCCGTTCGCGACCAGACAAAGCCGCATCATCGGCGGCCAGGGCTGTGGCTGAGACACGGTCGCGACAAAGCCGTGCCGATCCGTCGTGACCGTCCGGCCGAGATTGGCGAGATGCGCCGACACGTCCGCGCGCGGCGTGACGATCGGATCGAGCCGCAACGGCGATCCCGTCTGATCGGCGGGACTCAGATAAAGCGTGCCCGTGTCGATACCGGCCACCCAGCCGTGTATGACCAGCGTCCGCCCGTCAGCGGTTCGAGCGCCATCGAGATGGCCGTCGAGTGTTTCGGAGCCTACGATCTCAGGCCGCGCGTCGGGCGGCGCGCCTCCGCGCTCCTCGCGCGGCGTGGCCAATCCCCGCACGCGGGCGAGCCAGTTCGGGCCCTCGACGGGTGGCATCGAGCGCGTATTCTACACTGCCGCTCGCGGAAGCGAGGACGCGCGCTCGGCTATCTGATCAAGTCAAGAATGCGCCTGGCGTCGGCCGCGTAGGGGAAATTCGGATTGAGCGTCAGCGCGCGGGTCAGCTCCGATCGCGCCTGCGCCAGCTCGCCGGCGCGTTCAAGCGCGAATCCGAGGTGATAGTGATAGATGGGATTACCTGGCGCCGCGGCGACGGCCTCGCGCAAGTACGGCAGCCCGCGCGCCGGCAATTCCTTGCGGACGTAGATCCAGCCCAGCACGTCGGCGATGACCGGGTCTTTTGGCGATTTTTGCCGGCTCGTTTCCGCCAGGCGCAGCGCGACGTCGAGATTCTCGACCTGGTCCGCGTACAGCGCGGCCAGCTTGATCGGGATTTCCCCGGCATCGGTGCCGGCGTTCAGCACCGCTTCGTACAGCAGCCGTGCTTCGGCTGTTTTGCCCATGCTGTCGAGCACGCTCCCGAGCGCGGCCTTCAACGGGATGGACGCGGGCTGTTTCTCCACTGCGCGATCGAGCACGGCCTTGGCCTCATCACGCCGGTTGTCCTGCACAAGAATGTCCGCGTACAGGCGCGCGGCCTCGACATGACCCGGATCCGCATCGAGAATCGAGCGAAGCGCGCGGTCCGCGCCGGACCGGTCGCCGGCCGCCCGGGCCACCCGGGCGGCGAGCAGCAGATATGCGGGCTGCCCCGGATTTGAGGCGGCGGCCTGATCGACACGACTCTTGACGCCGGCAGCCTTGCCCGCCTTGATTTCCAGATCGACGAGGCCGCCAAGCGCCGGCAGATCGTTCGGGTTCGACTGCAACGCGCGCAGGAACGTGGCGCGGGCCGCGTCGGTGTTTCCGCGCCCTTGCTGAATCACGGCCTGCAGCGTCAATACCTCCGTCGACGAGGCTTCGGGGCCGGTGACGGTCGCCAGCGCGCGCTCGGCCGATGCGAATTGACCAAGCCGGATGGCAGCCGTCGCCAGGAGAATCGCCGCGTCGGCGTCGCCCGGCTTCAGGCGGACGGCCTGCGTGGCCACTTCGGCCGCGACCTCCGCCCGGCCGAATGACAAGGCGAGCGAGGCCAGCGCCTTGGCGACTTCCGCGTTGGTCGTATCGCGCCGCCACAATGCGGTGAACTCGTCGAGCGCGCTCTTCCCGTTTCCCGTGGCCTCGAGCGATCTGGCCAGCACGGTCCGGGCTTCGAGCAAGTCCGGCGCATCCGCGATCACGGCGCGGGCGATGGGAATCGCGTCGTCGGCCCGTCCGTTCGCGAGCAGCGCCTGCGCCTTCACCAGCCGGGCCTTTGCGTCGGTCGGCGTCTTCGCCAGAACCTTCTCCGCCGCGGACATGGCGAGATCCGGTTTGCCCAGACGCAATTGAATCTCGCCCGTTCGCAGCGCGGCGCTGCCGTCGGCGTCGCCGTCCCTGGCGACCTCGTCCAGCAACCGCAGCGCGTTGTCGATCCGATCGTGCGCGGCGTCGAAATCCGCCATCACGAGCCGCGACTCCCGGTCGCCGGTCGCCGCGGCGATGGACAGGTAATGCGTCGCGTCGGCATCACGGCCACGCTGTTGATAGAACAGGCCGAGCGCCCGGCTGAGAAACGCGTGCGCCGGCGCGTCGTCGGCGGCCAGCTTCAGGATGCCGGCGCCTTCGTCCCCTTTGCCCGTAATCCAGAGGAAGCCGGCCAGGCCAAGCCGCGCATCGTAGTGTTTCGGGTCGGCTGCATACGCTTGCCGATACGACTTTTCCGCTTCGGCATCATCGGACTGGACCACGGCCTGGCGGACGTGCGCGCGGGCGCCGTCGAACGTGAGTCCGTCGCGCATGCCTTCCTCGACCCGAAGGAGCCCATAGGTTGACGTCAGCATGCGGGCCTTCGCATTGGCGAACAGGACCATCAATTGCACGTTGGACGGATCCGCCGTGAGCAGCGGCTGGACGCGGGCGAGTGCGTCGTCAAATCGGCTCTGGTTGTTCAAGGCGTCAACGGCTTGAATCTGCACCGCGCGATTGCCGGGCATCAGGTCCGCGGCGAGGATGATGTGCCGGTTGGCCTGCGCCCACTGTTGCGCGCCGCGATGGGCCTCCGCCGCCTTCATCCGAAGCTCGCCATCATTCGGATCGCTCTGCACAGCCTGATCAAACGCCTTGGCGGCGTCGGCGAATTTCTTTTGCGAGAGCAGGGCGTCGCCGCGGCGGATGGCGTCGGCCTTTGTCACCGCGGGATCGGCCGTCCCACACGCGGGGGCGAGCGCGGCGACGGCGATCATCGCCACCGGTGCGAGACGCCGCGCCCGGTCGAGCCACGTGTGAAGGTGCCGCACGGTCAGGGCGACTAGGATACCATCGCGATTCGCAGGCTCTTTGTTGCGGGGTTTGGCGGGAGGCCGCGCGTGCACGCTGATCCGGTGCGTTCGATTTCGGTCCTCATGCCGACGTTCAACGGTGAGGCCTTTCTCGATCGCGTGCTCGCGGCGCTCGCCGGGCAGCAAATCGGGCTGCCGTGGGAGTTTCTCGCGATCGATTCCGGATCGACGGATCGGACGCGCGAGATTCTGGACGGCTGGCGCTCCCGCTTTCCGGTGGACCTGCGCGTGCGCGCGATCCATCCCATCGCGTTCGATCATGGCGACACCCGAAATCTTCTGGCGGCCGAATCATCCGGGGATCTGCTCGTCTACCTGACGCAGGATGCGATGCCAGGCGGCCCCGGCTGGCTGGCGGCCCTGGCCGCCAATTTCCGCGATGCGCGCGTCGGCGCGGCCTACTGCCGGAACGTGCCCCGGCCGGACGCGCACATCCTGACGCGGACATTCAGCGAGCACGACCCGGGATACAGCGCGGAGCGGCGCGAGCAGGCCCTGCCTGACGCCGCGACGTACGCGCGCTTCGATCCCACGCAGAAACGTCTGTTGTTCAACATGAACGACGTCGCGTCCGCCATTCGCCGCACGCTGTGGGAGCGCCATCCGTTTCCACGAACGACATTCGGCGA
This sequence comes from Vicinamibacterales bacterium, assembly GCA_036274235.1. Lineage (GTDB taxonomy): Bacteria > Acidobacteriota > Vicinamibacteria > Vicinamibacterales > SCN-69-37 > DASUGC01. The sequence goes on from DASUGC010000082.1 coordinate 8,442, forward strand.
AGACATTCTGATGGCTCGCGCGCTCATCGAGGCGGGGCACGTGGTTGTTTACGATGACACCGCCACGGTGGAGCACAGCCACGACTATTCGGCCGCGGAGATGGCCGCGCGCGCGTTCGAGGATGGGCGGTTCAATATCGAGTGGCTGGATCGCGTCTGCGTGAACTCGCTGGCGAACGCCGAGACGCTGACCGATCGCCAGCTCGGCCGCGACCGCGAGGTGTTGAGCGCATCCGGCCTTGAAGGCGCGGCGCTCGATGCGGAACTCGAGCGCGCTCGCGCGCTTCGCCGGGCCGCGTTCGTCGGCATGCATGAAGGCGGCCGCTCGACGACGCGCCATCGGCCGTCGCGCATGCTGGCGCGATCGACGCTGCGCATCCTCTACGTGGTGCACGGCTTTCCGCCGGACACGTGGGCGGGCACGGAGGTGTATACGCTCGCGCTGGCACGCGCCATCCAGGCTCGTGGTCACGAAGTCGTCGTGCTCACGCGCGCACCGGCTCCGCCTGGCGCTCCGGCGGACACGCCGGCGGATTTCTCGATGGATCGCCAGGAATTCCAGGGGCTGCCGGTCTGGCGCATGATCAACCGGCTCGGCCAGCAGCGCCTCCGCGATAGTTACGTCAGCCCAGGGGCCGAGGCGGCCTTCCGGGCGGCGCTCCAGGAAATCAAGCCGGACGTGGTCCATTTCCAGCACCTGATTCACCTGTCGTCCACGCTGCCGCGCATCTGCCGCGAGCTTGGCGTGCCGTCGATGATGACGGTGAACGACTATTGGGCGCTGTGCGCGCGGGTGCAGCTCATTCGCCCTGACGGCGTCCGCTGCGAGGAGAACCAGGGGTTGGGTTGTCTGCTGTGCGTGAAGAATACGCAGCTCGGCCGCATCCCGCTGGCCCGCCGGTTCCGGCCGGTGTTGAGTCCTCTGGCCGCGATTGGTGATACATTCCGCGGCCGGCCGGGGATGACGCCGGTGGCCGACAGGTCCGGCGAAATCGTGGACATGGCCCAGCGGCATGACATCGTCTGCTCGGGCTATGACGCCTGCGACTGGCTGGTGGCGCCAAGCCGCTTCCTGCGACAGAAGCTCCTCGATACCGGCCGGTTCGATCCGCACAAAGTCATTTACTCGGACTACGGCATCCCGCCGCCCGCCGGCGAACGCCCGGCCCGAACGCCCAACAGCCGCGGCGTCCGGTTTGGCTTTATCGGTTCGCTGCTGTGGTACAAGGGCGTCGACGTGTTGATCCGCGCCGTGCACCAGCTCGCGTCGCCCGCGGCTGTCCTGCACGTGCATGGCGACTTCAAGCCGGACGTGGATCCGTACCACGCAAAGCTGGCGGAGCTGGCACGACCCTGTGGAGACCGGGTCGTCTTCCATGGCCGCTTCGACAATCAGAACATTGGCCGCGTCTACGAACACATCGACGTGCTGGTCGTGCCATCGACATGGTTCGAGAATTCGCCGATCACGATCCACGAAGCGTTTCAGTTCCGCACCCCGGTGGTGGCGAGCGACATCGGCGGCATGGCGGAGCTCGTGCACGACGGGGTGGACGGCTTGCATTTCCGCGCCGGTGATGCCGACGATCTGGCGGCGAAGCTTGGACGCTTCGTGGGCGATCCGGGCCTGGCCGCGCGTCTTTCGCGCTTTCCCGAAATCAAGACCATCGACGAGGATGCCCGCGAGATGGAATTCCGCTATCGCGGGCTGGCGGCGCGAGTTCCTGTGTGAACACCGCCGATCTGTACGTACAGCCCGGGCCGCCGCTGGCCGATTCAGATCTGCCGGCGGTCACGGTCGTCGTCCTCAACTGGAACGGCAGGCGGCATCTCGAAGGCTGCTTCGAGAGCCTCAAGGCCATGCCCTATCCCGCGGGCAGGCTCGACGTCGTCCTTGTTGACAACGCGTCCGACGATGGCAGCGTCGCTGAAGTCCGATCCCGATGGCCGTGGGTCCGCGTACACGTCAACGATCGCAACGAGGGCTTTGCCCGTGGCTGCAACCGCGGCGCCAGTCTCCGCAGCGGCAGTTCCATCGTCGCCTTCGTGAACAATGACATTCGAGTGGACGCCCGATGGCTGGCCGAGCTCGTGCAGCCGATCGTGCGAGGCGAAGCGGTGGCGACCACGTCGAAGATGCTGTCGTGGGATGGGTCGCGCATCGATTCCGCGGGCGGCGGCATGAATTTCCATGGCATGGGCCTTCAGTACGGATACAAGGACGTGCCGGCCTCTGAGCATGATCGCCCGCGCCGGACCTTGTTTCCCTGCGGCGGCGCCATGGCGATCGACGCCGCGGTCTTCGAGGCGTGTGGCGGCTTTGATCCCGAGTTCTTCGCGTACTACGAGGACGTCGATCTCGGCTGGCGCCTGTGGGTGCAGGGACACGAGGTGCGCTACGTGCCGACGTCGGTGTGCTGGCACCATCATCACGGCACATCCGCGCACCTGCCGATCAAAACGGTTCGCCTGATTCAGGTGCGCAATCCGCTCTACGCCTGCTTCAAGAACTACGACGACGCGCATCTTCGCCAGGTGCTGCCCGTGGCGCTCGCGCTGTTGCTCCGGCGCGCGAGCCTGATGTCCGGCATCGAGGGCGATTCGTCATTCCGGATCGAGCACGCGCGCCCGTCAGCCGGCACGCAGCAGCCAGGCTGGCTCGAACGGGTGTGGTCGCGCCTGTCCGGCCGTCGCCGCTCGCTCTATGGCGAAACCACGATGAGCAGCATTGCGGCGGCGGATTTGCTCGCGGCCAACGATCTGCTCAGCCGCTGGCCTCACTGGATGAATCGACGAACGGAAGTGCAGGCGAAGCGCAAACGCGCGGATGAGGAAATCTTCACCTTGTTCCTCAGGCCGCTCTGGTGCATCGAGGGGGACGAGGCGTATCGCCGCCTGTTTGCCGGATCGACGGAGTTCTTCGGCGTGGCCGCGCTGTTTGAAGGCCGGGCGGTGATGGCCGAGGATCCCAGGCACTGATTACACGCGGTCACCCACCTGCCGGTCGATCCACCGAACAATCGCCCCGGGGGACGGACCGCCCGAGCGGGCGCCCAGATATTGCGCCAGCGTCTGGAAGGTGCTGTGGAACGGGGCGAGCGCCCACCACTTGAGCCGCCCGCTCAGGCCAAGCGCCGAATCGTTCGCCATCTCGCGCCATAACTGAATCGTGCCGCCCGCCGATCGCCGCGCCACGTCCATCAGCGTCGGGACTGTGCGCAAGTCGATCAGCCGCCGCAGATGCTGGTGATCGAGATAGACGCGCCTGAACTCGTACGACATCGGGCGATTGTGAGAATGGACCACGCGCGACCGCGGCTCGTACGCGATCGTATGGCCGGCGAGCAGCACGCGTTGCGCCCAATCCAGGTCCTCGCCAAAGCGACAGGCGCGAAACGGGATCGCCAGCGCGACGTCGCGGCGCACGGCCGAACTGACATTGTCGAAGACGATGTGGCGCAGACGATCGGGAGGCGGCGTCGCCGCGAATGCCGAGGCACCTTCAATGCGCTGCCGCCGCGGTGTGTCCTCGGTCGCGTACCATCCGCGCAGTCGCGCTCGCGCAAACGGCGTGGCATCGGGGCGAACGATCTGACGGCTGTAGGCGCCGGCGACGGAAGGTTCGTCGAAGGCGTCCACCAGCGACTGGAGCCACCGGTCGTCCAATGGCATGGCGTCCTGTACTGTCAACACCACGATCGTGCCATGTGCCTCGCGAATGCCGAGCGCCCGTGTCAGGCCATGATCGAATTCGTCCGGCGGGATTTCCAGCAGACGAACCGGCTGATTTCGAAGAAATTCGACGGTGCCGTCGGTGGAACCGGAGTCGATGACGAGGATTTCGAAGGGCCGGTCAAGCTTCTGCTGTACGATGGCCGATAGTACCGACTGAAATTCCGGGCCCGCGTTCCGCGTCGGAACGAGTACGGTCACCATCGCGCCGGAATTCATGGATAATTCTAGGTCGCAATTGGCTGAGTGTGATGTGTCAGTCATCGTGCCAGCCTATGGGGGGGCGGCCACCATCGCGGACTGCCTGGAATCGATCCAGCGCGCGACGGCTGGGCGCCGATCCGAAATCATCGTCGTCGAAAGTTCCGGCGACGGCGCCGGCGCGATTATCCAGCAGCGCTTTCCCGGCGTCCGGCTGATTCAATCCCCGCATCGCCTCACGGCCGGCGCGGCCAGGAATCGTGGCGCGGCGGAAGCGCGCGGCGCGCTGATCTTCTTTACCGATCAGGATTGCCTGGTGCCCCCTGATTGGATCAGCCGGCTGGAACGGCACATGACGGACCCGGCCATCGGCGCGGCCGGCGGCGCCGTGGCGATCCGCGATCATTCCAACCGCAGCGGCGCGGCCGTGTATTTTCTGGAGTTCCTCCGGCACTTCCCGCACAGCGGCCCGGCCCAGACGAACATGAATTTCCTCGTCGGCTGCAACAGTGTTTATCGGGCCGAAGCCCTGAAGATCGTGCGTTTTCCGGATCAGACGCTTGGCGAAGACGTGCTGTTCTCCTACGCGCTGCGTGTGAATGGCTTTGGCGTCGTCTACGATCCTGGCGTGGAAGTCCAGCACACCAATCGCCAGGGCTGGGACGAGTTCTTCTCCTACAACCGCAAGATGGGGCAGGCGGCCGCCGACTATCACGACGTCCTGCAGCTCTGGTGGATCGGCCCGTTCTTCCGGGCCCCGCTCCTGGCGTTTCTGGCGCCCCTCGTGATCCTGCCGTCGATCGTCCTCAATCTGCGTCGATCGCGCTGGTCCTATCTGCGGCAGTTCCTGGCGCTCTCGCCGATGTGCCTGGCCGGCAATCTGGTCTGGGCGGCGGCGTTCAGGCGCCAGGCGCTCGTCATCCGGCGGCGCGGCCGGCGTCAGGACAGCACGCCTTCGTAATACGTCCGGACGAGTCCCGCTTGCCGGGCGATGTCAGGGACGTCGGGGATGTTCCGCCGCAATCGTTCGAGCAGCGCGGGCTCATCGGCGACCCTCCGCAGCGCGGCGCGCAAGTGTTCCCGGTCGCCCAGCCGGAACAGCAAGCCGTTCACGTCGTGACGCACGAGCTCGGCCATGCCGCCTTGATCCGCCGTGATCACCGGCACACCGGCGATAAACGCCTCCTGGATCGTGAGCGGCGAGTTCTCGTACCAGAGGCTGGGGACGACGACCACATCGAGTGAACTCAGGACCGCGCCGATATTGCGGTTGTCGTATGCGCCATGGAAGGTCACACGCGCCCCATGGGCGTCCTGGATGCGGCGCCAGTAACTCTGGGAGATGGGACTGCCGAACGCGGAGCCATGGATGTGGAGTTCGGCCTGCTCGTGCAGGCCCTCGAAGGCCTGCAGCAGGAGATCGATTCCCTTGTGCGCGTGCAGCGCCCCGATGTACCCGAAGCGCACGCGATGGCCGCCCGGCGTCCGATCCACCCGCGCGAAGTGCGGCATGCCGTTGGGCAGGTAGACGATGCGATCGGCGGGGACGCCGCTGCTGATGTACCGCTGGCGAAGGAACTCGCTTGGCGCGAGAAACAGATTGGCGTCCCTGAAGATCTGGCGCGTGCGCGCCAGAAAGAATTCCCGTTTGACCGCCACGTCAGTCACGGCGGGCTGGCCCAGCAGCGACTCGGCGATCCGTACGCCGCTCCGCATGACACGGCGAAGGCCGGGCCGGGTCTGTTGGTCCGCGTATCGTCGCCATCTCGCCAGTGGCGGGATCTGCGTCATCAGGGCCGCGGGCAGGTGATGCGCGGTGCGGATTAGCTCCGGGCAGCAATCCTGAAAAAAGTCGCTCGAGGCCTTGCCGCAGAGCTGCCCATCGCTGCGCAGTAACAGACTATTCGGGCACATGAGGCCGTAGTCGTGCAGCGTGTACAGCACCGCGCCCGCCGCGCGCGCCAGGGTGACGAGATCGTCACCAAGGCTCAGGTAATTGTGGAAGTGGCTGACTTGCGGCTTGAACTCGTCCAGCACCGCCTGGAACTGCCGGCGCAGGAACCCGTTTGGCCAGGCGGCTACCCGGGCGTATTCGGCGCCGTCGATGCAGTGATACGTCGGGAGGCCGTCGAGGGTCAGGCGTTCGAGCCGGCGCGGCCGGCGCCTGTCCGTATTGGACACATGAAAGACGCGCACGTCGTCGCCGGCTTCGCGCAGGCATCTTGAGAGATGGTCGCAATAGACCTCGGATCCCTGTGACGAGTATGGCGGGAATTGGTGGATGACCTGGAGAACGCGCACCCGGCGCGATCTTAGCGCGGCTTGACTGGCCCTGCGCCGTCCATCAGGATCCGGGGAGCCCCGACAGGCCCCTCTCCATGTCCAGCCCCATTACCGTCGTCGCGATCCTTGCCGCCTACAACGAGGAAGACGTGATCGAGGAGGTGGTGCAGGCGCTGATCGACGAAGGCGTCGGGGTGTACTTCATCGACAACGCGTCCACGGATCGCACACTCGCGCTGGTCAAACGATTCGAGGGAAAAGGGGTCATTGGCGTCGAATCCTTTCGGGTGTCCGAAGGCGATCACGTCTTCGCGTGGGAAAAGATCCTCGCGCGAAAAGAAGCGCTCGCCCATCAGATCGAGGCCGACTGGTTTATTCATCACGACGCGGACGAATTCCGTGAGAGCCCGTGGGCGGGAGAAACGCTTCGCGACGCGATTACGCGCGTGGGTGCCGCGGGGTACAACGCGATTGATTTCGAGGTTCTTGATTTTCGGCCAACGACGGCCGACCCGGCGGAGGCAAGGAGTGTCCGCCACCGGCTCCAGTACTACGAACCCGCCAGAAGTTTTGACCGGCTGCAGATCAAATGCTGGAAGAAATCGAACGAACCGGTCGTGCTGACCCGGTCGGGCGGCCACAACGTGGAGTTTGAAGGCCGCCGCGTATTTCCCATCCGCTTTCTTCTTCGTCATTACTCCATTCGCAGCCAGGCCCATGGCGAGCGGAAGGTCTTCCAGGAGCGCCTTCCTGCGTACGACGCCGCCGAGCGGGCCGGCGGATGGCACGTGCAGTACGACAACCTGAGCGAGGGAGCGTCGTTCGTACGCGATCCTGCGACGCTGCGTCGCTACGATCCCGGCGCGGTTCGGCTCGATCTGTTCGTTCGGCATCGCGACGTGGAAGCCCTGGAGCAGCGCGTCGCCGAACAGCAGACCGCGCTCGATGGCCTCGGCCGCGAGACCGGCGAGCTTCGCCGCCGGCTGGATGATGCGACGACGACACTCGAGGAGGCGCGGGCGGAGCGGGACCAGCAGACCCGGGCCGTCGAAGCCGCGCGCGTCGAGATCGATCGGCTCCGCGGCGCGCACGAACAGGCGGTGCGCGATCTCGATGCCGCTCTGGCCATGGCGCGGGACAAGGACATCGCGTTGGCGGACCTGCGCGGCGAGACGCGCCGATTGACCGGGGACCTCGAGTTGGCCAGGCGCGCCGGCGACAGTCTCGAAGCACAGCGCTCGGGCCTCGAATCCGAGTGCGCGCGCCTCCAGGCGGAAATCGCGGCGAGGCAGGCGCAGCTCGTGAGGGCCGAGCAGGCGATCGAGCAGCTGATGCAGTCCAAGAGCTGGAAATTGACGGCGCCCCTCCGCGCCGCCGACAGGCTCTTCCGCGGGCGCTCCTAGTTTTCGAAGGCGTTTCTGAGGAACGCTTCGAACACCGTGACGTCCTTGAGGGGCACTTCAAGGCGGGGCAGGGTCATCAAATCCGCGCCCGCGCGCACCAGTCCCGGATTGACCGTCACCGCGCACACGAACGGCGTGGCCGCCGCCGCGGCAATCGTGACGGCGTCGTGGATGCCATACGGATACGCAAACGTCAGGACCGGACGTCCCAGCAGGCGCTCGAGCGCGGCTTTGTTGTCTGCCATTTCATGCCGCTGGATCTCGGGCGGGTGATCGGTGAGGGCCAGATGATGCGTCGTATGGGCGCCAATCGTGTGGCGACCGTGTTTCGCGAGTTCCAGCAGCTCCCCGGTCGTCATGCGCCGGTGCGTTTCACGCGGTTGCACCGGTAATCCGCTCCAATCGACGATCAACTGCAGGTACGCCCGCCGTTGATCTTCCCGAGCCGGATAGAACGGGCCGCTGACGGCCCGCCAGGCGGCTTCGCGGTTCTGCGGCGTATCCGTCGGCATCCAGATTCGCGTCCCGCCGAGCACGACATCGATCCGGCCGGGAAGGCTCGGCTCCTCGAAGAAAATCCGCTCGAGGACGTCGCCCCAGAATTCATTCTTCCGGTCGAGGTCCAGCGTGTTGATGAAGAACGTCGCCGGGACGTCGTGTTCATCCAGAATCGGACAGGCCGCCCGCAGGTTGTCCAGATATCCGTCGTCGAGCGTGACGGCGACGGCTTTGTCCGGCAGCGTGCCTTCCCGGGAGCGGCGCGCCACTTCTTCGAGCGGCATCGGCACGTAGTGACGTTGAAGATGGGCCATGTGCGCCCGGAAGTGATCGGGCGCCAGTGCGAGCGATCGGCGATCGCTCGGCAGATCCGCAATCTTGTGGTACATCAGCACGGCCGCGCGCGCCGGGCCGGCCGTCGCTCGCGTCCGGCCCCTCCTGATCATGGGCGCTCCGCCATTCTTCGCATGCCTGATCGCGCGGGCGCAGACCATCAGCGGGAACCACGGATCGGTGGTGTTCAGGGTTTCAGCGGGGAGATCGCCCGGCCCAAGTCCATGCAGTGCCGCCGCGCACAACTGCACATTGCCGCATGCGGCCGTGTCGAACGCATCGAGCGGGAAGGCATTCGCCAGCATGCTCCGGACGGCCGCGTCCGTGCAGCGCCACTGCGCGGCGCGGTCGGTCTTGTAGGCGCCCAGCGTCGGGAAGCGTGTCAGCAGCACGCCGCCTTCCCGGAGCGCGTTCCGCGCGTGACTCAGCCATTCGCCAATCTCAGCCGGGGCGCCGGTCATGTCTCGAATGACCACGGCGTCGTACGTGGCCGGCGGCAGATTGCGAATGGCCCCTGCCGAATCGATCGCATCAGCGTGGCCGAACCACCTGACGCTGTCCGGGTCGTCCGTCGCCACGCGTCCCTTGAGGTCGGCCCGATGGATGGCGAGAAAGCGCTGCCAGAAAAAGCCCGGCAGTGCCTCGGCATCCGGGTTTCCCAATGGCGCGGCCGTCCGGAGACTGCCCCAGTCAAGTGACGGATGGCCGCTGCTCGCGATTCGCGCGAGTGCCTGCTCGCGCTCCTGTGTCGCAGCGGCCAACTCCTCCTCCAGCGCCGCCTTGCGCGATCCGAGATAGTTCTGGTGTGTCTGAAGCTCAACCAGGAACGCGTCGGTGGACGCGAGGACGTCGGCGGCGTTCCGCTCGATCGTCGCCCAGTGCTTGCGCAGCACGGCTTCGCGGGCCTTCAGGAACTTATCGTCGCCGATGGCTTTGTGATACTTCGAATTCGTCCGGATTCGGTACCGCAGCAGCGCTTCGTCGAGAATCACGCCTCTGAACCCGCGTTCCATGGCGCAAATCCAGAAGTCCGACGCCTCGAACGCCGGCAGGCCGGGATCGAAACCGCCAGTCGCGTCAAACACGCGCCGCCGGAACAGCGTGCTCGCGTGCAGCGATCCCCTGACGATGCCGCCGACGATGTCGCTGCTTGGCTTCCAGTAATAGCTGGCGCCCTCGAACGCCTGCAGCGCGCAACACACAAAGTCCGTGTCCGCCTCATCGTCCAGCCGGCCCGCGCACTGCTGCACGTACGCCGGCTCGAGAATGTCATCCGCGTCGAGCAGGACCACGTAGTCAGCGCTCGATGACTCGATTCCGAAGTTCCTGGCCTTCGAGAGCCCGCGATTCTCCGTATGCAGAATTCGGGTTCGCGGCCGCTGCAGTTGCGACAGGATGTGCCGCGTATACAAATCCGTGGACCCGTCGTCCACAACGATGATCTCGCCGACCTCGCGGGTCTGTTCCAACGCACTGTCCACCGCTTCCTCGACGGTCCGCCCGAGGTTGTAACAGGGAATGACGACGGCGACGTCGCCTGGAGCGCTCATTGCGGACCCTCAGGCGCCGGCGGCGCCATTCCGGCCACGGCGCGCACGCCGATCGTCAGGGGGTACCGGCCATCGACCGTGTCGAGCTCGTCGCGGCGAAGTTCTTCGTGCGCCACCCCGTACAGAAACGCCACGGTGGTGAGGAGGTTGCCGTAGGGCGCGACCGAAACCTGCTGAGCCGGAAACGCGCGCCCGAACAGATCGGCGGCGGCCCTCGGTCCCAGTCTCCAGAAATCCGCGTCCAGGCCGGTGATCGGTTCCAGCCGGATCGCGCAGGGCAGCGTCGCCAGGAGCACGCCGCCCGGTTTCAGAATTCTCGCGCATTCGGCCACTACGGCGCCGATGTCATCAATGAGATACGCCGTCTGCGTCATGATGAAGCAGTCGAACCGGCCGGTCGCGATCGCGTCAGCCTTGCGCAGATCGGCGACGATCGTCGCGGCCGGATTGGCCTTGTCCACGTCGATCACGGAACTGCTCGCAACGCGGTCGCCGCCGAACCGCCGCGTGTACTGGCTGTCGCCGACTTCGAGAACATCGCCGTGAATATCCGCCGCATGCGAGCTCAGAAAAGCTTCGATGTAGTGACGATCCACGGGGGATCCGCGATCGAAGCCCCAGTCCGCGCTGAGCGGTGACAGCCGATCCAAATCGCCCCACGAGAGGCCTGCCCTGGCGCCGGGGTTCTGGCCGCTGTCCACTGTCGCCAGTCGCTCACGCAACTGCCGCGTCTGCGCGCGGCGGTTGGCGACCGCCGGCGCGAGACGGTTTTCAACTTCCCGTTGGAGGTCGTAGTTCTTCCTCAGCAAATCGCCGGACCGGAGCTCCTTGAGCATCAGGACTTCGTGGAGATGTTGCCGATAGCTCGCCTCGTGTCGTTCGAAGAGGAGCCTGGTGACCCTGGCGACGAACTCCGGATTGTCCCAGCGGCGGCTGTTCGATTCCGCGTATCGGCGGTAGTAGAACAGGACCTCCGGCAGGATCGTGCCGCGATGTCCACGCTCAACGATCGAGATCCACAGATCCCAGTCCTCGGCGAACAGCTCGCCGGATGCCGCGTCGAAGCCGCCAACCTCATCGAGGATGCTGCGTCGAACCGGCGAAGCCGTCAGGACGGTGCACTCGGCGAGGACCGCCGGCAGGTCGCAGCGATCCTGCCGCCACACCCACTCGTCGCTCCCGAAGGTCTTCAGCCAGCAGGAGACAAAGCCCAGGCCCGCATCGGCCTCGAGCGGCGCGAGAGTCCGTGCCAGAAACTGCGGATCGAGTACGTCGTCGGCATCCAGGAAACAGAGGTACTGGCCGTTCGATCGTTCGATGCCGGAATTGCGCGTGCCGGAGACGCCCTGGTGGGGAAGTCTGAACACTCGCGTTCGTGGGCGATCGTACTGGTCCAGCAGGTCGCGCGTGGCCTCGTCCGTCGAGGCGTCGTCCACGATCAGGATCTCGAAGTCGTCGAACGTCTGCTCCAGGACGCTATCAACCGCTTCGTCCAGATAGTGTCCGAGGTTGAAGCAGGGAATGACGATCGATACCTTGGGCGTCGAGGGCGGCCTGGATTCATCGCGTTGACGGATGCGCTCGTCGAGACCCTGCCGTCTGGCGAGCCGCCGGGCGATGGACCGTGTCGTGTCGCTGTCGGGCGCCGCCCATCGGCGCGGGCTCCCGTGCAGCTCGGTCAGCGTGCCGTGGCAGCACAGTTGAAACAGGTGCTCTTCGCCGTCGAGGTGTCGATCGGTCAGCCGAATCTCAAAGGCGTGCCGGCCGTTGCCGATTCCGGCGTCTGCGAGATCCGGCCGAAGCGCGTCCGCCAGCACCGACCGATGAAGCTTTCCATCGACGTGCAGATCAACGCGAACGGGTTCGTTGGGCCGATCGGAATCCCAGGCCCAGCCCGTGATCGATCCGCCGTCGATCCTGTCGAGATGGCCTTCGGTCATGGACGCGGTCAGTGCGCGGCGGCGGCGCCGGCCATCCCGGCCTGATATTGCCGGACGATGTCGGATGCCGATCCCTGCGCGATCAGCCGGCCGGCATTCAGCCAGATCGCGTCGTCGCAGAATTCCTCGACGGTCGAGTTTTCGTGTGACACGAGCAGAATGGCGCAACCGGACGCTTTGATCTGTTTCATGCGGTCGAGGCACTTCTTCTGAAAGCTGATGTCGCCGACCGACAGGGCCTCGTCGATGATGAGAATGTCGGGCTGCGTGTGGACGGCCACCGCAAAGCCCAGACGGACCTGCATGCCGGAGCTGAACGTCCGGATCGGATTGTCCAGCGCGTCCTCGACCTCGGCGAACGCGACGATTTCATCCATGCGTTCCAGCACCTGCCTGCGCGTCAGCCCGTTCAGGATGCCCGCCAGCACCGCGTTCTCTCGTCCCGTCAGTTCGGGATGGAACCCTGCGCCAAGATCCAGAAGCGCGCCGATTCGTCCATGTACGTCGATGCGGCCGGTATCGGGACGTCCGACGCCGCCAATCAGCCGCAGCAACGTGGACTTGCCCGACCCGTTCGCGCCGACGATGCCGAGGGTCCGGCCGGCGGGAACAGTGAAACTGATGTCGCGGAGCCCCCAGAACCGCTCGACGTGCCGCATCCGGCGGAGTCCTTTCGCCACCGCTTCCTGGATGGTCGCCGGGCGATCCGGATGATAGCGGCGGTACGACTTGCCGACGTGTGAAACGGTGACGACGGTGTCCATCAGATTTCGTCCGCGAACTTGTAGCTCGCCCGCCGATACCAGGCCATTCCGGCCAGGCACACGGCGATGGAGAAGAGGGTCAGATACGTGAGGCCGCCGGCGTCGGGAAGCTCGCCGCGCATCAGGATCGCGCGATAGGCGCCGACGAGATGCGTCAGCGGGTTGACGCGATACCACCACTGGAGATTCGCCGGCACCGTGCTGGTCTCGTAAAAGATCGGCGTCATGTAGAACAGCAACTGCAGCGCGATGCGCAGCACGTGGGACGTGTCCCGGAACCAGACATTGACGGTCGCAACCGGATAGGCAAACCCCAGAATCAGCACGAACTCGATCGCGATGAGTCCCGGCAGCAGCAGCGCCACCGCGGTGAGCGGCACGTGGGTGACCAGCAGCAGCCCGATCAGGATCGGCAGCGAGAGCACGAAGTGCACGAGATTGCTGGCGACCGTGACGACCGGCAGGATCAGCACAGGCACGCCCGGCCGGCGGACCAGCTCGCGATTGGCCACGACCGCGCCGGTCGCGAAATTCAACGACGTTTGAAACCAGCCGTACACCAGCAGTCCGGTGAACAGGTACGCGGGAAAGTTTGGAATCGTGACCTGGAGCACCGTGCCGAAGACGAAGTACAGGACCAGCAGTTCGGCCAGCGGATTCAGCAGCGTCCAGAGGATGCCCAGGAGCGAGCCGCGATAGCGCAGCTTGATGTCTCTCGCGATCAGTTCACGAAGGAGATCCCGGGTCTGCGCCCACTCGAAGGTTCGGGTGTTGCGCCGCGCAGCCACCGACGACATCATATCCCGGCCCTCTAGCGCCCGCCGGGCACGAGGAGGTCACGCAAATGCACCTTGATCTCCCGGTTGCCCATTGGCAGGCCGATGAAGACCTCGGCATCCGGGTCCGGTGGCTGGGCGTTCCGGTATTCATAGACGACCAGATCCATCCCCCGCGCTTCGAGTTCCCGGCTGACTACGGGGATCCGCTGGCGCTCGATGAACCGGTCGGTCTTCAGCTCCTCACGCATCGTGGTGAGGATTTGGGCGCCTTCGATGCGGTCTTCAATCACGATGTACTGCACGCCGTAGAGTTTCAGCGCCCCTTCAAAGGCCGCGGCGTCGCGGGCCCGGTCAGGCCCAAGCTCGCGGTTCGCGCGCTCCGACTCGGACACCAGGACCTTATCGGCACGAAGGGTGATGAGCCGTCCTGACGAATCGTGGGCGCGGACGTAGAACACGAAGTACCCCGTGTCCACGGAACTGTCGTACATCACGACCGGCGAAGCGCTGTGGTCCAGCACATATTGCGCCGCGGTCTCGTAGCCGCCGGCGCCGGTGGGCCGGACGTCCCGCACGAGCCAGAGTTGCCAGAGCAGCACGCACGACAGCAGCGTGACCGCGCCGACTTGCGCAATCTTCGATCGCCTCTCCACCACGAGCCCGGCGGCCAGCATGAAGTACGCCGGCAGGGCGGCGAAGGCATAGCGGGCTGACTCGACACCGCCGGCGAATAGCACCGTCCCACCGATCACGGCAATCACCCACGCCGCCCCGATCGTGAACAGCTGGTGTCGGCTTGCGATGAGACCCGCCGCCCCCAGCAGGACCGCGACCATTGTCGGCACCGAGAGGTGCGTGACAAAGATTTTGCCGAGGATGGTTGATATCAACACTTGCCGCTGGCCGGCAGCCAGTCGCGACACCTGGCGGACGACGAAATCCACGTTTTGAGGTGCCAGGGAAATTGTCATGACCACAAAGGGCACCAAGACAAGCAGGCCGATTCCGGCGATGACCAGGAATCGCCGATTGAGCAGCCGCCGAAAGTCGAACCGGCTGATAAGAATTACCGCATAGACAGGAAATATGAACGCGGCGGTCTGCTTCGCAAAGAGACTTGCGACAACGGCCACGACGAACCAGACGAAATGCTTCAGGCGGCCCGAGTCGGAGAACGTGAGGAGCGCGTTGACTGCCAGCAATTCGAGCGCCAGCATCGGCATCTCGGACAGGACGTATTGACCGAATCGGAGTACGAAGACATTTGTGATGAATAACAGCGAGGCCCACGTCGCGGCGTGCCAACCCGCCAGCCGCTTAATCAGCAGATACAAGCCGCCGGTCGCAAGCAGAAACCAGCCGATCGCCGTAAGGCGGGCCGCCGTGATCGAGAGCCCGAACACCGTGAACATGGGCGTGAGCGCCAAATACGGCAGCGGAGGATGATGGCCCAGCGAGAGCGCGGGATATTTCGCGAAATAGAGCTCGGCTTCGTGCTTGACGGATTCCAGGCTCCACGCGCCGCCGCGCGCCGCCAGATCGTGGACGAAGACCCCGTCCATCATGTAGCGCGCCATGTCGCCGCCGAGCATGCCCGAAGCCGGATCGGTGATGTCACGCGCGCCAAGGCACATGGTGAGCAGCACAATCGCGGCGAGGACGAGTCGGCGCCGCGACGATCCGGCGTCGGCCTGTGAGGGCATGTCAGCGACGCGTGACCGCGACCGGCGTGGCGTCGGCCATCGCGGTCGTCCAGTCGGAGATCGGCAGCGCACCCGGGAGGGGCACACCGGCGCGCGCGGCGATGGCGTCCAGCGTCCCGGCCGCGAATGACACGCCGTTGCACAGATGATGCACCAGGTGCGCGGGCACGACCCGGACCGCAAAGCCCCAGCCGCGACGCCGCGCGAACCAGGCGTAGTACCTGAAATTGATCGCGACAAACGCCAGGAACCCCACCGCCGCCACCCACAGCGCCGCGCGGCGCCAGACGGCCGCCGCGAGCGCGCCGGCGATGAGATAGGCCAGCAGGACCGACGCCCGGGAGTCGAATCCAATATTCAAGTCATTGGTCAGGGCGCCGTAGCGGTGGATGAGCTGCGTCCAGGGAATGCCGCGGGACACGACGTCCGTCGTCACGCTGGAGCGGAGCGTCCACTTCTTCAGATGCCGGCCGCGAAATGCCGGATCGACGCGCAACCGGTACCCCGCGCGGCGCACGCGATAGCCGAGGTCGATGTCTTCCACTGAGGGACGGGCAAATCGCTCATCGAATCCCCGAACCTCGTGAAACGCCGTCGCCCGGATCGCGCCGAGCCCGGCCCAGAACGTGCGCGCTTCGCGATTGGCGAGCTCGTGAATTTGCGCGTGCGAAAGGTTCTTGTATTGCGACATGAAATTACGCTCGGGCGGGTCCATGTCGTACGCGCCGAACACCGCGGCCACGTCGGGTTCCTGTTCCAGCACGCGGCAGAGGCCGCTGAGCGATCCCGGCTGCGCCACGACATCGGCGTCCACGAACACCAGCACCTGCCCCGATGCCTGTGCCGCCGCGCGATTGCGGGCCACGGCGGGACCGGATGGGCCGGGGATGTCGATGACTCGTGCGTCCGATGCCTCCGCCAGTGGGCGGCAGTCGTCCACCGCGCCGTCCGCGGCGATGAGAATCTCCGCCGTGGGCAGTTCCTTTCGGGCGGCCGGGAGGCTCTGCGCGAGCTGCTGTAAGTTCCGATGAAACGGAATAATGATAGTCGCGCTCAAGCCGGACAATTCTACATACATCTGCACAACCGTCTTCGACATCGGAAGTCTGCCCGGAGACTGATATTCTTCGCTCCGGGAAACGCGTCCAGGTGAATCACAGAGCCGTGAACGCCACAGGCACGGGCGGATCGCCCTCCGCGCCCGGACCAACTCTTGCAATTTCGGTTGCGCCCTGGGCTCGCATTACTGCATGACGCAAGTTACGCCGCAAATTCCACGCCAAGTTAGACAAGTTCAGGCGGGCGATCACGTTGTTGTGATCGGCGCCGGACCGGCAGGCCTCACGGCGGCGTACGCGCTGGCGCAAAGAACCGGCGCCCGCATCACCGTTCTGGAAGGCGACGACGTCGTCGGCGGCATTTCCAGGACCGTTCAGTACAACGGTTTCCGCTTTGACCTCGGTGGACACCGGTTCTTCACCAAGATTGGACCGGTGCAGCGGATGTGGCGCGACATCCTCGGCCCGGAGTTCATCAAGGTGCCGCGCCTCTCCCGCATCCTCTATAACGGGAAGTTCTTCGACTATCCGCTGCGGCCGATGAACGCGCTGTCCGGGTTGGGCCTCTGGAACGCGATCATGATTGTCGCCAGCTATCTGAAGTGGCACTATCGCCCCTATCCGGTCGAGGAAAATTTCGAGCAGTGGGTGACCAACCGCTTCGGGCGGCGCCTCTATCAGGCGTTCTTCAAGACCTACACGGAAAAGGTCTGGGGATTGCCGTGCACCGAAATCCGCGCGGAGTGGGCCGCGCAGCGCATTCAGGGATTGTCGCTCGCGCGGGCCGTGCTCAATGCCACGTCGCTGAACAAACGATCGACGGAAATCAAGTCACTCATCGAGGAGTTCGACTATCCGCGACTGGGACCTGGACAGATGTGGGAGACCTGCCGCGATCAGATCGAGGCCAAGGGCCACCAAGTGCTGCTGGGCCATCGTGCCACGCAACTCGTCATGCGGGACGCCCAGGTGACGTCGGTTGTCGCCGGGACGAACGGCGGGGAGCGGACCTTCCAGGCCGATCACGTCATTTCCACGATGCCGCTGCGCAGCCTGATCCGCACGATTGCGCCGGCGCCCCCTGCTGATACCCTGGCGGCGGGAGAAGGACTGGCCTATCGAGACTTTCTGGTCGTTGCCCTGATGATCCGGCGTGAAAAACTGTTTCCCGACAACTGGATTTACGTCCACACGCCGGGGGTGAGGGTCGGCCGCATTCAGAATTTCAACAACTGGAGCCAGGCGATGGTTCCGGTGCCGGGCGTGACCTGCGTCGGCATGGAGTACTTCTGCTTCAAGGGCGATGGCCTCTGGTCGCAGTCCGACGCGGATCTCGCCAGGCTCGCGTCGGGCGAGCTGGCCAGCCTCGGGCTGGCCAAAGCGGAAGACGTAATCGACGCCCGCGTGGTGCGCGTGCCGAAGGCGTACCCGATTTACGACAGCATCTACCGCACCCATATCGAGAACATTCGCGCGTTCATCGATCCCATCCCGAACCTGCACACGGTGGGCCGCAACGGGATGCACAAATACAACAACCAGGATCACTCCATGCTGACCGCGATGATGGCGGTCGATAATATGCTCGGCGCGTCGGCCGATGTCTGGGCGGTCAACACCGACTTTGACTATCACGAAGAGCAGAAGGTCGATCCCGCCAACGCCGATTCGGCGAACTGAGCGATGCGCATTGGAGTGGATGCCACGTGCTGGGCCAACGAACGCGGGTATGGTCGCTTCACGCGGGAGTTGGTTGGCGCCATGGCGCCCGGCGCCGCGGACCACGAGTTCGTCTGCTTCCTGGACGAACGATCCGCCGGCGTCTTCGATCTCCGGGGCCCGAACGTGACGCCGGCGATGGTGCCCCAGGCGGTGTCACCGACGATAGCGGCGTCGCAGGGCAGCCGGCGATCGATCGGCGACATGTTCAGGATGACGTCGGCCGTGCATCGCGCGGGACTCGATGCGTTCTTCTCGCCGTCCGTGTATGGCTACTTTCCCTTGCCGCCCGGCCTGCCGGCGGTCGTGACCGTGCACGATGCGATTGCCGAACGGTTTCCGGCCCTGACGCTGCCGACCCGATTCGATCGATGGGCATGGCGCGCCAAAGTCCGGCTGGCCCTGATGC
>DASUGC010000083.1:0-29183 GCA_036274235.1 Vicinamibacterales bacterium
CACCCCCAATCGCTGCTCGCTCAGCGCCCTCGCTACGCTCGGGGCTTCGCGGTGTCACTTATTCGCTAACTGCCGGACCGCTTCGTCGATCAGCTCCGTCAGTTGCGCGTATGTTAGCCGAATCTCGCCGTCTGATCCTACAGATAAACCGCCCGCACCGACGTTGGTGTCCGGCACCAGCCGCTCGCCGGGCGCCTCTGGTGCGAAGACGACCTGGCAGGACGGGTCGGGCACGACGGTGCCGTCGGCCGGATCGGGGCAGATCGGCGCCGGGGACGCAATCCCATATCGGCCGCGCAGGCCCTGCAGGCGATCGACTTCTTCGCGCGACAGCAGATGTTCGCGTCCCAGCAGCCGGGCCGTGAGGCTGATCTTCGCGAAGTGCTCGATGGTCTCCATCTTGTAGTAGGCGCCGAAGAGGTCGGCGCCAAGCGCAATCGCGCCGTGATTGGCGAGCAGCACGCCGTCGTGCGCCTTGAGCAGCGGGGCAACGGTGTCCGCCAGCTCGCGCGTCGAGGGCGTACCGTATTCCGCGATCGGGATGCTCCCCAGGGTCGTCACCACTTCCGCCAGGACGGCGCGGTCCAGCGGAATGCCGGCGACGGCAAAACCCGTAGACGTCGGCGGATGCGCGTGCACGACCGCGCCGATATCCGGCCGCTGGCGATAGGCAACCAGATGCATCAGCGCTTCAGATGAGGGTTTGCGGCCCGGCGCCGCCTCGACGACCGCGCCGTCCAGATCCGTCACGACCATCATGTCCGGGGTCATGAAACCCTTGGACACGCTGGCCGGCGTCATCAACAGCCGATCCGGCCCCAGGCGCACGCTGATGTTGCCGTCATTCGACGCCACGAACCCGCGCGCCCACAGGCGCCGGCCGACTTCGACGATGTCATCGCGATGAGACAAGGGAGATAGTTTAACTGCGAACTCCGGACTTCGGCGTCCGGAGTTTCTCGCCGTATTCGTTCCGGCACTTGTCGGAACAGAAGTACCGGGCATCGGAGCCCGTGCCAAGCACCACGGCGGACGCCTTCGGGATATAGGTGCCGCAGTTGGGATCGCGGACGAGCTCGCCGCCGAGGCGCTCCGCGGATCGAGAACGGCCTGCCCCCGGCTGGCCGGAACCGCCGCGCATCGATCCAAAGATGAGGCGCAGGACGATTCGGAGCAGGAGCAGAAAGATCAGCGCGCGAGCGATCCACAAGATCGCGCCCACGACGCGCTACAGTCCGCCGCGGCCGCCGCCGGGCTGGTTCCTGCCGTGCGCCGACTGCAGGCCGTCGATGCCTTCTTTGGCGCGCGCCGCTTCAGGCGAACCCGGCGCGACCTGCACAACTTTCTGCCACGACTCGAGCGCCCCCTGCAGGTCCTGCTTGCCCCACGCGCGGATGATGCCCTGATTGAGCAGCGTCGGCGGATGCCTGGGATCGATCGCCAGCGATTTGTCGATCTGCGCCAGCGCCTTGTCCGGCTGCTCCGTGTAGTAGTAACAGACCGCCAGATCCGTACTGACGTTCACGTCCCTCGGATTCAGCTTGTACGCGGCTTCGTACCAGGGAATGGCCAGATCGGGACGCTGCCCGTCCTGATAGAGATTCCCAAGCTGCACGCGCGAGACGACGTCCGAGGGCTGGGCCCTGGCCTGCTTTTCAAGATCGGCCGCGCGCTGCAGATCGATGGGCCTGGCCTGCTCACCCGGCACGGCCGGCGTCGAACTGCCCGCGCCGGCGCTCGTGGTTGCGGGCGCGGCCGGGCGAACGGGCCCCTGCTGGCTGCCGATAATCCACCCGAGCAGCAAACCGAACACCGTTCCGGCAACGCCGAAGATGACCCCGTCACGCGACATGACAACTGTCTATTCTACTGCCGCCAGATAATCCTTCACGGACCGCTCGAGGCCGACCCACACGGCATGGCTGATCAGCGCATGACCGATCGACACCTCGTCGAGATGCGGCAGGGTCTTGAACAGCGCGAGATTCCGCAGGTCCAGGTCGTGGCCGGCATTGACGCCCAGGTTCAAGCCATGCGCCAGCCCCGCCGCACGGACGTAACGTGAGAACACGTCACGGCCCTCGGCCGGACTGCGCTCGTACGCTTTCGCGAACGGCTCGGTATACAGCTCGATCCGATCCGCCCCGAGCCGGGCGGCCCACTCAATCGGGGCCGATTCGGGCTCGACAAACACCGCCACGCGAATGCCCGCCCGATGGAGCTTCTCCACGATCGCGCCGATCGTGTCGATCGGCGTGTCCGGCGCCCACCCCGCATGGCTCGTAATCTCACCCGGCGTGGTCGGGACCAATGTGCACTGCGTGGGCTGGACGGACAACACGAGATCGATCAATTCAGGCCCCGGGTCGCCTTCGATGTTGAATTCGACGCGCCGGCCGGATGGACCGGTGAGATGTGCAAGCAGAGCGGCGATCTCGTGGACATCCCCCGGGCGAATGTGCCGCTGATCCAGGCGTGGATGCACGGTAATGCCGGGCGCTCCTGCCGCCACGCAGGTCTTGACGGCCTCGATCACGCTGGGAATATTCCCGCCGCGTGAATTTCGAAGCGTCGCGATTTTGTTGACGTTGACGGACAGCGAAATCATGTCGTCACGCCAGCGTTTCCCGGACGGCGTCGGCAATCTCTTCGGCCCAGGCCTGCACGGTCGCCTGGTTCTCGCCCTCGAGCATGATTCGAAGGAGCGGCTCCGTCCCGGAGTAGCGGACGAGGACGCGGCCGCGGCCATCGAGCGCGGCTTCGACCCGGCCAATCGCCGCCTGGATGGCCGGCACGCGCTCGATCGGCGTCTTCTCCCGCACCCGCACGTTCACGAGGGTCTGCGGAAACGTCTGCAGCGCGCTCGCGAGATCGGCCAGATCGAGGCCCGTGTCGGCCATCACCCGGAGAATCGCCAGCGCCGTGGCCATGCCATCGCCCGTCGGCAGATGCTCGGTCATGATGACGTGGCCTGATTGCTCGCCACCCAGCACGTATCCGCCCGCCAGCATCGCTTCCATGACGTACTTATCACCGACGGGCGTGCGCAGCAGCGCAATCCCGTACTCGCGCAACGCGATCTCGAGCCCGATGTTGCTCATGACCGTGGCGACCACCGTCTGGCCCGTCAGCAGACGCCGCCGTTGCAGATGGAGCGCGAGAATCAGCAGGACCGCGTCGCCGTCCACGACGCGCCCGCGATGGTCCACGAAGATCGCGCGATCGCCGTCGCCGTCGAACGCAATGCCGATCATGCAGCCCTCGGCCGTGACCGTTGCCGCAAGCCGGGCCGGGTGCGTCGATCCGCACGCCAGGTTGATGTTGCGGCCGTCCGGCCGATCGCCGAGCGGAATCGCGACAAAGCCCAGTGACTCGAACAATGCGATGGCGCCGGCGGTCGTCGCGCCATTCGCCATGTCCACGGCGACGCGCGCGCCGGCCAGGGGGCCGGCCGACGGCAGCAGCCGGCGGAGATGCGCGAGGTACGGCTCGACCAGGTTCGCGGTCTCGATCCGGGCCGAGGCCTCGGGATCCACCGTCCAGCTCGTATCCGCCACCAGGGCCTCGACGCGGCGTTCCTGCTCTTCGCCGAACTTTTCGCCGGACCCCGCAAAAATCTTGATGCCATTGTCGGCGTACGGATTGTGCGACGCGGAAAGGACCACGCCGAGGTCGAAGGCCCTGGCCTGCGTGAGATACGCGATGCCCGGTGTGGGCAGCACGCCGGCGCTGGTCACCAGCGCGCCCTCGGCCGTCGCGCCACGCGCGAACTCGCGCGCGATCCACTCGCCCGATTCCCGCGTGTCCCGTCCCAGCAGCACGCGCACGGGCCGGCGGTGCTGCGCCTGCAGCTGGGCCTGCGTCCGCACCGCCGCCGCGCCCAGACGCGCAATCGTGGGCGGATCCAGCGGCCAGTCGCCAGCCACACCCCGCACGCCGTCAGTGCCGAACAATCTGTCCATGTTTTCCCGGGGGCTTTGGCCCGGACCCCCTGCTCGCTCTCTCGTTCGCTTCGTCTCCTGTGAAGGACACGCAGGCAAAGCTCAATTGATCGTCACGCTGACGGTCGCCGGCCGCACCGACGGCATGAGCGTGCCGCCGAGATCGAGCAGGACCGGCACTTCATAGCGGCCCGGTCCCAGGCCGGTGACGTCCACATAGGGCGCCACGGCGCGAACATCGAGCCGGCCCAGCAGACTTTCGGCTCCGCGCACGATCACCGATACGACCGCCGGCTCCGCGGTGCCCCCAAGGCCAGGCCCCAGATTGCGGATCGTCACGCGCACCGCCGAGAACCGGCGCTCTCCGCTGGGCTCGATCGTGACGACGACGCGAGCGGTGCGGGCTTCCTTCAGCCGCAGCGCGCCGTCCGGCACGCCGACGCTGACCGTCTGCGTGACGGTCGCCTTGGCTCCATCAATCGAGACGCGATCCGTCGTCGCCGCCGTGGCCGCCGCGATGCGTTTGGCGGGACCGACGATCGTGACCGTGCCGGGATCGGCGACGATCTGGCTGACCACAAAACCAGGCGCCGGCATGCCGTCAATCACCGGCTTGACCGGCACGCTGGCCGATCCGGCTGGCTCCAGGACGGCCATCCCGCTTCCCGGATCGACCTGCGTCACCTCGAGGCCGAACGGGCCGCTGACCTGATCGGTTCGAAACACGAAGGTCTGCGTGCCCGCCTTGCTGCCCGAGAGATCCACGCGCGCCTCGAAATCCCGAGGCAGCGCGCCGCGCAACTGGCTGTCGAGACCGCGCACGTGAATGTCCACGAAGTTGGTCTGATCGGTAAGTTCGAGACTGGCCGGCTTGTTGCGGTACACGACCGGCACGCCCGTCACCGTGCGATCGGATTGCTGTCCGCTGACCGTAAACCACAACAGCGTCCCGAGGCCGAGCGCCCCGAGTTTGAGCCCGATGTTTCGAAACGGATGCCAGGCCATCAGCTATCGGCCTCTGCCGGGGCCGGCTCGCCCGGGACCCATCGTTTGTTGAGGATCGCGGCCTGGAGACGCAGCCGGAGGTCCTGGGTGGACAACCCCCGGTGAATGCCGCCGCGCACCGCCAGCGAAATCTCACCGCGTTCTTCCGACACGACAATGGCGAGGGCGTCGGATTCCTCGGTCAACCCGATCGCGGCGCGGTGGCGCGTGCCGAGATCGCGATCGAGGCCGGGCCTGACGGTGAGAGGCAGGAAACACGCCGCGGCGGCGATGCGATCCTCCGAAATGATGACGGCGCCGTCATGCAGCGGCGTCTGCGGCTGGAACACCGTGGTCAGCAGGTCGTAGCTGACCTCGGCGTCGATGGGGATGCCGCTCTCGACGTAGTTCCGCAAGCCAATCTCGCGCTCCACGATGATGAGCGCGCCCACTTTTTGTTTGGACAGGAGGCCCGCGGCGGTGATGACTTCTTCGATCGTTTCCGCGGCCCGCTCCGCGCGGCCGAAGTACCGGAAGAACGGTGCGCTGCCCAGATGCGAGAGGGCCCGCCGGATATCGGACTGGAACAGGACAATCGCCGCAATCACCAGGTAGGCGAGCAGGTTGCGGATGAGCCAGGACACCGTCTGCAGCGGAAACAGCTGCGAGACATAGAACAGCAGCAGCACCAGCACTCCGCCGGTCGCCATCTGCATGGCACGGGTGCCTTTGATGAGCTTCAGCGCCTCATAGATCAGGAAGGAGACGATGAGGATGTCCACCACATCCCACCACGTCAGCCCCGGACGGTCGAAGAGCGCCGCGAGTTGCGCCACGCACGGATTCTATAACCGGGCGTCGTTTCCTGTGATTAGATGGACCGTATGGCTACTGTCGAGGTGACCGAACAGAACTTCGTGGACACGGTATCGAAAGGCATCGTCCTGCTCGACTTCTGGGCGGCGTGGTGCGGCCCCTGCCGGGCCTTTGCGCCGGTCTTCGAAGAGGCCTCCGAACGGCACCTGGACGTGGTGTTCGGCAAAATCGACACGGAAGTGGATCAGGCGCTGGCCGCGGCGTTTCAAATTCGATCGATTCCGACGCTGATGGTCTTTCGCGACGGAATCCTGCTGGGCGCGCAGCCCGGCGCGCTGCCGGCGCCCCAGCTTGACGAAGTCATCCGCCAGATCAAGACGCTCGACATGGACGCGGTCCGGCGAGAAATCGAAGAGGCTGAGAAGGCCGAACAGGCGCAGGCTCAGAAGGATCCGAAAGACGAGCCTCGCATAATCATTCCTTAGAGTGCGCTAGGACCGCGGAAACAGGCGGTCCAGATCCTCCCGAATCGCATCCAGCTCGGACAGGAAGGGCCCGATCTCGCCTGCCGGGGCAAGTCCACGGCGCACGGCGGCCGTCCACGCCGCGCGCGAACGCTCGATACACAACCGCGCAACCTTCGCCGGGTCTCCGGGCGTCTGGGCGCGATGCTGCCATCCGCTCAACGCGCGGCATACGCTGGCCGGAATGACCGCGCAATCGTGCGCGAGGATGGCGCGCAGGTCCGCGTGATCAGCACCGCCGGTTCCCTCGGCGGTCTGCAGCCAGCTGGCCGCTTCAAATGAATACGCGCGCGCCCGCTCGTTGATGACGTCCGGCGTCCTCAATTCCTTCGACAGCTGATTGACGTCGTCAATGCACTCCTGAAGCCATGCGGGAACGGTCATGCCGATCTCCTTCGGAGCCGGAATCCTCGCAATGGCCGTGCCCGAAACGGATTGGCTGAATTGTTCCGAAAAGCGCCGTGGAGCACGTTCCCGCGGGGCATGCTGGGTAGTTTCGGGAACACCGCCGCGGACCAGTGGGAACGCTAATACCTGCCACCTGCTGCCTCCTGCCTGTGACCTGCCACCTGTGACCTGTGACCCGCCGAGCAGTCGGTTAACATGCCCCTATGCCCCGGTTCACGTGGGCGTCAACGATCAGCCGATCGGGGCCGAATGACAGGTACACCGCGCTCTTCGGAGTTGCCTGAGTGACCAGACTCCGCACGATCGATTCGCCGCCGGATTACTCGCACCTCGCCATTGACGGCCGCCTGGACGTCGAGGGCGTGGGCCACATCGAATCGCCCTTGACCGAGGCCACGGCCGCTCGAGGCAAGCCCGTCATGCTCGACATGGCCGGCGTCAGCTTCCTCGGCTCGCTGGGGATCGGCCTGCTCGTGCGATGCGCGGTGTCGCTCAACCGGCGCGGCGCCAAAATCGTGCTGTTCAATTGCGGCCCGTTCGTCCGCAAGACCCTGGAAATCTCGAAGGTCACCGCGGTGCTTCCGATTCTTGATTCGGAAGCGGCTGCCCGCGAAGCGCTGGCCGGCGCGTGAAGGTCCGCCGGCCTACTTGATCACGACGAAGCGCCACAGCCGATCGGTTTCCTTCTGCCCCACGTACTTGCTGATTTCCTTGTCGAACTGCGCCTTCGACGTCCACGGCCGGTATTCCTTGAATTCCTTCACCATCCTCGCTCCCGCCCCCGGGATGCTGAGAATGTCCTCATCGGTCGCCGTGTTCAGATCCACGGGGATGAAGACGTACTGCTTCAGTTTGTCCGTGGCTTCCTGACCCACGTACTTCCCAATCTGCCGATCGAACTGGGCGAAGGTCTTCCACGGCCGGTACTCGGGGAATTCGATCGTCATTTTCTGGCCGGCGCCCGGAATCAACAGGATCTCTTCCTTCGTCGCGGTGTTCAGGTTCACGTGAATGAACGCGTGAGGATAAACCGCCATGGCCTGTTCCGGCGTGAGTCCGGCGCTCAGCAGGTACGCGTTCAGCTCGACGATGCTGTTGAAGTTGCGCTTGGCGACGAGTCCCTTGACGATCGGGGCGGTCATGTTCGGAATTTTCAGCAGCTGCTCCTCGGAGGCGAGGTTGGCGTCGATCACGCCGAGGGACTTGCCCACCTGGGCCTGCAGGTTCACTGACACGGTCACGCCGAGCGCGGCGGCGGCCAGCAGGGTGATCAGAATGCGTCCGTTTTTCATGTCCGTTCCTCGTGTTTGACCGCGGCGTCAGCCGCTCCGGGGTGACCCGCGCAAGGCGGGATGCCGGTACGTGTAAATCAGCCCTAACAACCCTAATTGTGCCATGACCCCCGGCGCAAGCGCGGGCGGGGCCTTCGCATTCAGCGCCTTCTGGACCAGCGCCCATCCGGCCAGATTCGGGCTGACTTCCAGTTGGAATTCAACATTGCTCTGATAGTGCAACATGATGCCCGTCACGCCCGTGACCATGAGCAGGACGAATACCGCCCGGAGCGCCATGACGCTGGCCGCCGTGCCCGATACGGCGTGCCAGCCGATGACCGCCAGCGTCACCAGGATCGCGGTCAGCGGTGCGAACTGTTTCCAGTCTTCGTCATGGCCGAGCGCGATCAGTTCGCCAAAGAGCGCGATCAGCCCGAAAACCAGCAGCAGAAGAATAAAGCGGCGTATTTGAGTTTCAACGGTCGTTGCCACCATCAGGAGTCCAGGTACTTTACGACTCTCACGACGGCCGTGCCAATGTGCAGTTCATCGCCTGGCTGGATCGCCAGGCCCGCGGGATCGTTGGGCGCCACTTCAGTCAGCCGGCCCTTTCGCAGCACGCGCGTGCCATTGGCGCTGCCCTGGTCGAACACCCGATACGTTCCCGTGCCCGGCATGAAACGGATCTCAGCGTGTCCCCGGCCGACGCTCCGGCTGAGCTTCGATCCGTCGTCGGCAAAGGCAATGTCATTCGTGCGGACATGCCCGCGAGAGTCTGCGGGAAACCGGGTCCGGCCGAGACGGATCACCGGCAGGAACAAATCGAACACCTTCTTTTGCGCCGAACCGCGGCGAACGACCAGACGAAGGCCGCGAGGCTCGGCGATGTCGGTGCCGGGCCCGCGAGTCGATTTCTCTTTTTCGAACACGACGGCAAAGCGCTGTTTCGAATCCCAATCGATCGGCCGTCGTGACACGGTCTTGATCTGAACGCGCAGGTTGGAGGGCACGAGGCACTTCATCGCCTCGAGCCGCTCGATCAGCACCGGGCGCAGGTCGTCCATGACGGCGCCGAGCGCGCGCGGGTCCTTGAATCCCGCCGGATGCACCTGCACGACGACGACGGGACCGGGAAGGACTCGGGTGCCGCGTCCCGCCGCGGCGACGCTCCGCTCGATATGCTCGATCACCGCCGCCCGCAGATCGAGCATCGTCGCATCGCCGCCAAGATCCACGCGAGGATCGATGGCGGATCGCACGCCCTCGGCGACCGTGCCGAGCACCCGGTTTGCCTTCGTGATGATTTTTTTCATCGGATCACGCCAGCCTTCTGGGCGGCGTCCACCACATCACCGGCCAGCCGCGCCGCCGCTCCACCGCCATACCCGCCGTTCTCGATAATGATCGCAAACGCGATCGTGCGCGAGCCCTGGGCAGAATCGACCGGCCTGCCCTGAGCGACGTCGAAGGGAGCGTATCCCACGAACCACGCGTGTGAGCGCGCGCCCTCCACTTCAGCGGTCCCGGTCTTGCCGGCAATTGGAGGCTCGTGGGTCGCCAGGACCCGTCCCGTGCCTTTGGTGACAACCTCACGCATCGGTTTGCGCAAGGCCGCGGCGTCGCCCGGCCGAATCCAGACACGCTCGGAAGCTCCCTCCGCGCCGGTCGACACGATCGGCGCGTCTCGAATCACACCATCCGTCGCGATGGCCCCCACGGCGCGAGCCATCCGCAACGGGCTGACCAGTACTTCACCTTGGCCGTAGGCCGCGAACGCCAACGTTCGCTCGAGCGGATCGCTGCCATTTGTTCCAGCCGGCGCCGCCGACACCTGGAGCTGGGCTTTGGCGGCCGCATCGCGCAGCTGGGCGGCTCCGACACGCACGCCAAGCTGGGCAAAGAAGGCGTTGCAGGAGACAACCAGCGCGCCTGAGATCGTCAGCCGTCCGTGTGGATCCCGATCCCGGATGTCGTCGCGAATCGGACCAAATCGCGGCAGCGTCGCCCCGACCCGGCCGTCCGGCAATCGCTGGCACATGAACGTCGTGTCGGTAGCCGACAACCCCGCTGTGAGAGCCGCAGCGGCGGTCACGATCTTGAACGAGGATCCCGGTGGATACAGTCCGTACCGCGCGCGATCGAGCAAGGCGGCCGCGTCGTCGGCGGCTTCCGATCCCGACACGTTCAGGTGCGGCCGCGGATAGCTCGCCGCGGCCAGCAGCCCGCCCGTCGCGGGATCCACGACGACGACCGCGCCGTGCGCGGCGTTCGCGGCTCGGACCTGTGTCTCGAGCGCCTGAGCCACCAGGCCCTGCAGCGGCGCGTCGATCGTGAGCGAGATGTCGCGCTGGCGCGCCATGAATTGGCGGAGCGCGCGGTGTGACAGGTCGCCGCGCTCCCGCACCAGCGGAAGCAGCTCGCGATAATCACGGGCGACCACTGTCTGGGTCCTGCCGTCAGGCAACGTGACGACCAGCGGATGCGGATCGTCGTTGAAACCTTGAAGAATGATGTTCCAGTCGCGCTCCACGAACGAACTGTTGCGGGCCGGCCAGTTGGTGCGGTTCAGGGATTCACCAAGAATGTGGAATGCCCGCGTGCCCAGCGGATAGCAGCGTTCCAGGAGAGGCGCGCACCCGACGCCCGCTTCGGTCTCACCCAGCGCCTTGAGTCGAGCCTGCGTCTGCTCAGCCTGCGCGGCATTCTCGGTGGCCAGGGCCAGGCCGTTCCTGTCAAAGATCGTTCCGCGCGGAATGCGGCGCGCGATCTGCAACAGGCGATAGTTGTACTGGTACCGCACCGTCCCATCGGCCTGCTGCACGAGACTGGCGCGCACGGCGACGTCGTCGGCCTTGACCACTTGTATGTAGAACGCCCGCGCGAGGATGGCGCAGGCCGCCACCGCCAGCGCCACCTTCAACGCCCGCATGGATCGCGGCAAGGGATCGCGATCGCGCGTCTGCCGCCGCGAGATCGAGAGCAGCACGCCGATGATCGCAAAGTTGCACACCATCGATGTCTTGCCGTAACTCAGGAACGGCGTGGCGATGCCCGACAACGGCATCAGGCCGAGGACGCCCATCGTGACGACGATCGCCGGCACCGCCAGGAGGAGCGTGCACCCGGCGGCCAGGAACAGCGTGACGTCGCTGGGCGCTTTCGCGGACATCCGGATCATTCTGGTGATGAGCAGGACATAGACCGCCACAATCACGGCCAGGCCGATGTAGCCCAGCTCTTCACCGAGCACCGCGATCACCAGGTCCGTATGTCCCGCGGGCACCAGCCGGCTCTCGCCGGCGCCGGGCCCCAGACCGAACGTGCTGCCGGTCGCCATCGCCCAGAGGGCGTGCGCGATCTGATCGCCGCCCGGCAGCGCGTTCTGCCAGGGATCCATCCAGATGGCGACCCGCTTGACGATGGTCGCCGGCGCGCCAGTCGCATACGCCGCGGCGAAGCAACCCACAAGACCCAGAATCGCGAGAACGCCGGCGACGACCCGGCCGCGCGCGATCCCGTAAAGCGCGAGCGTGATCAGGCCGAGCACCAGCGCCGGGCCAAGGTCCCGCAGCAGGAAGAACGACGCGAGCAGTACGCCGACGACCACCAGCAGCGGCCGGATGTCCGCGGGCCGCGGGAGGTAGATCGGGCGCGCCGCGACACCGACGTCAATCGGTTTCGACAATCCACGAATCAGTTCCCACCGCCGGCCGAGATAGAGGGCCAGGGCCGCGACCGCAAAGACGCGGACAAATTCTCCAGGCTGCACGCCGAACAGATTGACCTTGGCGCCGCTGCCCGCGGGACCGTGGCCGAAGACGAGCAGCGCGCCCGCCAGCACGAACGCGCCGAGCGCCGGCCCAATGGGCGAGAGGGTCTGCGCGATGCGCGCGACATCCAGGCTGGCCACCACGATCAGGCCGATGGCGCCCAGCCCGGCGCCGCTCGCAAAGCTGATGGCAATATCGCCGTCACGAACCGGATCCCGCAGGGTGAGCATGGCGATGAGCCCGAGACCGAGCAGGAACGTCACGCACGGAAGCACGACGGGGTCGCCGATCCCGGTCCAGCGGCGCCGAATGAGGTGGATCACCCACATGGGCCCGAGCGTGAGCAACAACGCCAGGGCCACCTTCCATCGGAAGTCCTGCGCCGATCGCACGCTGAGTGACGGCCTGAGCCGCGTCAGATCGCCGCCCGTCAGCAGCGTCAGGCTGGTGGCGCCCGCCGTCTGCGCGAGCCGTTCGTTCAGGCGCGTGAGATTCGGGTCGCTCCGAATCCCGGATGCCGGGACCACGATGCGGGCCAGGGCCGAGACGCGATCGACTCCGGCCCGATCGCGAACCCACTGCACGATGCGCGTGGCCGCGAACGTGCGCTCGGCGTCCGACGGAAACACGTCCAGCACCGGCGCCAGTTCGGCGGCCGCGGCCGCGTTCAGGTTCACGGCTGGCTGGGCCGCCGCCTGGAGCGCGATCGATCCCGTCAACTCGGCGTCGGCAAGCTGACGCCGGCTGGTCTGCGCCGCGCCGGCCACGGCGAGGAGACTGGCCACCAGCAAGCCAAGCGCCTCGGCCCTCGTCCCGGGCACCCGGCGTTTTCTGGATCCGGCGTCACCAGCCGTGGAGGAGCGCGTCGGTTGTCGGACGATCCGCATCGAAACTGTCTCAGCGCCTCTCAGCGGATGGGCGGGGTGCCCGAGGTGCGCCGCAGCGTCGCCGCGCGCATTCTAATCGCGTCGTCCAACTGTGTGCGCTCGCGCCGGCCCGATTTGTATCCGCGCGCCTCGGCATTCCTGATGTCGGTCATGAGCGCGTCAACGTCCCTGACGTTGTAGGCGTGCACGCGCGCGAGACCGAGATAAGGATCGACGGACTTCGGATCGATGTCGGCCGCGGCCCGGAACGTGCGGATCGCGGCCTGGAACTCGGCGAGTGTGGTGGCCCGGTAACGCTGGAGGTGCCCCTCGATGATTTTGCGCGTGAATTCGACGCGCGCGTTTCCAGGCGACAGGTCGGCCGCCAGCGCGATGGAGACCGCCGCCTCTCTCCATCGAAGCTCGCCGACAGTCGCCGAACCAGCCCGATACTCGGCGACCGGCCGCTCGGCCAGCGCCAGCATGCGATCGCGCAATGGCCCATTGACCTGCTGTAGAAGCCCGAGGCCGAATACGGCCCCCCGGCGGATATTGACGTACTGGGATCGCGCGCCGGGAACGTCCGCCGGCTCCATCGTGGGGATTCGCCGGGCTAACCCGTCGGCGCGGATCCAGACGGCGCCCTCCGAAACGAAGAACCCGATCAGCAGAAAGACCGCGACGACGCCCGCGACCTCCGCCAGGAACGATGCCACCCGCCCCTTCGCCGCTGGCGCGGCCGGCGGCCCGGGCCGGGGAAGCGTGGGCGTGCTGTCGGCGGCCGTGATTCGATCGTTGTCGGCCGGCGGCGTCAATCGCCGGCCCGGGGGCACGGGAATGGTCGTGGCACCCGTTCGGCGTTTCGCAGCTCCGGCGTTGGTGGGACGGCCGTTCAGATAGTTGTCGAGATCGATCGCGAGGGCCGCATCGGTGTACCGGGCTTCCACTCGATGCGCGAGCATTTTCTCAATCACCGCCTGCAGATCGACTGGAACCGTGTCGGGCAACGGAGAGATCCGGTGACCATCGACGATGGCCCGCTCGAGATCGTTGGGCCGGATCTGGCCGTACGGGTGCCAGCCCGCGAGCATCTCGTACAAGATCACGCCAAGCGACCAGTACTCAGCGCTTCTGCTGATTCGCCCGGTCAAGAGGCGTTCCGGGGACGCGTATTCCCGGCTCGCGAACGGATTCGTCTCGCTGGTACTCGACGCCTCGCCCTCCGTCATGATGCCGAAGTCGATGATCCGGACGC
The DNA here is from genome assembly GCA_036274235.1 of Vicinamibacterales bacterium. Classification (GTDB taxonomy): domain Bacteria; phylum Acidobacteriota; class Vicinamibacteria; order Vicinamibacterales; family SCN-69-37; genus DASUGC01. Next base: position 13,839 of record DASUGC010000083.1, read on the forward strand.
GGTCGCCCGGGCCGATCAGGACGTGCTGGGGTTTCAGATCCGAATGGAACAGGTTGAGCGCGTGGGCGCGTCGCAGAAAATCCGCGATGCCGGCGGCGATGCGCACGCTGCGAACCGGCGACAGGGATCGCTTGAGGATCAGGGTCGACAGCGGTTCCCCTTCGATCAGTTCCATCGCGACCCAATACGCGGATCCGGCGACGCCGTCGTCGAAGACTTCGGGAATCAGATGCTTGTGGAACCGGGCGAACTTCCGCTGGTTCTTCGCGCCCTCGCGTTCCGCGCGGATCTTGGCCGGACTTTGATTGAGCGGCACCTGCTTGACGGCCACCCAGCAGCCGTGCTGCCTGGACCAGCCCCGGTACACGCTGCCGAATTGCCCGTGGCCAATCGGGTGCTTGAAGTCGATGGCATAGTCCGCGAGATTCATGATGACGAGCGCACCAGGGCCAGGGTCGCCAGAACGCCGAGCAGGACGCCGAGCACCAGGAACAGATACGGGCGCCACGCGGGCCACCGGAACACGTCGGACCGCGCGGGCGCCGGAGGCCTGGCGTCGCGTTCGATGGGCGTCGGCGTCAACGGCAGCGTCGCGCCGTTCCGGATGCGGTCGGCGAAGTCCGGTCCCTGCACGTACACGGCCGTAATGTTGTCCTTGCCGCCGGCCGCGTTGGCGGCGTCAATCAGCGCGCCGACGACCGAGGCCGGATCCCCGGCCTCGGCGCGGATGATTCGCTGCATCTCGACGGACGTCACCATGTCGGACAGGCCATCGGAGCACAGCAGCACGGCGGCATCCGCCTCGATCGTCGTCGTGAACAACTCGATGAAGTCCTCGTCGGCCGCCTGGTGCGGGCGGCTGCCCACGTCGCGGAATATTTCATTCCGCCGCGGGTGACGCATCGCTTCCATCTCGGTCAGCTCGCCGCGATCTTCGCGATCGCCAATCGGGGAGTGATCGTGCGTGAGCTTGGAGATCCCGCCGGCCGACAGTTTGTACAACCGGCTGTCTCCCACGTGCCCGACGACGAGCGCGCCGTCGCTGACGGCGGCGAGGGTGAGCACGCAGGCCATGCCCTTCATCTCAGGCTCGCGGGTCGACCGCTCGAGGATGCGCGCGTTGGCGAGCAGAATCGCGTCGCGCACCCGATCGGCGGCCGGCGCATCCAGCACACGCATCCGGCGTCGCACGGCGTCGGCCGCCAGACCCGCCGCGACGTCGCCGGCCGCGTGTCCGCCGATGCCGTCCACGACGAGCATGAAGCCCGCCTGGGGATCCAGTTCGTACCGATCTTCGTTTCTCTGGCGGCTGCGCCCCGGGTGGCTGCCGGCCGACGCGGAAAATCCTCCCGTCCCGAACGAGACGGAACCGGTCGTAAACAAGCAAGCGGTGTCAGTCATGCGGACTTACTTCGTTCGTAGTTCCAGCGTCACGGCGTGGTCACCCAGGTCGATCGCCATGCCGTCGAAAATCTCCGTTCCCACCTGATCGCCATTCGCGGCTTCGGCGACGCGTCGGCCATTGACGAACGTGCCCCACGAGCTGAGATCCAGCACATAGAACCGTCCTTCCCCGTCGCGCGTGATGCGACAGTGCTCGCGTGACACGTCCAGTGACGTGACAAGCTTCAGATCGACCTTGTGTCCCGGGCCGCCCCTGCCAATCGTGATGGCCGGTGCCTGAATCTCAAAGGCATGAGAGCCGGTGTCATCGCGGTACGCCAGCGTCGGCGATCCCGTTCGTGAAGCGGCGTCCGGGGCCGTGCCCGAATCCGCGTGCGCAGGCAGCTCCCGCGTTTCGCCCACAACCGTGGTGATGCGACCGGTACCGGAAACAACCGTCCGCGTCACACGAACGGTCGCCGCGCCGTCTTCGAACTCCGACGAGAGCGGAATCGACAGCCTGGAGTCGATCCCCAGATCGCCGGGCTCGAGCCCCGTCGGGTCCGAGGCCCGAATCTGAATGGCCCAGCCGCCGGGCGGGATCTCGATCACCGGATCCTTGCGGAACAACGCGCGCCACCACGGCCGCCGGTTCAGACGCTCGACGCGCTTATTCAGGCACTCCTGAATGTCCCGGACGATCCTCGGTTTCAGCGCTTCGATCTGAACGTAATCGTCAGGATGCAGGTACACGTAGTACTCGGCGGGCGGCAATCTGGCATGCCGAAGCCGGTACAGGCGCGCTTCCATTTCGGCCTCGATCTCCGAGGCAATCTGATCGCCGTTCGGCGGGTTCCGCTGGTCTACCACGCCCGTCGACTGACCAGGTCGGCGATCTTCTCTTTGAAGACTTCCCCGAGTCCCTGTGTGCCGCCGCTGATTGTCTGGTTCACGCTTCTGCCAAACACGTCACGGTGCCGCTGTACGGTCATCGTGCCGCACGTATTGCGGACAATCGCCAGGTCCATCGTGCCGCGGACGTCCGCCATCGCGCCATAGGCGATCACCGTCCGCTGTACGTGCACCCGAAGTTGCGCCACCAGGAGCGTGCCCTCATCTATCCGCCCGGCGACGAACGAACCATCGCCGGCCATGATCCGATCGATGTCCTCACGGCCGAATTCCCGGCTCGCAGCCTGGATGATGCGCGGCTGCAGCTCCGAGGACCGGAGCGCCCGCGCCAGAGCCGTGCTGATCGGATCGGCTGCCGGCTCGAGGACCACCGCGTAGCCCGGGCGCGTGCAGACGGGCGTCTCGGGCGGTGCCACGGGCGTGGGCGTTGGATCGGCCGAAGCCATCGCCGGAGCTGGTGTCGATCTCGGATCGATCGGCGTTGGGGCCGGCGTTGGGGTCGTTGTCGGGGTCGTTGTCGGGGCGGGCGTGGGATCGGCCACGGCCACCGGCGGGGCCGGCGCCGGTTTCGATTCGACCGCGGCGGCTCGCGCGGCCGGGGCCTGGGGCCTGGAGGCAATCAGCGAGTCGGCGCGCTCCACCCGCTGAGGATTCCTCGATTCATCATCCTTCGGGGCACCCGAAAACGTCGGCGTTGTGTCCGCCAGCGGCCGCCCGAAAAAATTCAGGCCGTCCGCGCTTCTGGACACCAGGACGACGCCCGTCGCCAGGAGAAGACACCCCAGGGCCGCACCAACCCACAAACCCCGCCTGCTCGGGCCAATGGAGCCGGGGCTCGTGCTTTCGCCAAACATCGGCGTCTCGCTGGATGCAAAGATCATACGCGGATTTTGACCGGCGCGATCGCGCCGGGAACGGATTGGGAGGGGCGAAACTCTGAGGGTTGCCGGCTCAAGTACTCTGCGTGGGCCTGGCTTCCCGCCGGTGAAGCCAGGCCCGGAACATCTCACGTCAATCGCCTACCGCACCTGAATGTTCCCGTTCAGCACGGTCCGAAGGTTCGCCGCCGGCGCCTTGCCGGCGCAGGGATTCGTCAGGGTCTTGTTGACGCCAATCGGCGCGAGCCGTGAAACCTGATCGAGGCCGTCGCCCTCGCCCTCACCGTTGTCAACCGCCTGCCACGACACCAGCGTCAGCAGCGGCAGCGCCTTGTCGTTGCTGCGCGTGACCACGCCGACCAGCCGGGCAAAGTTGCCGGAAACCGTCGCGCACACGACGTCACCATGGACGGTGAGATCCGCTCCACCCGGCGTCTGGTCGTGATATTCGAACTCGCCCTTGGCGACGTCGCTGATCACCTTCCCGTCCGTGCCTTCGCCGATCGCGTGGAATGAGAACGAGATGTCCTGCGTGAGGCTCTTCCCGCCGTCAAAGAAATTGCCGTGACCGCTCACGCCGAACGATTCAGAGGACTGGTCGCCGGGATCCTTCTCCTCGAGGGACGTCGGCGCGTCGCTGGCCGTCTCGTCCTCGTCAACCTGGATGTTGCCGCTGGAGATTTCCACGGCGGTGAACTTGAGCTTGGCGAACTGGCAGAGATCCTTCGGCAGCGAGCTGGTCAGCGACGGGCGCGACAGCTTGTCGGGATCCGCGTTCGTGCCCTCGCCGTTGTCCTGCGTCATCCAGATCACGATGCCGTCCACCGGCAGTTCGAAATCGTTGCTCCGCGTGACGCGCCCGAGCAGCGTGGCCACGTTGCCGTCCACGGTCAGACAGAGCACCTCGCCGTGCACGGTCAGATCCGGCCCCGCGTTCGTCTGATCGTGGAATTCGAACCGCCCCTTCGCCTCGCGTCCCGATCCGTTGATGCCGATCCCGTGGAACGAGAACGAGATGTCCTGCTGGAGAAGTTTGCCGCCGACGATGAAGTTGCCGTGGCCGCTCGCGTGCCGCGTGCTCTGCGCCGGATTGGTGGCGTCGTTGTCCACGAAGTCCGTACTCTCGGAGTCCGTGCAGATCCGGCCGTCGCCGTTTGCGTCGACGCCCGAGCCGGGTTTCACGTTGTCGATGACGACCGGGTATTCGGCCGGGCAGCCGTTGGGATCCACGAGCTCTTTCGTGGGACCGGCGATCGTTTCTTTTTCGAGCCCCTGAGCGGAAATGAACACCCCGGCCGTCCCGAATGCGAGGGTGAGCCCGAGGGCAAAGCGGAGAACGCTGCGGTCGTGCTTCTGTCGAGTCATGGCCAGGTCCCTTCTGGATAGTGGTTCAAGACGAAGTTGTCTCGTTCCTCCATGCGCAGAAAGGCGCCCGACCCCGCAACCTGGCCCCCGGGGTGCGCCTTGAGCCGGGCAAACAGCGCGTGAACGGCCTTCTGGTCGTACAGCAGCGAGGTGGGCCCGGCCGGGACGGTTTTGGCGGCCGACTCCAGCAAGGCCGGGACGTCCGCCGGTTTGGCCTGCTGGAGGAGACATTCCGCCAGCGCCGCTTCGGCTTCCCCAATGCCCCGGTGACCGGCCGGCAGGCTCTGCCGGCGGAATGCCAGCGCTTCCCGCAGAAGTGGCTCGGCGTCCGCCGCGCGCCTGTCCCTGGACATCAGGTGCCCGAGCGTCACGAGCGCGCCCGCCAGGCTCGGGCTCCCTTTGGGCGACAGTTCACGATGGATCGCGACGGCGGTGGTGTACTGCTGCTCCGCTTCCGGCAGCCGCCCGCGCGCCTCGAGCACGCGGCCCAGCCAGACCCTGTTGTCCGCCATCCGCGGATGCTTCTGCATGTTCAGCGCGGTCCGCACGTCAATCGCCCGGCGCAGCGTGCGTTCGGCCTCCGCCAGCGCGCCCTGCAGCAACTGGAGCCTCCCGATGTTGCCGAGCACGTTGGGCACGGACGGATGCTGCTCGCCTTGCAGCGCAATCCGGATCGCGAGCGAGTCCTGATACATGCGTCCGGCTTCTGCCAGCTTGCCGCGCTCTTCCAGCAGCGAGCCCAGGCTGTTCAGATCGATGGCCACGTCCATGTGCTGCTCGCCGTGCGTCTGGCGATCGCCGGCGAGCGCCTGGCGGATCAGCGGCTCGGCCTCGTCCAGCCGCCCGAGCTCCTGGAGCACGCCGGCCAGATTCAGCTGGCTCGTCGTCACGTCGGGATGGCTCGGATCGAGAATCTTCAGCCGAATCGCCAGCGACTCTCTGAACAGCGCCTCGGCCTCGTCCAGATGTCCGCCGCGTGCCGCGACGCCGCCCACGTTATTCAGACTGATGGCGAGTTTCGGATCTTCGTGCGGCAGCAGCCGGCGTCGAATCGCCAGCACCTCGCGATACCACTTCTCCGCTTCCGCGCGATGTCCGCTGCTGTCCTCGATGTCCCCGAGTACGTTCATGCTGGCCAGCGTGGCGGGGTCTTCGGGGCCAAGGGCCGCGCGCCGAATCGCCAGCGCCTCGACGACGAGCGGCTTCGCCTCGTCATATTTCCCGCGCTCCCGCAACGCCAGCGCCAGGTTGCTGAGACTTTCGCCAATCGCCGCGTCACCGGCCGGCAGCAGTTGCCGCCGCATGGCCAGCGCCTCGCGGTGATACTGCTCGGCCTTCTCGTAGCGCGTCTGCTCCCGTGCGAGCTGGCCGAGATTATCCAGGCTCTGCGCGATGTCCGGGTGCGCGGGCCCGAGCGCCCGGCGGCGGATGTCGAGCGCCTCGACGCTGATGCGCACGGCCTCGTCGATCAGCCCCAGCGCGCGATAGACGACGCCGATCGTGTCCATTAGCGTCGCCCGCACCGCATCCTGCGATCCGAGGCCGGTTGAGAGCTTCTTCGCGCCGCGTTCGAGCAGTTCGCGCGCCGTGACCGAGGCGCCCCGCGCGCGCTGTGGATCGCTCTCGCGAAACAGGTCCGTGAGGAAGTTCGCGACGTCCGACGCCTTGTCGGCCTCCGCCTTGGCCCGCGCGGTTTCCGCCACCGCTTTGGCCTCGGACGCCATCGCGCGGTTGCGCTGCACCACGATGCCCGCGACCCCGGCGGCCGCGAGCACGACGACCAGGGCGGCGGTGGCCACGACCGGGGCGTGCCGGCGGACGAACTGCTGCGATCGATACAGCCATGTCTGCGCCCTCGCCCGGATCGGCCGATGCTCCATCGCCCGCCGCACGTCCTCCGCGAATTGCTCGACTGATGCGTAGCGGTCGTCCGGCTGCTGCGCCATCGCCATCAGCGTGACGGCGTCGAGATCGCGGGCGGCCTGGCTGCGCGCTTCGCCGGCCATGCGGCTCGGCGGCGCCGGCGGCGTCCGCAGCGCCCGCGCGAGCTCGATCGCCGTCCGTTTCTTCAAGTCGTACGGCCGTTGGCCGCAGAGCAACTCGTACAGCATCACGCCCAGCGAGTAGACGTCCGTGCGCGTGTCCAGACCGGCGTCGATCACGCCGGCCTGTTCAGGGCTCATGTACTCCGGCGTGCCCACGATCTGCCCCTGCATCGTGGTGAGGTACTGGCGCGTCTCGTCTTCCCCGATGGCCTTGGCGATGCCGAAGTCGATGATCTTCGGCACCACGCCGGCGCCCTGCTTCGTGAGGAGCACGTTCGACGGCTTCAGGTCGCGGTGGATGATGCCGCGCTGGTGCGCGTGCTGCACGGCTTCGCAGATTTGCAGGAACAGTTTCACGCGCGCGGCCAGCGGCGGTTTTTCACGGGCGCAGTAGTCCGTGACCGGCTCGCCGCGCACGAGTTCCATCACGAAGTACGGCCGGCCGTCGTCGCCCGCGCCGGCGTCCAGCGCCTGCGCGATGTACGGGTGATTCATGCGCGCCAGCGACTGCCGCTCCGCTTCAAATCGCGCGACCACCCGCGACGTGTCGAAGCCGAACGGGACCAGCTTCAGCGCGACGTGCCGATGGATGGGCGCGGTCTGCTCCGCGTGGTACACGACGCCCATGCCGCCTTCGCCGAGGACGTCGATCAGGCGGTACGGTCCGACGTCGCGGCCAATGGCCGCGCGATCGTCGGCGATGAGCGCGCCGATGCGCGCTGACAGGCCGCCGGTGCGCATGATCCCCGGCACGTCGTCGTCATGCATCAGCGACTCGACGTCGGATCGCAGCTCGTCGTCTCCGCTGCAGGCGCTGTCGAGATACGCCGCGCGATCTGACGGCGGCATGGACTCGAGCGTCGCGAGCATCTGCTTGATGCGCTCGAACCGTTCAACGTCCATCGGCGCCTTCTCTCAGTTCGCGGGCGAGCCATCGGCGCGCGACGGTCCAGTCGAGTTCCACGGTGCGCGTCGAGACGTTGAGCACGTGCGCCACTTCCTGCGTCGTCATGCCGCCAAAGATGCGCGCCTCCACCACGCGGGCGGCGCGGGCATCGAGGGCGGTGAACCGCTCGAGCGCTTCGTGCAAGGCGAGCAGTTCGAAGGTGGCGGCGGCGCCATGGCCGGCGGCGTCGTCAAACGTCACGCGCTGCACGCCGTCCAGCCGCTTGCGCGCCCCCCGGCGCCGGGCGTGATCGACCAGCACCTGCCGCATCGCGCGGCCGGCGATGTTCAGAAAGTGCGCCCGATCGGTCCACTCGACGCGCGATTGATCGACCAGTTTCAGCCAGGCGTCGTGCACGAGCTCGGTGGGCTGCAGGGTATGGCCCGGCCGTTCCCGCCGCATGAGCGCGCCCGCGATGCGCCGCAACTGCGCGTACGTCGCGTCAAAGACGGCTTCGAGCGCGGCAGGCGCACCTTGCCTCGCTTCGGCCAGCAGGTCCGAGAGATCGGCAGGCGCAGGATTCGCCAGAAAGCCTCCGTCAGTCAGATCGGGTGAAGGGGGATGAGATTAGCACGGGACGTTGGCACGGCCGTTGCGAAGGGGGTGCCGCATGGGCATTCCCGATGATCTGACTGCCGACGAGGGCCGGCGCATTCGCGTGCAGCGTGCCAGGCCGAAGGGCCGAAAACGGCGCCTGCCTGAGAACCCCCGATCGAAACAGACGCTCGAACGAACACTGGCGAGGCTGAAGCCCCCGCCCAAGAACCCGCTCGAAGATCCGCTGGCGGGTATCAAACGACCCCTGAAGGCGCTGAACGGGCCGGTCCCTGGGCGGCGCCATACCGAGTTCGAGGCAATCGACGTGCTGGAGATCCGCCAGGGCTTCTACATGACGCAGCGGCAGTTCGCCCGGCTCATGGGGATTAATGTGAAGACGCTGCGCAACTGGGAGCAGGGCCGCCGACGACCCCACGGGCCTTCTCGCGCGCTCCTGCGAGTGGCGGCCGCCAAACCGAAACTGGTGGCCGAGGTATTGCTGCGTCACAAGCGCATCTGGTGGTTGGATTTCTAGCCCAGACTTCTGAGGAAGCCGCGACCCGTGTGTCCAAATTCTGAATGGTCCGCCAATGGGTCACAGCCAATACGCCATTGGCGCACCATCCAGGGCTCGCCGCCTGGCCGTCGTGACGCGCTACGCCATTGGGATACAAGCGGTGCCCCAATGGCGCACCAGTCAAAAAAGATAGACAGAGTCCCGGTCTTGACAGTGCCGGCCGCGGCCGCGCCGCCTGGCCGTCGTGACGCGCCACGCCATTGGGGTACAGGCGGTGCCCCAATGGCGCACCAGTCAAAAAAAATATACAGGGTCCCGGTTTTGACAGTGCCGTCTGCGGCCGCGCCGCCCGGCCGGTCGTGACGCGCTGCGCCATTGGGGTACAGGCGGTGCCCCAATGGCGCACCAGTCAAAAAAAATACACAGAGTCCCGGTCTTGACGGCGCCGGCCGCGGCTGCGTCTGTGCCGCGCGGCGCCTTGGCGGTGAGCCGCAGAGGCGGCTGGCTCAGTCGGCGGCGCGGGCAGGACTAGTTGGCGCGACGGATCGCGCCGCGATCCGGTCCGCCACGCGGACCACCTGCACCATCTCCTTCACGTCATGCACCCGGACGATGTGGGCGCCGAGCAGGACCGAAGCGGTCACCGCGGCGGCAGTGCCCCAGACCCGCTCCCGTGGCGGCACGTCGCCCAGGCCCGTCTTGAGAAACGACTTGCGGGATGGCCCCGAGAGAATCGGATACCCGAGCGCACCGATCACGTCGAGCCTGGCAAGCGCGTCGAGCGAGTGTTCGGCGCGTTTTGCGAACCCCAGGCCCGGGTCGAGCACGATGCGATCGCGCGAGACGCCCGCGGCTTCGGCGGCTCGCGCGCGATCCGCGAGCTCACGCGCAACCTCCAGGGCCACGTCCGAATACACCGCTTCGGCGTACATGTCGCGGGACCGGCCGCGGTTGTGCATCAGCACGACGGCCGCGCCGCGCCGAGCGACGACACCAGCCAGCGGCGGGTCGTACAGCAGCGCGGAAATGTCATTGACGATGGCGGCGCCAAGGTCGAGCGCGCGATCGGCCACGACAGCCTTGTAGGTGTCAATCGAAATCGGGACATCGACGCGCGCGCGGATCCCCTCGATCACGGGCGCGACGCGACGCCACTCCTCATCGGCCGGCAGCGGATCGGCGCCGGGACGCGTGGACTCGCCGCCGACGTCGATGATCTCGGCGCCATCCGCGACCATCTGCGCGGCGTCGGCAATCGCGCGATCGGGATCGAACCGCTCGCCGCCATCCGCGAAGGAATCGGGCGTGACATTGACGATGCCCATGACGAGGGTGCGCGCGCCGAGATCGAGGGCGCGGCCGCTGGGCAGGGGAACGGAAAAGCGCGGGCGGGAGGCAAAAAGGCCGGGACTCATTTCCTGACAATCGAGAGGAAATGAGTCCCGACCTTCTACTCCTGTGTGACGGGTTTGCCGAGCGGCGGTACCAGGCCCGGACGCTCCTTCTCTTCCCGGCGCGGGGTTTCCGGCGTCGCCGGCGTCGACGAGGCAGGCACCGGATCTTCGATCGCGAGGCCCTTGGCGAGCCGGCGCACCTGATCCGCGTCGAGCACTTCGCGCAGCAGCAGTTCGTCGGCGATCTTGACGAGCGCGGCCTTGTGCTCGGTGAGCAGCGCGCGCGCGCGCTCGTAGTTGTCCATCACGAAGCGCTTGACCTCTTTGTCGATGCGCTCCGCCGTGTCCTCGCTGTAGTCCTGCGTCTTCGCGATTTCGCGACCAAGGAAAATCTGCTCTTCGCGCTTGCCGTAGGTGAGCGGCCCCATCGTATCGCTCATGCCCCACTCGCAGACCATCTTGTGCGCGAGCCCGCTGATGCGCTCCAGGTCGTTGCCGGCCCCGGTCGTCAGACCGCCCGTGGTGATTTGTTCGGCGATGCGTCCGCCCAGAAGGATCGCAATCTGGTCCTCGAGGTATTCACGCGAGTAGTTGAGACGATCGTCCACCGGCAGCTGCTGGGTCACACCCAGCGCCATGCCGCGCGGGATGATCGTCACCTTGTGAATGGGATCCGCGTGCGGCAGCAGGACCGCGAGCAGCGCGTGTCCCGCCTCATGAATCGCGGTGATCCGCTTTTCGGCTTCCGTGATGATCAGCGACCGGCGTTCGGCGCCCATCATCACCTTGTCCTTGGCGTACTCGAAGTCCGCCTGGCGCACGCTCTTCTGATTGAAACGCGCGGCATTGAGCGCCGCCTCGTTCACCAGATTCGCGAGGTCGGCGCCGCAGAATCCGGCCGTCCCGCGCGCGATCAGCATCACGTCGACGTCATCGGACAGCGGAATCTTCTTGGTGTGGACCTTGAGGATGCCTTCGCGGCCCTTGACGTCGGGACGATTGACGACGATGCGCCGATCGAAGCGGCCGGGGCGCAGCAGCGCGGGGTCCAGGACGTCGGGACGATTCGTCGCCGCGATCAGGATGACGCCCTCGTTCGATTCGAAGCCGTCCATCTCGACGAGCAGCTGATTGAGCGTCTGCTCGCGTTCGTCGTGCCCGCCGCCGAGGCCCGCGCCGCGGTGGCGGCCGACGGCGTCGATTTCGTCGATGAACACGATGCACGGCGCGTTCTTCTTGCCCTGCTCGAACAGGTCCCGGACGCGCGACGCGCCGACGCCGACGAACATCTCCACGAAGTCCGAGCCGCTGATGGAGAAAAACGGGACGTTGGCTTCGCCGGCCACGGCGCGCGCCAGCAGCGTCTTGCCGGTGCCCGGCGAGCCCATGAGCAGCACGCCCTTCGGGATGCGGCCGCCGAGCTTCTGGAATTTCTGCGGCTCGCGGAGGAAGTCGATGATTTCCTGGAGCTCTTCCTTGGCCTCATCGGCGCCGGCGACGTCCTTGAACGTCACTTTCTTCTGGGTGCTCGAGGAGAGCTTCGCGCGGCTCTTGCCGAACGACAGGGCCTTGTTCCCGCCGCTCTGCATCTGGCGCATCATGAAAATCCAGAAACCGATCAGCAGCGCGATCGGCGCCCACTGCAGCAGCATCAAGGCCCACGGACTCCCGGTGGCGTCCACCGCTTTGACGGTGACGTTCTTCAGGCGGAGTTCGTTGACCAGCCCGTCGTAGTTGGGCGGCGTGTACGTGTGAAACGTCTTGCCCGTCGCGTCCGACGTGTTCAGCTTGCCCGTGATCTTGTTGCCCTGGAACGTCACTTCCGCGACCTGCGCCGACTCCACGCGCGTCAGGAAGTCCGTGAAATTGAGCTCTTCATCGCTGCCCTGGAGGCTGGACAGCTGGTAGATCGCGATGGCCGCGACCACGATGGCCAGCCAGAACAGGAGGCTCTTGAACGTGGAATTCATTCGATTGATCTCTGCTCCAAGATTAACACGCCGTCCTCAGGCGCCGTGACCCGGCAGTCATGCGCGACCGCGAGCCCCGCCACCCACACAATCCTGTCGTCGGCATCGACGACCACCGGGACGCGATCGCGCTCGCGCCGCGGCACTTTGCGATCGACGAGCAGATCCTGCAGCTTGCGGCGGCCCGGCGCGCCGAGCGGGCGGAAGCGATCGCCGGGACGCCGGTTGCGCACGAATAACGGCAGCCGAATCGCCCCTTCCTGGACGGCCGCGATGCAGGCTTCGCGCGCGCCGAACTCGACGGGCCCAGGCCCGCGCGTCGCGACAATCATGACCGACGCTTCTGTCACATTCACCGCCCCGGGCACCTCCAGCGCGCGAGGCTCCCACATGATCTTCGACACCGGATCCGGCGCGGCGGCTTTCGGCCGGAGGCTCAACATCGCGCCGTGCTTCTCGACAATCAGGCCAGGCAAGTCCAGGTGGCCACCAGATTTATCGGTGCCAGCCAGCCCCAAAACAGCCGCGAGATGAGCACTGGACAAGCTCGACGCCGGCGCGACCTGAGCCGCGACCGCTCTGATGAATCGGCGCCCGACCGCCGCCGGCTGGACGCTGAGCGCCGCCGCGTCAAGTTCCACCGGCTCGCTGACGCCCCTCTCTGATAGGACGAGTGCCGGACGGTTTTTGATTGCCGCCTCCATCAGAAAATCCTCATCGTCCTGCGCGAGGCCTGCGGTGCGCGCCAGCACGACGGCCGCGCCTGGTGCGACGGATTCGAGCACGGGCATGAGTTCGTGGCGGATGCGATTGCGGGCGATCGCCGTGTCGAGATTCGACGCGTCCTCGCGCCAGGCTTCACCGAACGCGAGCAAATAGTCGCGCGCTTCGGCGCGCCGCACCTGGAGCATCGGCCGCGCCACGAGCTCGCGGCGCGGACGAATGCCGGACAACCCACGGGTCCCGGCGCCGCGCAGCAGGCGCAGCATCACGGTCTCGGCCTGGTCATCGAGCGTGTGGCCGGTCAGGACCACGGTTGCGCCGAGACTGGCCGCGGCGCCCGGAAAGAATGCATACCGCGCATCGCGCGCGGCGACTTCGATCGACACGCGCCGGCTGGCTGCGTCCCCGGCGACATCGATCGACGCGACGGCAATCGGAAGCGCCATCCGCTCCGCCAGTGCGCGGCAGAATGCCTCGTCGTGATCGGATTCCGCGCCGCGCAGCTGATGGTTGATGTGAATGAGGCCCGCGAGCTCCAGGCCCAGATCGGGCGCCAGCTCGCGCATGAGCCACAACAGGGCCACCGAATCGGAGCCGCCTGAGATCGCTACCGCGATTCGGTCGCCCGCATGAACCCGGCAGTCCTCACGGAGGGCCCGAGCCACGCGCGCGTGCAGGTCACGCATGGGTCAATTATCGACGGGTACGCTAGACTCGTAGGTTCGTGCCGGTGTAGCTCAGTTGGTTAGAGCATGCGGCTCATATCCGCAGGGTCCGGGGTTCAAGTCCCTGCACCGGCACCAATTTTATCTGGGGGCTTCGCCCCCAGACCCCCTGCTCGCTCACTCGCTCGACTCGCCTCTTCTCCAGTGCGCCGGGGCGAGTCTCGGCTCGTTCGCGAGGCTCGCGCGCGCACCGCCGCTGTCGCTAAAGAATGATCATGGCATCCCCATACGAATAAAATCGGAAACCCGCCCCGACCGCATGCCGGTACGCCGCCAGCGTGAGCTCGGTGCCGGCGAACGCGCACACGAGCATGAGTAAAGACGATCGTGGGAGATGGAAATTGGTCAGCAGTCCGTCGATGGCCTTGAATTGATACCCGGGATAGACAAATAGGTTTGCGAATCCTGCGCCGGCGCGGACGACGCCGGAATCCGACGCCGCGGATTCGAGCGCGCGGGTGGTCGTGGTGCCGATGGCAATGACGCGGCTGCCGGTCTCGTGCGCGCGGTGAATGGCCTCGGCGGTCGGGGATGAGATCGAAAATCGCTCGGGATCGACCGCATGATCCTCGACGGTCTCCGATCGAACCGGCTTGAAGGTGCCATAGCCGACGTGCAGCGTCACGGTCGTCCACGCCGCGCCGCGGGCCCGAATCTCGTCGATGAGCGGCGCATCGAAATGAAGGCCCGCGGTCGGGGCCGCGACGGAGCCGCGGTCGCGCGCGAACACGGTCTGATACCGGTCGCGGTCCGCCGCCTCGTCGGGGCGCGCGATGTAGGGCGGCAGCGGCATGTGCCCGATCGCATCGATCGCGGCGTCAATATCGAGAGACGGCCGGCCGCCCGTTTCGGCCACGGTGAGGCGGACCGTCCGGCGTCCATAGAACTTGCGCGCCAGGACTTCCCCAACGATCCGGATGCCCGGTGCCCGCACCGGATCATCGAAGATCATGCGGGCGCCGGCCTTGAGTTTCTGGCCCGGGTGAACGAGCGCGGACCACTCAGCGCCGTTCTCGCGCTCGAGCAGGAGACATTCGACCTGACCGCCGCTCGGATCGCGGCGCCCCAGAAGCCTGGCCGGAAACACGCGCGTGTCGTTGGCCACCACCACGTCACCGGCGCGCAGGTGCGCGGGCAACTCACGGATGGTGGTCTCCTCCCAGGTCCCTCGATCGCGGCGCACCACCAGCAGCCGCGACGTACCGCGCGGTTGCGGCACTTGCGCAATCTGCTCGGCCGGCAGATCGAAATCGAAATCAGCGACGCGCATCAGAACCTGGTCTTACCTGCAACCTGTTACCTGTTACCTGCTAACTGTTCGCCAGCCATCGCCAGATCACCACACTGAGCCAGATGCCCAGCACGATCGGCACGAGCAGCAGCACCCCCAGCAGCGCCGCCATCGTCCAGACGAAGGCATAGTCACCCGGCCGCGGCGGAACACCGGGCCGGGCGTGACGCTCGAGCAGCGCGAGATTGGCGGTGTTGGCGCGCCAGAAAATATCGCCGATATTGCCGGCAATCGGCACGGCGCCCATCACCGCGTCGAGAAGCGCGTTGATGACCATGCGTACGAGGATGACCCTGGGCACACGCAGGCTGATCGCCTGCGCGAGGAGGGCCATGGTGAACAACGGTGACGCCAGGTCGCCGAAACCTGGAATGAGCGAGAGGATGGGATCGATCCCGAAACGGATCTTCGTGCCGGGGATGCGGAACCGGCTGTCGAGGAGTTCGGCCCACCAGCGGAAGTGACGCAGCACCACGCCATCATCCCATCTCATGCGGGACGCGGAGACGCGGAGAAAACGTGTTTCACCTTGTGGGCCGTTTAGGGCCATGTAGCGCAGTCACACGATAGCGAACGGGCGCCGACAGGGTTGAGTCTGGTGGCCCGGCTACACCGGGTCAGTGATGCGAGGAGCGGTCACGAAAACAAACGCCACTTAT
>DASUGC010000084.1:0-10646 GCA_036274235.1 Vicinamibacterales bacterium
TGGCGGAAGTCTTCTGCCTGATGATCGTGCTGAAGAGCTAGTTCAGGGCCCAGCGCGTGGCGCCGCCCGCGCGCGGCCCACGGCGAAAGGACAGACAGTCGTGGATAATCCGCTGACCCAAGTCGACCCGGGTCTTTACATCTGGACGATCGTCACCTTCCTGGTGCTGCTCGTCCTGCTGACGAAGTTCGCCTGGAAGCCGCTGCTCGCGGCGCTCGAGGAGCGCCGGAAGACGATTTCCGCCGCCGTGGACGATGCCCGCAAGGCGCGGGAGAGTCTCGATCGGGCGCAGCAGGACTCCGCCAAGGTGCTGGCGGCGGCCCGTGTCGAGGCCGAAGGCCTGTTGACGCGCGTCCGGACGGACGCGGAGCGCCTCCGCCAGGATCTGCGCGACAAGGCCGCGGCCGAAGCCGCGACGCTGACCAAGAACGCCGAGCGGCAGATCCAGACCGAAACCGCCAAGGCCGTCGAGACGATCCGTCACGAGGCCGTCGATCTGGCGGTGGCGATCGCGTCGAAGGTCGTGCGGCGGCAGGTGTCGGCGGCCGATCAGGATCAGCTGCTCCAGGAGGCTCTCAAGGAAATCGGACGGCCGACGCAGTAGCGGCCGCCGATTTTCTTCCGCCGCCATGCGGCGCATCGACGCGCTCCTCGTCCTGATGGTCCTCATCTGGGGCGCGAACTACAGCGTCATCAAGCACGCCTTCCGCGAAATTCCCCCGCAGCCGTTCAACGCGCTGCGGCTGACGATCGCGTCCAGCGTATTCCTGATCGCGATCCGGCTGGCGCGGCGGCGCGCCCAGGCCCGGCCGGGCCGCGCCCGCGGCGTGTTTTTCACGCCGTCGCCGGTCTCCTCCCGCGAGATGTGGATGCTCGTGTGGCTCGGCTTCATCGGCCACTTTGTCTATCAGTTCTGTTTTGTCGGCGGCGTCGATCAGACCAGCGTGTCGAATGCGGCGTTAATCATCGGCATCACGCCGGTCGCGGTCGCGGTGGTGTCGGCGCTGCTCGGGCGCGAGCGGATTGGTCCGCTGCACTGGCTGGGCGCGGCGGTGTCGCTGGCGGGTCTGTATATCGTCGTGGGGCATGGCGCCAATTTCGGCGGCGCCACGGTTCGCGGCGACATCCTGGTGATGGTGTCGGTGGGTTGCTGGGTGTTCTACACACTCGGCGCGACGAGCCTCATCGCGCGCCACTCGCCCTTGTTCGTCACGGGCATCACGATGGCCATCGGCGGGATCCCGTACGTGGCGGCGACGCTGCCGCAGATCGTCAGGATGGACTGGAGCCAGGTTGGCGCCTGGACGTGGATTTCGCTCGTGGTCTCCGCGCTGCTGGCACTCAATGTCGCGTATCTGATCTGGTACACCGGCGTGCAGAAGATTGGCGCCGCGCGGACGTCCATTTACTCGAATCTGGTTCCGGTCTTTGCGATGACGATCGCGGCGTTGTGGCTGGGCGAGCCGATCGACGGGACGCGGATCCTCGGCGCGCTCGCGGTGCTGTCGGGCGTGTTCCTCACGCGGCTGGGGCGGAAGCCGCCGGCGGTGCCGATCGAAGAGTAAGCGTGTTCGGCTACCCCAATGTGCGCACTCTCAGATTCACCAGCGCCGCCACCAGTAGCGACGCGCAGATCGTCAGTAAGCTGATGCCCATCGTCCAGTTGTAGATCGGCTTGCCGAGCAGATCGATGATCGTGAACCCGATCGCGACGAGCGCCGCGCCGGTGAGGACCTTCCACGTCATCGTCATCTCCCGCCACCGATCGACCAGCAGCATCACGGCCGGCGTCGCGACGAGCAGGACATAGTCCCAGCCCTGCGGCGAGACCAGCGGGATCACGAGCATCAGCAGGCCGAACTCGAGATATGCGGGCTCGCGCACGCGACGACGGCGGCTCATGGCGAAGGCGACGAGAAGCAGTTCGGCCACGCTGGTGATCCACGCCAGTCGTTCCGCCATCGGCCCCACGCCGATCCACTTGGCCCAGCCGGTCGCGAACGAGATGTTCTCTTTGGCCAGCAGGTTCGGCGCGCTGGTGTCGGTCACCGTGCGGTACCAGCCGGCGATCTGATCGAGGTTGCCGCTCCAGCCGTACGCAAGCGCCGGCAGTGCCAGGCCGACGAGCAGCACGCCGGCGAATGCCGCGACGCCTGAGGCGCCTGCGGCCAGCCACAGCCACGGCAGGAGAATGAGCGCGTAGGGTTTGACGAACACGCCGAGAGCCACCAGGACCCCGGCCAACCGCTCCGCGCCGGCTTCGGCGGCCAGGAGAGCGCCCATGAGCGTGAAGCCGAACAGGATGTTGCTCTGGCCGAGGTTCAGTTCGCGCCCATAGAAACGCCCGACGAGGACAATCGCGAACGCCATCAACACGCCGGCCCGGACCCGCCGCTCCGGTACCGCATGGGCCGACCATCGGAGAAACGCGCAAAGGAGGCCGAACGACAGCGCGTACCAGCCAAGTCGCGCCGTGCGATCCTGCACGACCGCAAACGGCGCCATCGCGAAGGCAAATGCCGGCAGGTACTTGTATTGGTAGTGGCCATCTTCGGGCCGGTACAGATTCTCAGCGTGCAACGCGCGGCCCGCGGCCTGGCGATAGACCTCGAAGTCCACCATCTCGGTGTGGATCCGGGCGATGTAGATGGTGGCGGCGAAGGACGCGATCAGGAGCGGCCAGGCCAGCCATTTGAGCCAGGACACGGGAGGAACAGTATAGAGAACTGGGGAACTGGGGAACTGGGGAACGGGGGAAGTGGGGAACGACGGGTTCTGCCGGCGCTACACTAGCGGGGTACCGTTGCCAGCGGTGGCTTGAAAGGATTCGTGATCGGGTGATCCACCGAATCGCCATCGTCGCCCTTCTCATCTCGGCCGGGCCCGGCCGACCGTTTTGGATCACAGGGCATCGCCGAGTGGCCCATCGAGATCCCGCTGACGTCGCTGACTCTTGGCGCATATCGGCTTCGGGTTGAAGCGACGGCTGGCGAATTGTCAGTTCACCGGGATGTGCAGTTCGTGATCAGATAGGGGGACAGGTCTCGCGCCCACAGGTTTCGCACACGCCTTTCACTCGTGCAAAACCTGTGGACGCGAGACCCGTCCCCGTTATTTCATCAACCCCGGCAACAACCCCCCGATGCCCCGCGCGAGGAGCCCGAACGCCGTCGCCGTGACCAGAATGCCCATCACGCGTGTGACGATGTTCAGGCCGATGGGGCCCAGGCGCTGAGCAATGCGGCCCGCGGATCGAAACGTGAGCCACATGAGAATCGCCGTCCCGAGACCGACGCCGGTGATAATCGCCAGGTCCCGCCAACTCGTGTACGTCGTCGCCTGCACCACCATGGTCGTGATCGTGCCCGCGCCGACGGTGCCGGGAATCGCGATCGGTACGACGGAGAGCGCCTTCCACTGGGACTCCGGCTCATCCTCCACGGAGACGCGCTCGGCTGTCGTGAGCTTGACCTCTTCAGACACGACCATCCGCAAGCCGGTGATGAGCAGAATCAGGCCGCCGGCTGACTGCAGCATTGGCACGCTGATGCCCAGGATCAACAGGAGGTAGCGGCCAACCCATGCGCAGATCACGAGGATGACCGCAATCGCCAATGCGGCCTGATCTGCCATCTTCTGGTGCGCGGATGCGGAGAACCGGTTCGCCGTCGTGACGAACAACACCGCCGAGCTGAGCGGATTCATGATCGCGACGAGCGCCGTCGCGAAGAGCATGGTCGCCTGAAGATCCATGTCAATTAGGAACGGGGACGGGGCTCGCGCCCACAGGTTTCCCACACTCCATCTCTCGTGGAAAACCTGTGGACGCGACCCCCGTCCCCATCATTCGCTTTTCCTCGGCCTCATATTCGCCGCCAGCACGCGCTTGCGAAGCCTGAGGAACTTCGGCGTCACTTCCACCAGCTCATCATCATTGATGAACTCGATTGCCTGTTCCAGGCTGAGCCTGCGCGGTGGAATCAGGCGCAGCGCTTCGTCGGCGCTGGAGGCGCGCATGTTCGTCTGCTTCTTTTCGCGCGTGATGTTGACGTCCAGGTCGTTGTCGCGCGAGTTTTCGCCGACGATCATGCCCTCGTAGACTTCCGCGGCCGGTTCGACGAACATTTCGCCGCGCTCCTGTAAGCCGGAGATCGCGTAAGCGGTCACGACGCCGGCCCTGTCGGCGACGAGCGCGCCCTCGGGGCGGGCCGGAATCGGGCCGTGCCACGGCTCCCAGCCCTCGAAGACATGATGCATGAGGCCGGTACCGCGTGTTTCCGTCATGAACACCGATCGGAAGCCGATGAGTCCCCGCGCCGGAATGCGGAACTCCAGCCGGATCCGGCCGCTGCCGTGATTGATCATCTTGGTCATCATGCCGCGCCGCATGCCGACCTGCGCGATGACGGTGCCCTGATATTCCTCCGCCACGTCCACGACCAGCTCTTCGACGGGCTCCATCCGCTGACCGTTGATTTCGCGAACCACGATCTCCGGACGCGACACCTGCAGTTCGAATCCTTCCCGGCGCATCATTTCGATCAGAATCGACAGCTGCAATTCGCCGCGACCGATCACTTTCATCTGCTCGGGACTGTCCGTCGGCTCGACGCGAATCGACACGTTGCCGATCAGCTCGCGGTCCAGGCGGTCCTTGATCTGGCGCGAGGTGACGTATTGCCCGTCGCGGCCGGCGAACGGCGACGTGTTGACGCCGAAAATCATGGACACGGTCGGCTCGTCGATCGCAATCGTCTCGATCGCCGTGGGATTCTCGGCGTCGGCGATGGTTTCGCCGATCATGATGTCCTCGATCCCGGCCAGGCAGATGATGTCGCCCGCCGCGGCCGAGGTCGCCTCGATCCGCTTCAGGCCTTCGAACGTGTACAGCTTGGTGACGGTCGTCTTCTCGACGGCGCCCCCCAGTTTGCACACGGAAATCGGATCGCCAACGGCCACTCGGCCGTTGAAAATCCGGCCGATCGCGAGCCGGCCCAGGTAATCGCTGGAATCCAGATTGGCGACCAGCGCCTGGAGCGGCGCCGACGCCGAACCGCGCGGCGGCGGGATGGTCTTCACAACCGCGTCAAACAACGGCCGCAGATCCACGCCTGGCTTGTCCAAATCCGTCGTTGCCGTCCCCGATCGCGCGTTCGTGTAGAGGATGGGGAAGTCCAACTGATCTTCAGTGGCGTCCAGGTCGATGAACAGGTCGAAGACCTCGTTCACGACCGCCTGCGTCCGCGCATCCGCCCGGTCAATCTTGTTGATGACGACGATCGGCGTCAGGCGGCGTTCCAGCGCCTTGCGGAGCACGAACCGCGTCTGTGGCAGCGGGCCCTCTGAGGCGTCCACCAGCAGCATGATGCCGTCCACCATCGACAGCGTGCGTTCCACCTCGCCGCCAAAATCCGCATGGCCCGGCGTATCCACAATGTTTATTAAGAGGTCGGCGTAGTGGACGGCCGTGTTCTTCGCTAGAATCGTGATGCCGCGCTCGCGCTCGAGCTCATTGGAGTCCATGACGCGCTCGGCGACGCGCTCGTTCGATCTGAAGATGCCGCTCTGGTGCAGCAACGCGTCAACCAGCGTCGTCTTGCCGTGGTCAACGTGGGCGACGATGGCGACGTTGCGGCGAGCCGCGTTGGCCACCTCCTGCGTGTGTGTCTGGGCGCGAAGCATCTCACCAGTCTACGCTATGATTCCCGCTCGATGAAGACGCACGATTCCGACCGGCGATCGACCCTGGCGCGGCTCGTGACGGCCGGCATGGGGGTGATCGGCGCGGCGCTGGCAGGTCTCGTCGGCGCCGCGGCCACGCCGAGGACGCCGGACACGTCGCGCAAATGGCGCAAGGCCGCGACGATTTTTGATTTGCCGCCGGATGCGCCATTCGCGGCCGTGCTGGCCGACCGCCATGCCGACGGCTGGTACGAGACGCGGAAGGAAACCGTCGTGTACCTGGAGAAGGCCGGCGACGGGTATCGCGCGCTGTCCGCCACGTGCTCGCACCTGGGCTGCCGCGTGGCCTGGAATCCGCAGACGAAGCATTTTCACTGCCCGTGCCACGGCGGCGTCTACGATCGCGATGGCCAGGTCATTTCGGGCCCCCCGCCGGCGCCGCTCACACGCGTCAAGGTTCGAGTCAATTCGCAGACCTCGGACATCGAGGTCGAACTGTGAAGGGTGTGTTCGCGCGGCTGATCGACTGGTTCGACGACCGCACGGGCTTCCGAAACCTGCGCCATCACGCGCTCGACGAGCCGCTGCCCGCCGGCACGGGCTGGTGGTTCACGCTGGGCAGCGTCCTCCTGTTTACCCTGGCCGTGCAGGTGCTCACGGGAATTTGTCTGGCGCTGTTCTATGCGCCGACGCCGGATCACGCGTGGGACAGCGTCAAGTACATCACCGACGCCGTCCGCGGCGGCTCCTTCCTGCGCGGCCTCCATCACTGGGGCGCCAGCATCATCGTCGTGGCGGCGTTGCTGCACATGGTTCGCGTGGTGTTCTTCGGCAGCTACCGGAAGCCGCGCGAAGTGAACTGGATCGTCGGTCTCGTGCTGCTGAACGTGATTCTGGCGTTCGGACTCACGGGCTACCTGCTGCCATGGGATCAGCGCGCCTACTGGGCGACGGTGGTCGCCATCAATATTTCCAGGCTGACGCCCGGTGGAGGCGAGTTCGTGGCATCGCTGCTGCGGGGAGGCGCCGACATCGGCGCGCTCACGTTGACGCGGTGGTACGCGATTCACGTGATGGTGCTGCCCCTGCTTCTCGGAGTCCTGATTGCCGCGCACCTGTACTTGATGCGGAGGCAGGGGATCTCGGGACCTGTCCGGCCGCAGCCCGGTCCGTCGCGGATGTTCTTCCCGTACCAGGCCGCGCGCGATCTGACGATGGCGGTCGTCGTTGGCGTGCTGCTCGCGGTACTCGCGTGGAAAGGCGCGCCGGCGTTGGAGCCGCCGGCCGATCCGACATCGAGCGACTACATTCCCCGGCCTGAGTGGTACTTCCTCGGGCTGTTTCAGTTGCTGAAGTACTTTCCCGGCCGCTGGGAAGTTGTCGGCGCGCTGTTCATTCCGGGACTGGCGATGGGCGCGTTGGCCTTGCTCCCGTGGCTCGACCGCGGCCGCTCGCGCGAAGCGCGGCAGCGGCTTGGGATCCTGGTGCCATTCACGGCCGGTCTGGCCATCGTGGTGACGCTGACGACGCTTGGCGCGCGAGACATGCCGAAGGCCGGCGGCGCAGATTGGAACATCCAGGAGATCGGCGGCGCCGCCATGATCGGCACGAGCGATCGATGCACGCGGTGCCATCGGCCCGACGGGCTGGCCGCGCCGATCCAGCCGGGGCATATTTCGAAGCCCGCCGACTGGGTGGAGATGCACGTGGCGGACCCGGAGGTGATCGCCGCCGGCGTGCGCGAGGCGCCGCAGGGTTCAGGGACGGCGCAGGCCGAGACCAAGGCCATGATTGCGGCAGTCGCACGCCTGCGCTCGGGGCCGCCGCCGGCGCTGGACGAGGGCACGAGGCGCGTGTACACGGAATTCGCGCGCCACTGCGTGTCCTGCCATATGGTGGACGGCGCCGGCGGTAAAGACGGGCCGGATCTGTCGCATGCAGGCCTGAAACTCACGGCGGCGACGATTGAGCAGCGCATCATCGATCCGAAGTCGGTGAAACCAGACTCGGACATGCCGGCGTTTGGCGACAAGATCACGCCTGAGGACATCCGCGCGATTGCGAACTGGCTGGCGTCGCGGCGATAGGCCGTGGAGGGAACAACATGACTCGCGCGTTTCGATTTGTCGTTCTGTTGACGCTCGGGACGGCGCTGTCCGCGCAGCAATCCGGCCCGGCATATCCCACGCCCACAGGGTCGCCCACGGTAAATGGCCTGGCCGGCTTCGCGAAGATTCTCTGTTCGGCCGTGTTCATCTCCGGCCGCAACGACGCCGAGGCGGCCAGAAACAGCGCGTATTTCTTCATGCCGCGCGACGAGCAGGACAAGGTCACGTGGACGATCGATCGCGCCCGGCATGTGGTGACGGCCTCGTTCGGATCGGATTCGATGTCCGCGCGGCAGTACGGCGATCAGGGCTGCATCATCCAGAATCGCGAGAAGCCCGGTATCCATTTCACGCCCGTGCCGGTCAGGACCGCGCTGCCCGATGCCGCGGCGCAGTTCTGGCCGATGGGCGATCGCGCGAATGACACGCCGCCCACGGCGCCCGTGGACCGCGCAGCTCTGGATCGGGCGCTGGATGCGGCCTTCGGCGATCCGGCCGCGCTGACGCAGGCCTTTCTGGTCGTCTACAAGGGCCAGATCGTGGCCGAACGCTACGCGCCCGGGGTCACGAAGGACACGCAGCTCGAAAGCTGGTCGATGGGCAAGAGCGTCACCGCCACGCTGTTCGCATTGCTCGTTCAGGACGGCACCTACACGATCGATCAGCCGGCACCGGTCCCGCTCTGGCAGCGGCCGGACGACCCGCGCCGCGCGATTCGCAACCGGGACCTGCTGCAGATGAGCGCGGGACTGAAGTTCGTCGGCAATCAGGAGCCCGGCGGCTCGCCTACGAACACCGTGCTGGATCATTACTACATCTACACGGGCGGCATCGATGCCTTCGACTACTCGATCACGCGACCGCTCGAAGTGCCGCCAGGCACGCAGGGCCGCTATCGCAACTGCGATCCGCTGACGATTGGTTACCTCATCAAACGCGCCGTCGAAGCGAAGGGCGAGAACTACCTCACGTGGCCGCAGAAAGCATTATTCGATCGCATCGGCATTCGCCGCCAGGTGCTCGAGACCGATCCGTACGGCAACTTCCTCCTGACCGGCTACGACTACGGCACGGCCCGCAACTGGGCGCGGATTGGGTTGTTGTACGCACAGGACGGCATGTGGCAGGGGAAGCGGATTCTTCCGGAAGGCTGGACCACGTTTGTGAGCACGCTGGCGCCGGCGTGGAGGTTGCCGCAGTACGGCGCGTTCTTCTGGGTCAACGGCGACGGCAACTGGAACCTGCCGAAAGACACCTATCTGGCGGCCGGCGCGGGAGGGCAGAACACCTGGATCGTGCCCGGGCGCGACCTGGTCATCGTCCGCATGGGCCACATGCGCGGGCAGAATGCGGCCCGCCGCGCCACCAATGCCGCGCTCGACCTGGTGATGAAAGCAATCGGGGGATGAGCGCGGATCCCCGGCAATTGTGCTACCTTTAGCCGTTTTCCCGGACGGATCCACGGAGGCTCCATGAATCACCGTACCCTGTTCACACTTCCAGGCGGGCTGACTCGCCGGGCGCGCGTCATCGTCATTGCGTGCGCCGCGTTGTTGCCCCTCTCGCTCCTCGCTCAGCAGCCGCAAAGCGGCCCTGCGCGAGGCCTGTTGTCCGGCGGCTCGGCCGTCGCGATTCCGTTCTCCGGCCCGGGATGGCAGGACAAGGTGCTCTTGCACGAGGGCTACGTGATGCCGCCGCCGGAACTGGCGGGCGCGGTACTTGCGCCCCGCGAAATGAACATCACGCTCAGCAACCCAAGCCCAGACAAGAAGTGGTTCCTCGACGAGATCAACGACGGCCCCACGCCGATGTCGATCTTCGGCAAGCCGTTCGACGAGCTGGGCGGCGTGTTCATCGACTACAAGGCCAACCGCCTGCGGTCCATGACGCTCCGCAACACCATCGGCATTCAGATCATTTCGGCCGCCGACGGATCGCGCAGGCAGATCGCGACGCCCGCCAACACCCGCGTGACCAGCGCGCGCTGGACGGAAGACGGCACGGGCGTCATGTATATGACGCTGGGTGACGACAGCACGCACATCTGGGTCACCGACCTCGCGACGAACAAGCCGCGTCAGATCACGAAGGTCTCGCTGTTGACCACGTTCGTGACCGGCTTCAGCCTCATCAATGGCGGCAAGCAGATTGTCGCGGTGTTTCCGCCGGACGGCCGCACGCCGCGTCCGCTGCCGCCCGCGGTGCCGACAGGGCCGGAAGTCAAAGTCTCGATGGACTCCGACAAGAACCGCCTGCGCACGTATCCGAGCCTGATGACGACGCCGTACGATTTCCAGTTGCTCGAATGGCACGCCACAGGCCAGATCGGCATCGTGGACATCGCCACGGGCGCGATGACGAAGTTCGGGACGCCGGGGATGATCACGGCGGTCGATATGAATCCCACCGGCAAGTACGCGCGCGTGACGCGCATGACCAAGCCGTTTTCGTACATCGTGCCGCAGAGCAGCTTCGGATCGATTCAGGAGATCTGGGACAGCACCGGCAAGGCGCTCGTGAAGTTAAGCGAGCGGCCGATCAACCTCGGCGCGCCGCCTGACAATCCGGATCCGCTCGTCAATCCGAATCCGAATCCCAATCCGACGGATCCCACGGCACAGCCCGCGGCCGGCGGCGGTGGCCGCGGCGGCAACGCCGCGGCGGCCGACAACGGCCGACGTGAAGTGAACTGGCGCGCGGATGGCAACGGATTCAACTTCCTGCAGCTTGAACCGGCGCCACCCGGAGCCGCCAACGCGGGCCGGACCGGCGGCGGCGCCGGTGGCCGGGGCGCCGGCGGTGGCGGTGGGGGACGCGCCGCTGGTGGAGCACAGGCTCCGGTCGAGCAGGGACCGC
>DASUGC010000085.1:0-17904 GCA_036274235.1 Vicinamibacterales bacterium
TTGGCCGACGAGTTCGCCGGCGCGTAGATCAGCGAGACATCGTCAATCTGATAGGGGCTCGCCGCGCTGTCGATCGCGTAAAAGTCCAGGACGACCCCGCTCCACGAGGCATTCGTGTGCGTGCGCATGGTGTAGGTGGTCAGACTGGCATACGCGGGCACGTAGAACGTACAGAGCGCGCGATCGGACCAGTCGCTGCTTCGGATATAGACAAAAATCTGGCGGCCAAAGGCGGCGTCCGTATTGCCCAGCTTGAATGAGGCTTCGAGCGGCGCACCGGCTGGGAGCGACATGGTGTGCAGCTGCTCGAGGACGGCATAGGTCGAATCGGAAGCGCGGAAAAACCCGAGATATCCCGCGAGCCCCCACGTGACGCCGCTGCCGTCCGCATAGAAATCCCAATTGGCCGGCGCGGTGTTCGTGGCATTGTTGCCGCCGCTGAAGTCGCCATTGGTGATGATCTGCGCCGAGCGCACTTCCACAGGGATTGACACCTTGCCGCCGCAGCCGCTCTCGCCCTCAGCGACGATGGTGTACAGGCCGGCCGACGTATAGGTGTGGTTGGGCGCGATGGGCAGGGCATACGGCGACGACAGCGGATAGCTCGCCGAACTTCCGTCGCCCCACGTCATTTTGACTTGGGCGCAGGGCAGCGCGACGCCGGACACCGTCGCCGTGACCGAGCCGCCAGCGGTAATGGACCCCGCCGAGGTCGTGATGCCGGTAACGGCCGCGATCGCCTCGGGCTCGTCGTCGTCGGGCACGAGCGACGCCAGCAGCCGTGACCCCAGGTAGACGTACTCGCGCTGCAGCGCGGGCGTCCCGCTGGTCTGTTGGTATTCGGCCAGGACGAGCGAGCCCAGCCCGTGGACGTAATAGGTGGTCTGGCTCGTGGTCGCCTTGATCGCGCGCAGGCCGTCGGCGTCGTAGGTGTAGTTCGTGGCCGCGCTGCTGACGGTCGCCGAGGCCATCTGATTCCGGCTGGTATAGGTATACGTCGCCGAAGCCTCGGCAGTCAGATTGCCCGCAGCGTCGTAGCTGAAGCTGCTGGTCTCCGGAGAACCTGACGCGCTCGTCAGCCGGTTGGTGGTGCTGCTGTACGTATAGGTGACCGAACCCGACTGGACTGATTTAGCCGTCCGATTGCCCTGCGCGTCGTAGTCAAACGTTCCAGCTCCGTACCCAGTCGCTTCTATCAACCGATCGAGATGGTCGTATTCGAAGCCCGAGTCAAAGCCGGAGCGGGCATCGTCGATCGCCGACACGTTGCCGGCGGCGTCGTACGTGTAGGTTACGTCCAGCGGTCCGCTCGTCAGGTGCTCCGGCCGGAACCGGCTGTTGAGGGTCAGGGTTTCCGTGGTGTCGTTCCCAAACGTCGCCCCGCTCAGCGCGCCGGTCGCATGGTAGGCGAGGTCGTCTGCGTAGACCGTGGTGCCTGAATACACCTGCGTGATGCGGTTGGCATAATCGTAGTTGTACTGGATGGCCCGGCCGGACGGGTAGGTGATCTTGGTGAGATTGTCGCGGCCGTCGTACTCGAAGCCGGTCGTGAACGTGTGGCCGTTGATCACATCGGCGCGTGACACCAGGCGATGGGCGTTGTCGTAGCTGAATGTCGTGGACGAGCCGCTCGCCGTCGCCGTCAGCCGGTTGTCGGACCCGTCATAGGTGAAGGCGACGTCATCGCTGGTGCCAGGCGCATTGACGCTGGTCAGGCGGTGATTGGCGTCGTATCCGAACGTCGTGGTCTGACTCAGCGCGTCGGTCTTGCTCGCGAGCAGGCCGTCGCTGTTGTAGGTGTAGGACGTCGTGCCGGACTCGGGCTGTGTTTCCGATTCGAGCTGGTTGTCGGAGTTATAGGTCCAGGACCGGTCGGGTCCGTTTGGCGTGGCGACGCCCGTCAGGCTGCCGAACACATTGTACGTGTACGCCCATTCCTGCTCGTCGGCGTCCGTGATGCCGGCCAGTCGGCCGTTGCCGGGCGCGCCGAAGGCCTGCCAGTGCTGCGTGGTGCTGTGGTTGTTCTCGTCCGTGATGGTGACATCCGTGCCGGCGTAACTGTAGGTCACGGCGCTGTCGTCGGCCGTGTGCGTGACGGCCGTCACGCGTCCGAGATCGTCGTAGGAAAAGGCATTACCCCCGGCGGCCGATCCGGTGAAGGGCGCGCTTTGAAATATCTTGCGCCCGATATTGTCGAACTCCGCGGTCGTCTTCACGCCTTCGGCGTTTTCCGTGGCAATCGGCCGACCGAATCCGTCCACCGTCGTGGTCACCCATGACACGCCGCGAGTGACGGTGACGGCTGAACCGTCGGACGCGTAAGTGGTCACGATCGAGGTGCTGTCGGGCGGCGAGGAGCTGGTAATGCGGCCGAGATCGTCGTACGTATAGTAGGTCACCGGCCCCCAATACCCGCGCTTGTCGGAATGCACGGTCCCGTCCTCGTTGATATTGCGGAAGATCGAGTACTCCGGCGTATTTGTATTCTTTGCGACGCCCCACTGATACTCAACCGACGTCGTGTGGTTGCCCGGATCGGTCGAGCCGTTGGGGTTGCCAAAGTCATCGCGGCTGAAGTCCATGGTGATGCCGCCAGCTGTGCGCGAGATCACGAAGCCCGTCGAATCGTATTCGACCGAGGTCGAGTAGGACGGCGTGCCAATCGCCACCGTCTCCGCATCCACGCGCGGCAGCAGCAGGAAATCCCCGAACGAGAACGTGTGAAATGTCCGGGTCGTCACGCGGGTGGCCGAGTGGTTGCTCGCCGATTCGGTGATCTGATACGGCTGCAGGTAGTCGCCGTAGCTGGTCGAGTGGTACTCGTAGGCCGTCGTGAAGGTCAGCCCGTCCTGACTGAGCACGCGCGATTCCAGCGCTTGCAGCGACTTGCCGTCGAAGCTGATGGCCGTATAGGTGCGTGTGTCGACGGCGATGGTGCTGCCATGGCTCAGGCTGCGCGTGTGCAGGGTCCAGAGTTTGCCGTCGGGCCCGTCCGTCCAATCATGCTCGTAGGTGATGGTCCGGGAGTCTGGCGTCGCGACGGTACCCGTGGCGCTGCTACCGCTGGACGAAAACCCGAACGTCCAGGTCCCCGAAGAGATCGCGCGACCGCCCGTCGTCACCTGATAAACGGTCGGCGTCTCACCGCTGGTGAAGTCGAAGGCCACCGTGCCGCCGCCCGGGTTGGTCACGGTCATGCTCGTCGAGCCGTAGGAGAATTCCCAATTCGCTCCGGCCGGCGGGTCGACCGTCGTCAGCCGGTACGGACTGCTGGACTCATAGGCGAAGGTCCACGTGCGCCCGTCATAGCTCATGGACGAGGGTTGAGGGGAGGAACCGCCGAAGGTCACGGTCCGTGTGTGGGTGCCGCCGCTGTCATCCACCTGCTGCGTCACGCTCGTCGGCCGCCGCGGACCGGTCGTCGCGTTCCAGGCCGGCGTGAGCGAATTGCCGTAGGGATCGTGCACCTCGTGGAGCCATGCGGCGGTCAAGTTGGTGTCCGGCGCATCATAGGTGGCGACCCACCCGTTGGTCAGATACAGCGTCCGTGAACTCGCGTGGAACCGCCAGAACTCGGTGGAGATCCAGTACCCGCTCTCAATCCCACTGTGGAGTTTCTGCGTCGTGCCGTCGAACATGACCATCGATGGCGGGTCCGACGTGGGGATATCGATATACATCGGCACGCCGCCGAGCCCATAGTCAAAGGTCCATTTAAAGGCGTTGTCCGTTTGCAGGCGATACGTGCGGCCGATGCGCAAGCTCATGCCCGCGTTCCCAGGCAGCACGAGATCCGTTTGCGTGATGCGCAGATCGCCATTGACCATATCGACATTACCGATCGGCGCGCTGAAGTAGCCACGCTCGGCGCGCATCCCGACGGATCCGAACGCGCTCCCGGGCGCGTCAAATGGCGATCGCGAACTGGCAATCATCGACGTGGTGGCGACGACGATCAGCATGACCACGCTGTGGGTGGTTCGGCGAGAGGAGCGGCGGAGACGGTCGCGCATCGAGGACTCCTGCGGAGTTGAGAAGCGCGATGAGTCTGGTGGCGCGACGCGACGGAATCAAGACAACAACGCGATCGATTGAAAAATCCGTACGTGTACGGAGAAAGGAAAGGAAATCCGTCAGCTTTTTTTCGGCTCTTCCGAAAACTCTTTCGCCAGCGCCACGAACTCCCCGTCCGGCGCCAGTTGGCGGTATTCGCGCCAGTGCGGCCGCGCCTCGGCCGAGCGGCCGAGCTTCTCCAGCGTCACCGCCAGGTAGAAGTGCGCCTCAGGATAGGTGGGATTGATCGCGAGCGCGTCGCGATAGGCGCCCACCGCCTCCTGGTAGCGCGCCAGGTCGTGATGGATATTGCCCAGGTTGAAGTAGGCCTCGAAGCACTCGGCATCCATCCGAATGGCCTTTTCGTACAAGGCCTCCGCTTCGACGAGCTCATCGCGCTCGTAATAAATATTCGCGAGGTTGACCACGGCGGGCACCAGCTGCGGGTCGAAGAGCGCCGCGCGCCGATATGCCGCGGCGGCCGCCGCCAAATCGCGGTCCTCCCCGTCGTCGAGCTCAGCGCCTTCCAGAAAATACTTGGCGGCCAGCGCCTGGTTGGCGGCCGATGCGTTGGGATGCCGCGAGCGCGGGAACAGTGACGCCGGCGGCGGCGCCGCCACCGGCAGGGACACAACGCGCGCCGGCGTCCGCTCCGGACGCGCGGGCTGGAAGTCCAGCGCGAGTTGCCCCCGCCTCTCCGCCTCGACCGCGCGCACCACCGACTGCACGGACGCGCCACGCTCCAGCTCCGCGACGGCTTTCTTGATCAAGTGAAGATCGGAGAACGAATACCGGCCGGCGACCGAATGAATCAGTCCCCAGCGTTCCAGCAGGCGCAGATGATCGTCGCGGAGCGCCGGATACATGGCGCGCAAATCACGCGAGGCGTAGTAGCGGGTCCGCAGGGTTTCCAGGTCCGGCAGGCCCGCGGCGCGGCAGAGATCGTTTTCGCTCAGGACGCGGCGCACCGACTCGGGCACCGTGAGCAGATCGCCGGACGCGATCAGCACGGTCGTCCGCGGCGTGACGTCGCCGGAAAAGACGCCGCCGAGCCGCTCGATCAACGTCCGCAGGTCGCGCCTGGAAAAGAGCATCAGCCGCCCGGCCGCGGACACGTGCTCGCCGGCGAACGGATGATTGGCTGCGGGACTGGTCGACACGCGATCTGCCGGAGAAATAATACATTGCGGGGGGACTTCCGCTCCGATCGCCCGGCTCGCTCGCTGTGTATCATCAATCGCATGATCCTCGCCGGTGACGTGGGCGGCACCAAGTCGCTGTTCGGGCTGTTCGAGCCCGGCCGCGAGCGGCCGGCCGCGCGCGTCATCCACGAGTACGCCACCCTCGATTTCGACGGCCTCGACGAACTGGCGGCGACGTTTCTCGACGAGACCGGCTCTTCGTCTGTTCGGTCCGTGGAGGCCGTCTGCATCGGCGTGGCGGGCCCCGTCTCGGGCCTGCGCGCGCGGCTCACGAACGTACCGTGGATGGCAGACGCGGCGCCGATCGCCGAACGGCTGCCCAGGGCGCGAGTCATGCTCGTGAACGATCTTCAAGCCATGGCGTACTCAGTGCCCGTGCTCGCACCGGACGAATTACGCGTCCTGCAGGAAGGCGCGGCCGTGCCCACAGGCAACGCCGCGCTCATCGCGGCCGGCACGGGCCTCGGCGAAGCGCTGCTTCATAACGTCAACGGCCGCTTCATCCCGTCCGCGTCCGAGGGCGGGCACGCGGACTTCTCCGCGCGCACACCGCGCGAACTCGCGCTTGTCGGCGATCTGACCCGCATCCACGGCCGGGTCGATGTGGAGCGCGTCGTCTCCGGCCTCGGCCTGATCAACCTGTTTCGATTCACGCACGGGACCCAGGATCTGCGCCGCGCCTGCCGCGTCGTCCCGGGCGATCTGGACACGGCGGAGTTGCCCGCGGCCATCAGTACGGCCGCCCTCGAGGGACGCTGCGAGCAGTGCGGAGAAGCGCTCGACATGCTGGTCGAAGCGTATGGAGCGGAGGCCGGCAACCTGGCGCTCAGGTCCGTTGCCACGGCGGGCGTCTACATCGGCGGCGGCATCGCGCCCAAGATTCTGCCCGCGCTCGAATCCGGCGGATTCATGGACGCGTTCCTCGACAAGCCGCCGATGGCCGACTTGATGCGAATGATTCCTGTCTCAGTCATCCTCAATCAGCAGGCGGGACTGCTGGGTGCGGCGGTCAGGGCGGGACTAACTGGCTGAGAGTTCAAAGTTCAGAGTGCAAAGTTCAAAGTGCACTCTGACCTATCTGCCCATCCCTAGTGCTGCGCCGCCATCCGTCCAAACGCGGCGAGCAGACATTCCACCGGCTTCGCGGATCGGTGTCCCATGAGCGAGACCTGGAACCAGTTGCGTTCGGCGAGGTATTCGCTGTGATGCGCAATCATCAGGCCTTCTCGCGACAGGCGCTCGCCGATCGCGGCCGCGCGGTAGCCGTTGGTCAGCGCGACCGTCACGACGGCCGGCGTCGAGAGCGAATCCGGCACGAGCGGCGCCCATCCCAGATCCCGCAGGCCCGGACGGACGATGTCCGAAAGCTGCACGAGCTGCTTGAACGGCTCGTCGGACTCGAATCGCACGAGCGCGGCGTCGAGCGCGCCGATGAGATTCGACGAGTGCGTAAACGGAATCCCGTTCTTCACCGCGTAGTAGCCGAGATCGATGTAGCGCGGCAACCGCTCCGGCTGCGCGGGAATGTCATGCGCGTAGAACACAAAGCAGAGGCCCGGGAATGACGCGAGCGCCTTGCCGCTCGCGCCGGACGCCAGGAACACGCCGTCGAGCGTGAGCGGCACGGCGCCGATCGCGCTCACGCAATCCAGGCAGAGCGCCAGCCCGTGCGATCGCGACAGTTGTTTCAGCGCCTCGACGTCGTTCAACATGCCGGTGGACGTTTCGCTCGCCACCGCCCAGATCCACTTGGCGCCGATCAGCCGCGCAGCCTCAACCGCGCCGGCCAGATCCAGCGGCTCGCCCCACGTGGACTCCACCGCCACGTGCGGCAGCCGGTGGCGGCGCGCGTGATCGATGAGCCGCCGGCCAAACTCACCGTTGCTCAGCACCACACCCGGCTCGCCGGTCAGCGACAACTGCGCGGCGACGGCGTCGTTCGCCAGAGTCCCCGAGCCGAGCAGGATTTCCACCCGCTCGGCCCCGGCCAGATGGCAGAGCCGCTCCTTGGCCCGTCCGAACGCCATGCGGAAATCGTCGTCCCGGTGATACACCGGAGGCCGTTCGAAGGCTTCTCGAACTTCTGGCGCGATTGGCACAGGCCCGGGCAGGAAGCTCATGGGTTCGCCGGAGGTCACTACCGACGGCGCGACGGCAAGAAAATCCTCGAACGTTATGTACATGGGTTGAAATGGCGCCTCATCGGTCCCGACCTGCGAGCCGAACGGCCGAAAACCCAGATGCCGGTAAAGCTTGGTTTGACGCAGCGTGCCGGAAATGACCGCCAGGTCGTAGCCCTCGGATCGCCCAACCTGGACCACCGAATCCACCAGGCCCTTGAAGACCGGACCGGTGCGATGCGCGGGCTTGACCGCCAGCAGCCGGAGCTCGCAAATGCGGCGGCCGGGCGGCAGCATCCCGTCGATGGGCCCGAGCTTCTGGTCCAGGGAAAACGGCCGATTGCCGCGAATGGCGATCACGCCGACGACTTCATCGCCGCTTTTGGCCACGACGTACTGGTTCTCGTCGTGAAAACGATCGACGTGCCGGCCATCGGGATTCGGCGGATGCTGAGGAATCTCCTCAACGAAGGTCTGGTAGAGCAACCGGGACACCTGCTCGAATTCAGAGGGGTGTCCGGCGACCCTGAACTCTATGGGCGACCGGCGAACCACGATGGGCCGGATTATAGTCCTGTACCCGCCTTTGTGCCCCAGCCGGCCGGGACCGCCGCCGAAAACTGTCCGAAAGGTCAAGTGATAGGATTCGACGCCGAAGGAGCCCGCATGTTCCGAAGAATCCTGCTCCCAACCATTATTGTCGTTGCCGCCGTGTCCCCCGGACGGGCCCGGCAGACCCCGTCGCTGGCGGATTTGAAGACCACGCCGGAGGCCACCGGCTACAAATCCACGTCAACCTACGACGATGTGGTCACGTTCATGAAGGCCGTCGATCAGGCCTCGCCCCTGGTTTTCTACACCGTCTACGGCAAGACCTATGAAGGCCGGGACATGCCGATGGCGGTGGTCGGCACGGGCCTCAAAGACGGCTCGGCCGCCTCGGTGCTGGCCACCGGCCGGCTCCGGGTGCACATTCAGGCCAACATTCACGCCGGCGAAGTCGAGGGCAAGGAGGCGGCGCTGGTGCTGCTGAGGGAGCTGGCCCAGGGCAAGCACGCGGACTGGCTCAGATCGATGGTCTTTCTTGTCACCCCGATTTTCAACGCCGACGGTAACGAGAAGTTCTCGCTGACCAACCGGGGGATCCAGAACGGGCCAATCAACGGCATGGGCACCCGGCAGCAGGGCCAGAACCTGAACATCAACCGCGATTTCATGAAGCTCGATACGCCTGAGGGCCGCGCGTTCGTCAAACTCTGGAACGACTACGACCCGCAGGTGGGCTACGACCTCCACACCTCCGACGGTTCGCGGCACGGCTATTACCTGACGTACGCGCCGCCGCTCAATCCGATCACCAACGACGGAATCATGAAGACGATGAAAGACGAGTGGTTCCCGTTCGTGACGAAGGAAGTGAAGGCGAAGCACGGCTGGGACACGTTTTATTACGGCAACGTCGGCAACCGGCCCCAGGCACCGGGCGCGGGCGGTGGCGGACGAGGCGGCGGTGGCGCCGCAGGCGGCGGCGCTGGAGCGGCCGGCGCGGCAGGTGCGGCCGGAGCGGGCGCCGCGGGAGCCGGTCGGGGTGCGGCGGGTGCAGGCGCGGCCGGGGCTGGTGGTGCGGGTCGCGGTGCGGCCGGCGGAGGCGGCGGACAACGCGGCGGCGGACCGCGTGAGTGCACGCCGCCCGACACGCCGACGCCGGCCGGCGCGCACTCGGCGGTCGCCGGGACGCCGGTCAAGCCCGATCCGCTGCGCTGGTGGAATTCGTTCGAGGCGCTGCCCCGCTATCACAACAGTTACGTGGGCCTGCGCAACCGGTTTGGATTGCTCAGCGAGGCCTATTCGTACGCGACGTTCGAAGATCGCATCAAGGCGACGAGCTATTTCCTGGAAGAGTCGCTCAATTTCGCGATGGCGAACGTGGATCGCATCAAGAAGATTGCGGCGGATGCCGATCGTGAATCGATCGTCGGGAAGGACCTGAGCACCCGCTCCGCGATCAAAGCGGACGACGCGAATCCGATCACGATCCTCATGGGTGAGACCGAGGACGAGAAGAATCCGAACAACGGCGCCTGCATGGCGCGACGCAAGGACGTGCTCAACGCCGAGACGATGGGCAACGGCATGTGGTTCATGGCGACCGCCACGGAAACCGTGCCGTCGGAGTACTACGTGCCGGCCGGCGCAACCAAGGCCCTTGAACTGCTCCGCGCGCACGGCATTCAGATGCGCGCGCTGACACGGCCCGTGACGGGCGTCGAGCAGTTCACAATCGCGACCAACGTCCAGCGCCAGGCCAACGGCGGCATGGATTCGGGCGCGCACGGGTTGCGCACGCTGACGGGCACATGGGCCGCAGCGGCCGACGTCACGGTGCCCGCCGGCAGTTTCGCGGTGCCGATGAACCAGAAGCTGGCGCGACTCGCCTTCTATCTGCTCGCGCCGACGTCGGACGATGGGCTGGTGACGTGGAATGCGCTGGATGAGGCGCTCGGGGCGGACGTGAAGGTATATCCGATCCTCAGGAAGAAGTGACTGGGTTCAGGGTTCAGCATTCAGCGTTCACGGGTTCAGCGTTCTGTGCGAACGCTGAACGGTCGAACGTTGAACCCTGAACGCTGAACCCGGTCACCTATCTCAAGATCCTCGCAATATCGTTATAAATAACCACCGTCATCAACGCGAGGATCAGCACCGCGCCGACCATCGTGATCCGCTCCTTCAGCCGGACGCTGAAATCGCGGCGCGCGATGCCCTCGAGGGCGAGGATCGTGATTTGCCCGCCGTCCATCACGGGAATGGGCATGAGATTGAGCAGCGCGAGATTGAGGCTGATCATCGCCATCAGATCGAGCAGCTCGCGCAGGCCGATGCGGGCGGCGCTCCCGGACAGGTCGGCGATCGCGAGCGGCCCAAGCAGCTGATTGACCGGCGTTTCGCGCGTGACCAGGTCCTTGAGTGTCCGGCCGATGACCTTGGCGTTGTCCACGTTGTGCCGGAAGCTCAGCGCAATCGCCTGCCCGAATGACGGATCGATGCGCTGATATTCGTAGCCGTAAAAGTCGAATCCGATCAGGCTCCGTGGGGCCGCCCCTTCCGGCGTGACCGTGATGTCCATCAGCTGGCCATCCCGTTCGATGCCCAGCACGATGGGGGTGGGGCCGTTCTTTTGAATGATCGCGACGGCTTCCTCGCGCGTCACGGGACTCTTGCCGCCCACCGAGACCAGCACGTCGCCGCGGCGGAGCCCGGCGCGCTCGCCGGGCATGTTGGGCCGCACGCCCGTGATCTGCGGTCGAAGCACCGGCCGCACACCGAGGTTGCCGATTTCGTATCGGCCCTCAGCCGCCGGGACGATGTCGATCGTACGCAGGCTGCCCGCGCGATCGATCGTCATGCTGATTTCGCGCCCGCCCTTGGGCATGACCGCCATGTCCAGGTCGTCCCAGGTCGGAGTGTTGTGGCCGTTGACCGAGACGATGCGATCGCCTGGCTCGATGCCGGCCCTCGCGGCGGCGCTGTCGGGATCCACGGCGCCCACAATCGCCGGTTGCGTGTGATAGATGGGCACGTCGGCGCCGCCGGCGAGCACGATGGTGGACACGATCAGCGCGAGCACGATGTTCATGAGCGGGCCCGCCAGGTACACCTGGAAACGGATCCACTTGCTCTTGGACAGGAACTCGTCGGGCGCGCCCGCGCGCTCGTCGGTGACGTTCTCGCCGGCCATTTTCACGTAGCCGCCGAGCGGCACCGCGCTGATGCAGTACTCCGTACCGCCGCGCGTGAACTTGAGGATCTTGGGGCCGAATCCGAGCGAGAACGTCAGCACGCGGACGCCGTACCACCGCGCGACGAGGAAGTGCCCGAGTTCGTGCACGAAAATCAGCACGCCGAGGACGAGCAGAAACGCGCCGATGGTCAGCAGCATTACTGCGATGTTACATCACGGATGCATGCGAGCGAAAAAGCGCGCGCCCACGCGTCCAGGGCCCGGACATCGTCGAGCGTCGCCGGCGCCGCGCCGCCGGGATCCGTCGCGTTCAGCGCCGCGTCGATCGCGGCCGGGATGCCGGGAAACGGCAGGCGGCCCGCCAGGAACTCGCTCACGGCGACTTCATTGGCGGCATTGAGCACGATGGGCCATCCGCCGCCCTGCTGCAGCGCGTCATAGGCCAGGCGCAGGCACGGGAAACGATCGAGATCCGGCGGCATGAATTCCAGCGTCCCCATCCGGCTCACGTCAATCGGCGGCACGGGCGCCTCCCACCGATCCGGATAGGAGAACGCATACTGAATCGGCAGCCGCATGTCGGTGACGCCAAGCTGCGCAATCACGGATCCGTCGCGCATCTCGACCATCGAGTGCACGATGGACTGGGGATGAATGACGACCTCGATTTCCCGCGCGGTCATCCCGAACAGCCAGCGCGCCTCGATCACCTCGAGGCCCTTGTTCATCATCGTCGCCGAGTCAACCGTGATCTTGCGTCCCATCTGCCACGTCGGGTGGCGCAACGCGTCGTCCGGCGTCACGTGCCGGAGATCCTCGCGAGCCATGGACCGGAACGGCCCGCCGGACGCCGTCAGAATCAGCTTGCGCAATTCATTGCGGCGGCGGCCGTGCAGGCACTGGTGGATCGCGTTGTGCTCGCTGTCCACGGGCAGGATCGCGACGCCCTTGCGCCGCGCCGCCTCCATCATCAGCGAGCCCGCCATGACCAGGACTTCCTTGTTGGCCAGCGCAATCGTCTTGCCCGCGTCAATCGCGGCCAGCACGGCTTCCAGCGCGGCGGTGCCCGACGACGCGCAGAGCAACACGTCCACATCGGGATGCGTGGCTACGGCGATCAGCCCATCACGCCCGGCGTCGATCTGTTTCGGCAGGCCGCCGGGACCGAGCCTCCCGATCACGTCCTGCAGCGCCGCGGCCGTGGCGACCGCGGCTGCCGCCGGGTGGTAGCGCGAGATCTGCGTCGCGAGCAGGGCCGCGTTCTCGCCCGCGGCCAACCCGACGACCTGCAGTCGGTCGGGATGCGCATCGACAACCGCCAGTGCGCTTCGGCCGATCGAGCCGGTCGCGCCGAGAATGGCGATGCGCCTCATGCCAGGTACCGGAGATAGATATAAAAGACGGGCGCGGCAAACAGGTAGGCATCGACGCGATCGAGTACGCCGCCGTGTCCTGGAATCAGCGACGAACTGTCTTTGGCGCCGACACTGCGCTTGAGCAGGGACTCGAACAAGTCCCCCACCATGCCCGCGATCGCAAGCAGGACCGCGACGCCGGCCAGCACCGCGGGCGTCCGGCCAGGCAAAGCCCATTGGCCGAGCCCCCACCCCGCAATCACCGCCGCGATCAGCCCGCCGATGGCGCCTTCGATCGTCTTCTTGGGACTGATGACGGGCGCAAGCTTGCGGCTGCCCAGCAGCGTGCCGCTGTAGTACTGCGCGGAGTCGCTAATCGCGATGACCGCGACAAGCCAGGTCAGCACCGCGGGCCCGTGTGCGACGCGAATCCAGGCGATCGTGCCGAGCGGCAGGCCCACGTACAGGACCGCCATCATCATCACGGACAGCGAAAGAAACACCGGCAGGCCGGGCGTGAACGTCAGGGCGAGCGCGCCGCACAGCATCAGGAACCCCAGCAGCATGACGACGGCCGCTTCGGGTTCGAACGGCTTGAAGGACATGGCGGCCGACACGGCCAGCGTCGTCGCGGCCGCGCCGAAGACAGCGGCCTGCTGAGGCACGCGCGCGCCCAGCGGCTTGACGAGCAGACCGAGCTCGATCGCCGCGAGGCCCGAAATCACCGCCGCGAGCATCGCGGTGGCGACGGGCGGCAGGTACCAGATCGTCCCGCCGGCGATGGCGATCAGGACGAGGGCGCTGACGATGCGGGTGATCGACACGTGGCCGGCGTTCAGCCCTTGGCGCCGACCGGCTGCGCGGCGATGGCGCCGTAGCGGCGATCGCGCTTCTGGTAATCGACAATCGCTTCAAAGAGGTGGCGCGCGCGGAAGTCGGGCCACAGCGCGTCGGTGACCCAGATCTCCGCGTAGGCGATCTGCCAGAGCAGGAAGTTGCTGACGCGCATTTCCCCGGAGGTGCGGATCATCAAATCGGGATCGGGCTGGCCCGCGGTGTAGAGAAACGACGCGAAGGCCGCTTCATCGAGCGCGTCGGGACCGACACCGCTCTTCATGGCGCGCCGGGCGGCTTCCACGATTTCCGCGCGCCCGCCGTAGTTCAGCGCGATGTTGAACCACATGCCGGTGTTCGTGGACGTGCGCGCCTCGGCGTCCGACAGTTCCCTCCGGATGTCGCCGCTCAGCCGATCCGGCTGCCCGATGAGCTTGAATCGAATGTTGTTCTTCAGCAGCGTCCTGAGTTCCGCGCGCAGGTAATGCTTCAGCAGCCCCATGAGCGCGCTGACTTCCGTGTCCGGCCGCTTCCAGTTCTCGACGGAAAACGCGTACAGCGTGAGCACGGAAATGCCGAGACGCGCGGAGGTCTCCACGGTATCCCGCACGGCCTCGATGCCCGCGCGATGCCCGTCCACGCGCGGCCGGTGCCGTTGCGCGGCCCAGCGCCCGTTGCCGTCCATGATGACGGCCACGTGGCGGGGGAGGCGATCGAAGTCGATGCGCCGCGCCAGCGCGTCCTCGGGCGATCCGGGCGTGAGGGCGGCCAGGACGTCGGAAAAAGCCATGAACGTGGGGAATTATAACTAGCGCACAGGGCAGAGGTCAGAGGCGCCTCCCTTTGGCCTCTGCCCTGCTCAGTAACGCACTCCCATCAGCGTCAGCCCCTGTGCCGGTGCGGTCGCGCCGGCGACGCGGCGATCGCGCGCCTCGAGCACGCCGGCCATCGAACCGGCCGGGCGCAGGCCCGTGCCGACTTCGGCCAGCGTCCCTGCGATGATGCGCACCATATGGCGCAGGAACCCGTCTCCGGCGCAGTCGAGAATCAGCTCGTCGCCCGCTTGGGTGACCTGCAGCCGATCGAGCGTCCGCACGGTTTCGCGGACGTACGCGCCGCGCGCCTGGAACGAGAGAAAGTCGTGCCGCCCCACCAGCGCGGCCGCGGCCTGCCGCATCCAGTCCAGCCGCTTCGGCTCGGGCGCGTGCCACACGTAGAAACGATCGAATGGCGACAGGACCGGCGCCACCGAGATGCGATACCGGTACGACTTCCCGGCCGCGTCAAACCGCGCGTGAAAACCCTGTCGCGCGTCCTCCACGGCGAGCACGCGGATGTCAGCCGGCAGCCGCACGTTCAGCGCGCGCTGAATGGCGTCCACGGCGAGATCGGATTCGAGATTGACGCTGGCCACCTGCCCCGCCGCATGCACGCCCGCGTCGGTCCTGCCGGCGCCGGCGACCGTGGGCGCGACCCCACCGACGAGCGGCGCGCACGCCTCTTCAATCACCTGCTGCACGGACAGGCCATTCACCTGCCGCTGCCAGCCCACATAGTTCGTGCCGTCATAGGAGATAGTGAGCTTTAAAGTGCGCATGACGACACTGACAGCCAGTCAGAAGTCAGAAGTCAAAAGTCCCACTTCCGCCTTCACTTCTGACTTCCGACTTCCGACTTGCAGGGTCACGTATCAAGTTCTGGATCCCGGCTTGACCACAGCCAGCCCGGCGGCACACATGGGACACTCGTCCGGCTCGTACGTCGGCAGCGCGAGCGTCACCAGTGATTCGAACGGCACGGTGAGGTTCGGCGCGCCGCCGCTGCGATCGATCACGGCGCCGGCGGCCACCACCGTCGCGCCGGCGGCCTCGGCCACCACCATCGTCTCGCGCGTGGAGCCGCCGGTGGTGACCACGTCTTCGATCACGATGACGCGGTCGTCAGGCCCAAGCGAGAACCCGCGCCGCAGCGTCAGCACCTTGTCCTGGCGCTCGGCGAAAATGGCTCGCACGCCAAGCGCCCGCGCGACCTCGTGGCCGATGATGAGCCCGCCAAGGGCCGGCGACAGGACGACCGATGCGCCGAGACGCGCCAGCTTGCCGGCCAGCGCCTGCCCGAGCGCTTCCGCGTGGCGCGGGTGCTGCAGCACCAGCGCGCATTGCAGATACCCGCCGCTATGCAATCCGGACGAGAGCCGGAAGTGCCCCTCGAGCAGCGCGCCCGACTCGCGAAACAGGGTAAGGACGCGTTCCTGATCGATGACGGTCGTCACTTGCGGAGGTCCCCCTCGAAGAGCTTCAGGATGCGCTTGTATTCGTCGGCCCAGCTCGTCTCTTCGGTGAAGCCGTGGTTCTCAACCGGGTACGGCGCGATTTCCCAGTTCTCTTTGCGCAATTCGATCAGCCGCTGCACCAGCCGCACGGAATCCTGAAAGAACACGTTGGTGTCCACCATGCCGTGGAGAATCAGCAGGTGCCCCTTGAGCCCATCCGCGAAATAAATCGGCGAGCTCCGCTTGTAGGCCTCCGGATCGTTCTGCGGCACGTTGAGGATGTTCGACGTGTAGCCGTGGTTGTAGTGCGCCCAGTCGGTGACGGGCCGGAGCGCCGCGCCGGCCGCAAAGACATCGGGCGTCGTGAACATCGCCATCAGCGTGATGAATCCGCCGTAGCTGCCGCCATAGACGCCGATGCGCCTGGGATCGACTTTTTCGGTTTCGACCAGGAACCTGGCGCCATCGACGACGTCTTCAAGATCCTTGCCGCCCATGTGCTGATAGATCGCGGTGCGCCAGTCCCGGCCGTAGCCGGAACTTGCGCGGTAGTCGGGATCGAGCACGACGTATCCACGCGACGCCAGCAGGTTGTTGAACATGTATTCACGGAAATACGTGGACCAGTACTTGTGCGCGTTCTGCAGGTACCCCGCGCCGTGCACGAAAATGACCGCCGGCTTTTTCGGATCGCGCTTCGCGCCGATCATCTCCGGCGTATAGAGCCGCGCGTACACCGCCGCGCCGTCACGGGCCTTGTAGGTGATCACCTTCGGGTCGATCCACTTGAAGGCCCGCCACTCCTCCGACGGCGACACCGTCACCTGCGTCGCGGTGGCGCCGGCCTGCAGCGGCATCGTGTAGAGCTCCGGCGGCTTGTTGCTGTAGGAATACAGAATCGCGAGGGACTTCTCGTCCGGCGAGACGGTCGCCTCATTCGATCCCGTCATCGTGGTGATGCGCGTCCGCGGGCCGCCGTCCACCGACATCGTGTAGAACTGCCGTTCGCCCGGGTGCACTTCGTTCGTCGTGAGGAACACCGTGCGCCGATCGTTCGACAGCCGCGCATCCGTCACTTCCCAGGATCCGCTCGTGAGCGCCCTGGCGGCCGGCTTCGCCGCGGACATGTCCACGGAATAGAGCTGGAGATATCCGGTCTTTTCAGACAGGAACAGGAAACGCTTGTTGTCCGGGAGCCACGCGATCCCCGCGCCGCCGCC
Source organism: Vicinamibacterales bacterium (assembly GCA_036274235.1). Classification (GTDB taxonomy): domain Bacteria; phylum Acidobacteriota; class Vicinamibacteria; order Vicinamibacterales; family SCN-69-37; genus DASUGC01. The sequence goes on from DASUGC010000085.1 coordinate 16,799, forward strand.
CAATCCGGCGGTCGCGCCCACATTCTGTTCTCGAATCCACGCGTCGTCGTGCAGCCAGTCGACGATCGACGCCTTACCGGTCGCCGGATCGACGGTCGCAAACCAGCGATCCTTGTTGTCGAGCGAACGAATGGCCACGATCGCATAGGCGCCATCCTCGGAGACGTCTGGCGCCGTCCAGTTCAAGGCACGCGGTTCATCCGGATCGGCCGGTTTGGCTTTGCGTTCCACGCCCGCGAACGCCGATGCGTCAGCCCAGACGGCGTGGTTCGTACCGACTTCGACCGCCGCCAGGAGCCGACGGCCTTGCACATCACCCACGTTGGCGCGGCCGGGAATCATCTCGGGATAGGCCGACGAGGTGACGTAGTTGGGCACGTCCTGTCCCCGCGGCGTGCCTTCGGGCCGTTCATTGACACTTACCCAGACGTATTTCTCATCGCCTGACAACTGGAGATCGAGCACGTTCTGCCGCGCGGACAGTGACAGTCGCGCGATGGTCGCCGGCACCGCGCCTGGCGCGCCGGCACCGCCGCCGCGGCCCTGACCACCGCCCTGCCCGCCGCCGCGGCCGCCCTGCTGATTCTTCAGATACTCGATGAGCTGGCGTTCCTGCTCGGCCAGCAGACGCTGCGCGTCCGTCAGTCCGGCCGCGCCGGTGCCGGCGCCTCTTCCACTGGCGGCGGCCGCACCGGCTCGGCCCGCCCCGCCCGCTCTTCCCGCAGCGGCGGTCGCGGCAGCCGCTGACGGTTCCGCCGCCGTGACGATGTCGGTGAGCTGCGCGAACGCCGTCGCGTCGTCTTTCGGATCGAGCGCCATGATGAACAGGTTGCCGTCGCGAATGTAGGTGATGGCGGTGTCGTGCCTGGCCCAGCGCGGCGAGGATTCAGCCACGGACGTCCGCGTGATTTGCCGCACCTTGGCCCCGCTATTGGCGTCATAAATGACCACATCGCCGTTTTCGACACCAAGCAGGCGCTTGTGATCACGATCAAGACGGCCCGCCCGCTGCTGATCGAGCGTGCGGACCTCGTCGGGCGTCAGTTGCTTGAGGCCGGTTCCGTCGCGGCCCACGGAATAGGTCGCGGTGCGCTCGTCGCCCGCCT
>DASUGC010000086.1:0-3516 GCA_036274235.1 Vicinamibacterales bacterium
AGGTCGTACTTCTGGTCGCGCGCGTACTCGCAGAGGAAGTCGATGGCGGCGCGGAACCGCTTGATCGCCTCGATCGGATCCTTTCCGGCATCGACCTCGGCGCCCTCTCGTCCTCCCCAGAACACATACGTGTGCGCTCCCAGCTCCACCCCGAGATCCATCGCACGCATCGTCTTCTGGACCGCGTAGGCACGGACCTGCGGGTCGTGCGACGTGAAGGCGCCGTCCTTGAACACCGGATCGGTGAACAGGTTGGTCGTCGCCATCGGGACCTTCATGCCGGATGAGTCGAGCGCGCGGCGGAACTCGCGGACGATCCGATCGCGGTCGGCCGGCGTGGCGTCGATTGGAACGAGATCGTTGTCGTGAAAGTTGACGCCGTACGCGCCGAGCTCACCGAGCCGCTTTACCGCGTCGCACGGATCGAGCGCCGGGCGGACGAACTCGCCAAACGGATCGCGGCCGCGGTTGCCGACCGTCCAGAGGCCGAACGTGAACTTGTCCGCGGGGGTGGGCGTCAGGGTTTGCATCTTGGATTTTGCATCTTGCATTTTGAATTTTGCATTTTGAATTTTGCATTCCGCATTACGCACCGCGCCAATCAGTTCGGCGCGTAACGGCTATTTATCGACATGTAGTGTTCCAGCGTGTTCGCCGGCGGGCCGCACGAATCCTTGATCGGCTGCTTCGAGAACGTCTGGAAGTAGAGCACGCTGGCGTCGCGCCACCACCGCGCCTCCTGCTCCTGTATCGCGAGAAAGGCGCGGGTTTCTTCGTATCGCTCGGGGTCGACGAACTTCGAGAGCCCCTGCCACGTCGGTTCCATCCCACGCACGGCCTCAACGCCGCGGCAGTAGCGGAACGTCAGCTCGTCCCAGAGCGTGCGGCCGGACGACATCTGATAATTCCACGGGACGTGATGGAACCAGAGCAGGTAGTCGTCAGTTACCGTCTTCAGGTTCGAGAATCGATCGCGAACCGGCGGCGCGTACTGGCTGACGGCGTTGCTGCCGGTGGCGGTTCGATCGAAGCCGATGCCGTTTGCGTCGGCGCGATGGTAGTAGACGGATGTCCAGTCAGCGCGCCCGCCGCCGCTCACCCACGGGCCGGGTCCGTAATGATGACCGCGCGCCATCAGGTGATGCAGGCCGAGAGGCGTCATGTAATCCACCGTGGCCTGGCGCGACGACAGCATCATCGACTTCACCGGCGCAACGAATCCCGCGTCGTTCGTGAACGTCATGCGCAGCCATTCGTCGGCCAGGTCTGAAGACGACATCGACGGGTTCCAGGCGAGGCGCCCGAATGCGTGCCAGTTGGCGCAGGCGAACACGGAGCCGCACCAGTTGCGGTCAGTGCCGGTGTTGGCCACACCGGCGATGCCGGTTTGCACGTAGCCGTGCAGCGATCCATCGATGACCTGCCGCACGAGCGACCCTTCACCCTTCACGAACGTGTCCGCGCGCAGCACCTCCTCGAACAGCGGTCCGAGATAGGACAGGTGCGTCGCGAACCCCAGATACTCCTTCGTGATCTGGAGCTCCAGCATCAGCGGCGTCTTCGGCATCGCGCCAAACAACGGCGAGAACGGCTCGCGTGGCTGGAAGTCGATCGGCCCGTTCTTCACCTGCACCAGAACATTCGGCCGGAACGTCCCATCGAGCGGCTGGAACTCCTTGTAGGCCTGCGCGTGGCGATCCTCTTTCGGGTTCTCCGCGTAGACGAACGCGCGCCACATGACGATGCCGCCGTAGCGCTCGAGGGCTTCGGCGAGCATGTTGGCGCCGTCCGCGTGCGTGCGCTTGTAGTCCTGCGGTCCGGGCTGTCCCTCTGAATTCGCTTTCACGAGGAATCCGCCGAAGTCGGGGATGACCTTGTAGATCTCCGCAACCTTGGCCGCCCACCATGCCCTGACTTCCGGCGCGAGCGGATCGGCCGTCTTGAGCCCGCCGATCTCGATCGGCGCACTGAAGCGTGCCGTCAGGTAGACGCGGATGCCATAGGGACGGAAGACGTTCGCCAGGGCAGCGGCCTTCGTCAGGTACTCGGCGGTCAGGCTTGTCGCGTTGGCGTTGACGTTCGTCAGCACCGTGCCGTTGATCCCGAGCGACGCGTTGGCGCGGGCGTAATCGGTATAGCGAGGCGAGAGGTAGCCGGGCAGCTTGTGCCAGTCCCAGAGCGAGCCGCCGGCGTAGCCGCGCTCGACGCTGCCGTCGAGATTGTCCCAGTGGTTGAGGATGCGGTGCTGAATGCGCGGACGCTCGGTGATCGCGAGCGCATCGATGCGCTGGTTCGTCTGCAGCAGGCGCAGGAAATGGAAGGCGCCGTAGAGAACGCCGACGTCGGTGTTGGCGGCGATGACCGTCGCGCGGCGCCCGCGCGCACGCACGGACCGGATGATGTAGCCCTCGCCGGCAAGCGCCCGGAGATCCGCTTCGAGCCCGAGCGTCGACACCACAGGCGACCGGCCGGTTCCCGCGATCACGGCGCCGTCGCTGGTCACGTCCTTGATCGTGGCGATGCCGGCGCCGAGCAGCCCGTTCAATCCCCGGGCGAGCTCCGCGGATACGACTCGAGCGGTCGGCGACTCACCGCTGACCAGAAGGCCGGTCACCGTGCCGCGATACTGCGCGAGCAGCGCCGCGTCGGCCACGCGTGGATAGCGCAGCCACAGCTCGTAGCCGTCTTCTGCGTATGCGGCGGGCGCTGCGGCGACCAGCAGGAGCACCATCACACAGATCGGACCGAGCGTCATGGCGGGCCGGCCCGTGCGCCGATCCCACGGTAGGGGCCGGCCTTCAGGCCGGCCCGTGCGGAGGCCGGCGATCATCGGGCGGGCCGTGCGGCCAGGCTGTCCAGGCCGTCGGCGTACCTGGGATCCATTGCTGCGACATCGGCGCGATAGGACACGGTGGTCGCAGTGGGGAAGCTGGCCGGAACTCTCTGAGTGACCTTGCCCGTCGCCGCCCACTCGGTCCCGCGCTGCAGCGTGACGACGAAGTCGACCGAGCTGAGCGCGTTGAGGTCGTGGCCGAGCGTGGTGTGAAAGATGCGGCCCTTGCCGTAGGACAGCACCATCAGTTGCGGCTCGTCGCGTCCGCTGCCCGCGTTCTGCGGATCCGAAAACGCGGTCGCCAGGATCGTCATGTTCTTTCCCGGGCCGCGCATCCGCGCGTACAGCTCATCTCCCTGATGCATCCAGGTGGACGGGAGACCTCTGGTGATCGGATGCGAACTGTCGCGCACCGTGATCTGGAACGGCACGCGTCGTCCGTGACTGCCGGCCGGACCCGGCGCCGAATCCGATTGCACCTTGCCGTCCTTGAAGAACCAGTACGGCCCCGCCTGCTCCCGCCGCCCGCGCCATCCGCCGACGCCGATCATCTCGTTGAAGGCCGCCCAGCCGGGAAACGCGTTGTCGGCCGCGTGGACCGCGACGAGGCCGCCGCCGTTCTTCATGTACGCCTCGAACGACGCTTTCACCGAGGCCGGCCACCGATCGTCGGGAGCGTCGTA
>DASUGC010000087.1:0-23257 GCA_036274235.1 Vicinamibacterales bacterium
GCCTCCGGGACGGCCATCACACGTGAATCGGCGCGCCGTGCGCGGCGTGCGCCGCCTCGCCAACCGCCTCCGACATCGTCGGGTGCGCGTGAATCGTGCGGATGAGTTCCTCAACCGTGCACTCGAGCCGGAGCGCGACCGCCGCTTCGGCGACCAGCTCCGTTGCGCGCAAGCCAATCATGTGCACGCCGAGAATCTCGTCATACTTCTTTTCGGCGACAATCTTTACGAATCCTTCGATTTCGCCGGCCATTTTCGCGCGGCCGAGGACGCCAAACGGGAACGTGCCGACGCGCACGTCGAATCCGCGTTCCACGGCTTCGCGCTCGGTCAACCCGATGCTGCCGATTTCCGGCTCGCAGTACGTGCACGCGGGCACCTGATCGTAGTTGATGGGCGCTGCGGGCTTGCCGGCAATCCGCTCGGCCAGGAGGATGCCCTCGGCCGACGACAGGTGCGCAAGCTGCGGATGCGGCTTCTTTCCCATCGTGATGACGTCGCCGATGGCGGAGATCCCCGCGACGTTCGTGCGGAACAAATCGTCCACCACGATGTAGCCGCGATCGAGTGTCAATCCGGCTTCCACGGCGCCCAATCCATCGGTCACCGGGCCGCGGCCCGTCGCGACCAGCAGCTTCTCCACGCTCAACGACTCGACCTTGCCTGCGGCGTCCTCCATCTGAATCGTGACCTGTCCGCCTTTAGCGGCCGCGGATGTGACCCTGGTGGCGGTCTTGACTGTGATGCCGCGCTTCTTGAACGCCTTGGCGAGCTCCGCCGACACGGCCTCGTCTTCGTTGGGCACGATGCGCGGCAGCAATTCGATGAGGGTCACCTCGCTGCCGAAACGGCGGAAAATCGACGCGAACTCCACGCCGACGGCGCCGCTGCCCATGATCGCAATCGACTTGGGGACGGCGGTCAGGCCGATGGCTTGATCGCTCGTGATGATCGACGTCTTGTCGATCGTGATGCCGGGAACACTTCGCGCGCTCGATCCGGTCGCGACGATGATCTCGCGGGCGATCAGCGTGCGCGCGCCGCCTTCTCCTGAAACGTCAACGCGCCCCTTTCCGGCCAGACGGCCGGTGCCCTTCACCCACTCGATCTTGTTCTTCTTGAACAGGAACTCGACGCCCTTGGTCAGGCCCGTCACGATCTTGTTCTTGCGCTCGTTGACCTTGGCGAGATCGATCGACGGCACGCCGGCCCCGGCGCCGAAACTGATGCCCCACTGCGCGGCTTCCTGCGCAATCTTCAGCGCGTGCGCGTGTTCGAGCAGGGCCTTTGTGGGAATGCAGCCCCAATTGAGGCAGGTGCCCCCCAGCGAGGGCTCGCGTTCGACGACGGCGGTACTCAGGCCAAGCTGCGCGGCGCGAATCGCGGCCACGTAGCCGCCCGTGCCGGATCCGATGACGACGACATCAAAAGAAGCGTGACTGGCGGAAGGCATCCGGACAAGTCTACTAAAAGCACGCCGGGCGTCCTTTTCCCCCAACCGGTGGGAAAAGCACGCCCGGCGTCTTACGTACGCAGACTACTTGCGCGGAAGGACCGCGTCCTTGAGCGCCTTGGCGATACGCGCCTTGACGACCGTCTTCGCGGGAATCTTGATCGGCTCGCCGGTGGCCGGATTGCGGCCCTCGCGCGCCTTGCGGCGCTGCACGACCAGTTTGCAGACGCCGGGAATGACAAACTCCCCCGAGCGCTTGAGCTCCTTCTCGGACAAGCGGAGCAGCTCCTCGAACAGGTCACGCACCTGGGTGCGCTTCATGTCGAACTTGTCCGCGAAGTGCGCGAACAATTCCATCTTGCCCATGCGTCGGGCGTCAGCCATGTGTGTTCTCCTGAGTTCGAGCGCGCATACTCAACCTGTCGCCAGGACCACGCGCGCGTCTAGTCCGACGGCAATCTGCTCAAAACCGGCGTATCGTAGCCCCCGTTCGGAAACGAAGTCAACGGAACCTCTACAATACTCCGCGTGGCACTCGAGACGTTCCCCAATCCGCGGCCTGAACGCGATTACCAGATCGACATCAAGGCGCCCGAGTTTACCTCCGTCTGCCCAAAGACCGGCCTGCCGGACTTCGGGGAGATCCGGATCCAGTACATACCAGATCGGGCGTGCATCGAACTGAAATCCTTGAAGTACTACCTCATCGAATTCCGCAACCAGGGCATTTTCTACGAAGCGGTCACCAACCGAATCCTCGACGACCTGGTCGCCGCCTGTCAGCCCCGCCGCATGACCGTGACCGGCCTGTTCAGCGCGCGCGGCGGCATCACGACGACCGTCGTGGCGGAGTACAACAGTTCCACAGAACGGGGCCGGGCCTGATTTCCTGGGGAAGCGACGGAAATTAGGCCCGGCCGCTTTTCTCCTGGCACCGACCTTGCGCCATCAGCGGGCGCGCCGGCGTTCGGACTCCGCACATTGCAGATTCTGCAATCCCGGCGCAGCAAGGATGGCAGAAAATGCACTCCCCTCTTCCCGTCCCCGGCGACGTCGTGTGGATCCGCCGGCGGCGGTGGCGCGTCGAGCGCGCCCAGCGCGATCGTCACGTCCTGCGGCTCGACGTCGCGGGACGCGGCCGCCGCCTGACATTTCTGTCGCCCTTCGATCGCGTCGTCTCCAGCGCGCGCGGCCGGATGCGTCGCGTTCGCCCGCAGAGCGCGCTCGCGCGCCTGGCGCATGCGGTCTCGGGAGCCGACGACGCCCGTATTCCCTCCGCGGCGGTCGCCGCGGAGATCGAGCTGCTTCCGCATCAGTTGGAGCCGGCCATGGCGATGCTGGCCGGCTCGGTCCGGATGCTGATCGCAGACGAGGTCGGTCTGGGCAAGACGATTCAGGCGGGCCTCGCCATCGCCGAGATCGTACGCCGGGAAGGATCGCCGCGGATCCTGGTGCTGGCGCCCTCCGCGCTCCGCGATCAATGGGCCGACGAGCTGAGCCGTCGATTTCGACTGTCGTGCGAAAACCTGGACCGGCACAGGCTTGATGCGCTCACGCAGGCCGGGGCGTTCGGCGACAACCCGTGGCGGCAGCCGGGCATCTGGATCACATCGGTTGACTTCCTGAAGCAGCCGCACGTCCGCGACGGCCTGCCGCCGGACCCGTGGGATCTCGTCGTCATTGACGAAGCGCACGGCGTGTGCGGCGAATCGGATCGATATGACCTGTGTCACGACATTGGCCGCGCCGCGCGCCGGCTCATCCTGCTGACCGCCACGCCGCACAACGGAGATGAAACGCGCTTCGACAAACTGACGCAGCTGGGATCGCTGCCGCCGCCGGCGGAAACGCCTGCCGGCCCGAGTCGCGCGGAGGGAATTCTGATCTTCCGTCGAACCCGCGAAGCCATCGGCATCCACCCACGGCGGCGCGTGCGCTGGCATCTGGTCCCGCCTTCCGCGGCGACCGCCAGGGTCTTCGACACACTGCAGGCATTCGAATCGGCGGTCACCGCGCGATCACGGACTTCGGACCAGGGCCTGCTCCTGTTGTCGGTCTTCCGCAAGCGCGCGCTCTCGTCCATGGTTGCGTTGGCGCGATCGGTCGAACGCAGGCTCGCGTTCCTGGGCAACGGCACGGGCGGCGGCCTCGAATGGATGCAGCCACGCCTGCTGTTCGAGCCGGATATCGAGGAGATTGATCGGGACGAACGCGAAGGGCTCACCGTGTTGTCGGGGCTCGGTCCGGCGCAGGAACGATCGTGGCTGCGGCGGCTGCGCGCGCTGGCCGACGAGGCGTCACGCGACGACTCGAAGATCGACCGGCTGGCGTCGCTGCTCCACCGCACGTTGGAACCGGTGGTGGTCTTCACCGAATTTCGCGACTCACTTGATGCCATCGAACAGCGCCTGCGGTTCAGCCGGCCGGTTTCGGTTCTGCACGGCGGCCAGGACCAGGTCGCGAGACGCCAGCAATTACGGCAATTCCTGGACGGCGCCACCACGATCCTGCTGGCCACGGATGTCGCCGGACAGGGACTCAACCTTCAAGCGCGCGCGCGATGGGTCATCAGCCTGGAGCTGCCATGGAATCCGGCGAGGCTCGAACAGCGCATCGGACGCGTCGATCGAATCTCTCAGAATCGATCGACCCATCTCACGCTGCTCATCGCGCGCCATCCCATGGAAGCCGGGCTTCTGATGCACCTGTCGAGGCGGGTCCTTGCCGCGCGGCGCGCGATGGCAGCCGACGTGCTCGGTGTCGCCATTCCATCCGAGGCCGCCGTACGAACGGCGATGTTCCAGCCGGAGATTTCGATCGAGCCGGCCGGCCCCGGATCCGTGACGATGTGCCGGCGCTGGCAACGCGGAGCCGCGCTCGCGGCCCGGGCGATGCGCGTCCGGCGTGCACTTGCTCACCGCTGGCAGGCTCCAGACGCAATGACTGCAGCCGTGTCGTCCGAGGGTGGCGCCGCCGCACGGCTCGTATCGGGCTTGCCTCGGCGAAGTCCGGAGGGCGAAGGCGTGTGGCTGGTCGTCTGCGCCATTCCTTTCTTCGACACCCGAGACCGGCTGATCGAACGGCGCATCGTCCCGGTGACGGTTCGGGCCGACATCAAAGCGCCTGAATGCCAGGTGCGCCACGCGGTCATGCAAGCCGCCAGATCCGAGGCGTCGCGGGCGATCCGGCGGCGGCTACGCCGGCTGGAGCACAGGACTCGATTGATTGGCGCGGCCGTTGCGACGCGCGAGGCCGCGCTTGTCGCCGACAGCCGCGATGAACTCGCCCTCGAGCAAGTGCAGCCCGGATTGTTCGACCTCCGTGGGGCGCGCGCATTCGACGCGCAACGGCGCGAACAGGACCGGCTCGAGGCCGGCGCCACCCGGCGAATCGACCAGAGTACGCGCTCAGTGGCGGTGCGCGCCGGCGAACCGTCGATCGAAATGATCCTGAAACGCCGATGAACTGGCCTCCAGGAATCGCCGGCACGCTGTTTCCGGGGCATTTTCTTGCGAGCGGGCTGGCGGAAATCACCGCCCTCCCGGATCGGCCGGCGCCGGACGCCGAATTCCGGCGCCGCCTGCGCGCGTGGTGGCGCCGGGTCGACGAGACGTGCGGTTCAGCCACCGGCCTGCGCGCACTGTTCGATCTCGCGGCCATGCCGCTGGTCGCGCTGCTGGGATTTCGCGCGCACGACGCCGTATTCGATCGCGCGCACGCGTCGGCCCGGCTCTCCACCCGCCGAGGCACGGCGGTGGCGCTGCTGGTGCTGCCCTGGGCGTCCCGCCCATCGCGTGTCTGGCGTCCGGTGGCGGACACCTGCCGCCACACCGGCGCCGACTGGTGCCTGATTTTCTCGCCGCCGTTCCTGACCCTGGTTGATGGGCGCGGCCACGCGATGCGGCGCGGTCTTGATTTCACGCTCCCCGACGCGCTGCACGACGCCAGCGTGCCCATCCTCTGGCTGCTCTGCCGCGGAGGCGCGTTCGATCGCGGCCAGGCTCCGGGCGGCATCGAGACGACACTGCTGGATCTGCTGTCCGCGCGCGCCGAACGCTTTCAGGATTCCGTGCGGCAGGATCTGCAAGCCGGAGTCGTCCGCGCACTGGCCGCCGTCAGCAGCGTCCTCGACTCTCGACGCAAGACCGGCGTCATGCCCTTCGACGAAGCGCTGACGTTGATTTATCGCATGCTGTTCCTGCTCTTCGCCGAATCGCGCGGGCTGCTGCCACATCGCCATCCTGTCTATGGCCCGGCCTATGGGTTGGGCACGCTGTGCCGCGAGGCCGCGGATGGGCAATCCGTGCCGGGACTCTGGGACGGCATGGCCGCGATCACCAGGCTTTCGCGCGCCGGCTGCGACACCGGCGACCTCATCGTCCGGCCCTTCAACGGGCGGTTGTTTGCGCGCGCATCGGCGCCGTCGCTGGAGAAACGATCCGCGGCCCGCGTCACGACGTCGACATCGCGCCGGAAGGATGCGGCGATCGCGGCCGCACTCGCCGCTCTGGCGACCCGGCGGGGCCGGGCGGGGCGCGAGGAAATCTCCTACGCCGATCTCGGCGTCGAACAACTGGGCGCGGTGTACGAACGTGTGCTCGATTTGGATCCGGACGCCATCGGTGACGTCGATGTCTCACCGGGCGCCGGTCCGGTGCATCGGCACAGCCGCCGGAGAAAGGAAACCGGCACGTTCTACACGCCGCAGCCGCTCGCCGAATTCGTCGTGCGACGGACGTTGGCGCCATTGGTGCGCGGGGCGACCGCCGACGACATCCTCAATCTGCGGATCATCGACCCGGCGATGGGCAGCGGCGCGTTCCTCGTCGCCGCCTGCCGCTTCCTCGCGCGAGCCTATGAAACGGCCCTGGTAGACGAGGGCCGCTGCGCCGAAACGGACCTGACGGACTCCGAACGCGCCAACATCCGGCGGACCATCGCCGGACGCTGCCTGACCGGCGTGGACAGCAATCCCGTGGCGGTGCAGCTCGCACGCCTGTCGCTGTGGCTGGCGACGCTTGCGCGCGACAAGCCGTTGACCTTTCTCGATCACCGGCTCCGTGCAGGCAACTCGTTGCTCGGGACATCGCCCGACGATCTCTGGCGTGTGTCATCGCGGGGAACGAGGCGAGGGTCAACTGACGGGCCCACGCTGCTCGATGCCGCCGGCCTCGAGGGTGCAATCCGTGAGATCGCGCGGCCGTTACGCCAATTGCGCGAGGGATGCGACGACACGGTCGGCGACGTTCGGGCGCGCGAGCGTCTCTGGACCGCAGTCTCCGGCGATCGATCGCCGCTGGCGCCGTGGCGCATGGCCTGCGATCTGTGGGCCGCGCGCTGGTTCTGGCCCTCAGCCGGCGCGCAGGGCGCGCCATCGCCGGCTGAAACGGCCGCGCTCATCGACATGGTCGTTCACGGCGATCGGACGCTTGGCGTCGATCGGCTTCGTCACCGTCTGACGACCGCGCGTGAAGTGGCCGAGGCGCAGCGTTTCTTTCACTGGCCGCTGGAGTTCGCGGACGTCTTCTACGCGGACCGCGGCGAGCCGCGCGAGCGCCCCGGCTTCGACGCGGTGATCGGCAATCCGCCGTGGGAGGTGCTGGGCCACAGTCACCGGCAGACGCTGGCATTCCTCCGGCAGTCCGGCCAGTATCCATCCTGCAATCGCGGCCATCTCAATTTGTACCAGGCGTTCGTCGATCGATCGCTTTCTATCGTCAGGCGGGGAGGCCGCGTAGGACTCATCCTTCCGTGGGGCCTTGCGTCGGACGAGGGATCGCGATCGTTGCGGTCGCGACTGTTCGGCGGCGGCGCCGTGGATTCGCTGGTGGGTCTCGACAATGCCGGGGGCATCTTTCCCATACATCGAGGGCTTCGATTTGTCGTGCTCGTCGCGACTCCCGGCACCACAGGCCGGGACGCTCGCGCGCGTTTTGGCGTGCGCCGCGTCGAGGAGCTCGACGAATTGCCCGGCGAAGACGAACCTGGAGATCGATCGGCATTTCCCGTCCGGCTGTCGCCGGAAACGATCCGCAGGATTGGCGGACCGGGTCTGCGCATTCCCGACGTCCGCAGGCCCGCCGACCTTGACTGGCTGACGCGAATCTTCCAGACGTTCGCGGCCCTGGGGGACCCCGGCGGCTGGGCGGCCACGTTCGGACGCGAGCTGAACGCCACCGAAGACCGCGACAGCTTTGGCGCGGACGGCCTGCCGGTGATCGAGGGCAAACATCTCAACCCTTTTTCCATTGACGTCACGCAGTCTTCGCAGTGCATTGCCGCGCGCGATGCGTCCCGGCTGCTTCCGGACCGGCGCTTCGGGCGCGACCGCCTGGGCTATCGCGATGTGTCGGCCGCCACAAACCGCCAGGCTCTCATCGCGGCCATCGTGCCCGCGAACGTCCTCAGCACGCACACCATCTTCTGTCTCAGGACGCCGCTCGACCTCGAGCGGCAGCATTTTCTCTGCGGGCTGTTCAACTCGGCGACCGTCAATCGCATCGTCCGCATGCTCATGGGCGGACACCTGACGACGGCGCTCGTCGAGACGCTGCCGATTCCGATGTGGACGGCCTCCGCGGAGCAGCGCCGGGTCGCCGACCTCAGCCGTCGCCTCGCCACGATGCCGGCCGACACCAAGGCGCTCGATGAGCTCAACGCGCTGGTGACCGCGATGTACCCGGCGGAGTGATCGATCCTCGTGCCGCGCCCCGTTGCCCCTTGATCCCGTTGTCCCGTCGTCCGTTCCCCCGTTCCCCCGTTCCCCCGTTCCTCAGTTCCTCAGTTCCCCAGTTCCTCAGTTCCCCAGTTCCCCAGTTATAGAATGGTCGCGCCTTGGCCCACTACGGCTTCGCGATCGATCTGCGGAAGTGCATCGGCTGCCACGCGTGCACCATCGCGTGCAAGTCGGAGCACGATATTCCTGTCGGCGTCAATCGCTGCTGGGTCAAGACCGTCGAGAAAGGATCCTTCCCGCGCACGCAGCGCCTGTTTCTGCCGGTGCTCTGCAATCAGTGCGAGGACGCGCCGTGCATGAACATCTGCCCGACCAGCGCGCTCTTCCGGCGGCGGGACGGCATTGTTGACCTGCACGGCGACGTCTGCATCGGATGCCGCGCGTGCATGGCGGCGTGCCCGTACGATCAGTTGTTCATCGATCCGAACACGCGCACCGCGGAGAAGTGCAATTTCTGCGCGAATCGAATCGAAAACAAGCTGGAACCGGCGTGTGTCAGCGTGTGCCCGACCGAGTGCCGGATCTTTGGCGATCTGGACGATCCGACCAGCGAAGTCGCCAGGATCGTGCAGCGGGAGTCGTTCATGGTCCGCAAGCCCGAGAAGGGCACGGGGCCCAAGATCTTCTATCTCGGCGCCGACGAGGCCGCGATGCGGCCGGAAGTGGCGACGCGGCCGTTCATGTTCAAGGAAGGCCAGGTCCGGCTGCGGCCCATCGGATCGCCGGAGCCTGATCCCGAGCGGCCGGGGGATGCGCGCGTGGACTATGACACGCCGCACCGGCAGGCCTGGGGCTTCGATCTCGCGCTGTACCTGCTCTTCAAAGGTATTTCCACAGGGGCCATGTTTTTGTCGGCGGTGCTCTGGCTGCTCGGCGACCGGTCTCCGCTGGTCGCGCTGGGCGGCCCGGTTGTTTCCGTCTTGTTCGCCATCGCCACGGCCATCGTGCTGGTCGTCGATCTGGAGCGGCCTGAGCGTTTCCTGCTGATCATGCTGAGGCCCAACTGGTCGTCGTGGCTCGCGCGCGGGGCGTTTTTGCTCGCGGGACACAGCACGGTGGCCGCGCTGTGGGTGCTTGGAGCCTGGCTCGGCTGGACGCAGGCTCTGACATGGCTGGCGCCAGTTGCACTGCTGCTCGCGCTTGGCACCACGGCGTACACCGGATTCCTGTTCGCACAGGGCCTGGCGCGCGATCTCTGGCAAGGCGCGCACAACACGCTGGATCTGCTGGCCCAGGCCGCCACGGAAGGCAGCGCCGCGATGCTGCTGGCCGGCCTTGCCGTCGAGGCGCCGATTCAGACGATCGGCCTGCTCGCGATGGCGATGGCCGCCGGCGCCGCCGTGCATCTCGCGATTCTGCTGCTGGAAAACGTGCTGACGCCGAGTCCCACGCGGCACCATGAGCTGGCCGTCCGCGCGATCAGGCGCGGCCCGTACGCCATGCTGTTCTGGTTCGGCGCCGTCGGCCTGGGCGGCGCGGTGCCGGTGGCCCTTGTCTGGATGATGCTCTCGCCATCAATCGCGCTCGGGCCGTCGTACGTCATTCCGGCCGCCGTCTTCGCGCTGGCCGGCGGGTTCACGTGGGAATACATCTGGGTCGATGCGGGCCAGGCGGTGCCGAACTCATGACCGAGTTCCGTTCACATCCGCCGACCGCCGACTGGGACGACTACGTCGACTTCGAGTCGAAGAGCTGGCCCAAGAAGGATCGGCGGCATTACTGGATCATTCCGAGCATCTGCTTCAACTGCGAGTCGGCGTGCGGCATCCTGGCATACGTCGACAAGGAAACGCTCGAGATCCGGAAAATCGAAGGCAATCCCGTCCATCCCGGCAGCCGCGGCCGCACCTGCGCCAAGGGCGTCGTCACGCCGAATCAGCTGGAAGATCCCGATCGCGTCCTGTATCCGCTGAAGCGCAAGGGCCCACGCGGCGGCGGCGAATGGGCGCGCGTCACATGGGATGAAGTGCTTGACGATTTGGGCGGCCGCATCCGCCGCGCGATCACCGAGGGCCGCAAGCGCGAACTCATGTACCACGTCGGCCGCCCGGGCGAGGACGGCTACGTCAATCGCGTGCTGCAAGCGTGGGGGATCGACGGCCACAACAGCCACACGAACGTCTGCTCCGCCTCGGCGAGGCTCGGGCATTTCGTCTGGACCGGCGCGGATCGGCCGTCGCCTGACTATGCCAATGCCAGGACAATCCTGCTGCTGTCGTCGCATCTCGAGTCCGGCCATTACTTCAATCCGCACGCGCAGCGGATCATCGAAGGCAAATCGCACGGCGCGCGCCTGATCGTGATCGATCCGCGATTGTCGAATACCTCGGCGAAAGCGGACCTGTGGCTGCCGGCCAATCCTGGAACGGAAGCGGCGCTGCTGCTCGCGATCGCGAGACAGCTGATCGAAAGCCGCCGGTACAACCGGGAGTTCGTGCGGCGGTGGGTGAACTGGGACGCGTATCTCGCCGCGCGTCACCCGGATCGGCCGCGCACGTTCGAGTCGTTCGAGCAGGCGTTGCTCGCCGAATACGCCACATTTACGCCTGATTACGCGGAAGCGGAAACCGGCGTACCGGCCGCGCACGTGATTGACGCGGCTGATGCGATCGCCGCCGCGGGCACGGCGTTCGCCACGCACAGCTGGCGCGCGGCGGCCGCCGGTCATCTCTGGGGATGGCAGATCACGCGATCGCTGTACCTCCTCGTCGTCCTGATGGGCGCGATCGGCGAGCCGGGCGGAGTGAATCTGCACGTCACGAACAAGTTCGTGCCGAAGCATCCGAATCCGCCCCCGGCGCCCGACTACTGGAACGAGCTGCTGTTCCCCAAAGAGTTCCCGCTCGCGTTTTTCGAAATGAGTTTCCTGCTGCCGCACTTTCTCAAGGAAGGCCGCGGCAGGCTGGATACGTACTTCACGCGCGTCTACAACCCGCTCTGGACGAATCCCGACGGCTTCACGTGGATGGAAGTGCTGCGCGACGAGTCCAAGATCGGCATGCACGTCGCGCTGACGCCGATCTGGAGCGAGACGGCCTGGTTCGCGGACTACGTGCTGCCGATGGGTCTTGGCACCGAGCGGCACGACACGATGAGCCAGGAAACGCACGCGGGCCGCTGGCTGGGATTCCGCCAGCCCGTCACGCGCGTCGCGATGGAAAAGCAGGGCAAGCCCGTTCAGTTCACGCACCAGGCGAATCCAGGCGAAGTATGGGAAGAGAGCGAGTTCTGGATCGCGCTGTCCTGGCGGATCGATCCGGACGGATCGCTCGGCATCCGCAAGTTCTTCGAGTCGCCGTACCGGCCGGGCGAGCGCATCACGTCTGACGAGTACTTCGGCTGGATTTTCGAGAACTCGGTTCCCGGCCTGCCGGACGCCGCGCGCAAAGAGAATCTGTCGCCGCTCCAGTACATGCGGCGGTTCGGGGCGTTCAAGGTCGACGAGGTGGCCTACAGCAAGACGCATGAACAGCCGGTGGATGAAAGCGCCCCGGGTGTCGTCGTCGACGGCGTGCGGCGGGCCGGATTCAACACGCCGTCACGGCTGCTCGAGTTCTTTTCGCCGACGCTCGAGTCCTGGGGCTGGCCGGAGCACGCGATTCCCCACTACGCGCCCGGCCACGTCTATTGGCGCGATCTCGATCGGGCGAAGAACGAGTTCGACCTGCTCCCGAATTTCCGGTTGCCGACGCTGGTCCATACGCGGTCGCCGGTGAAGTGGCTGTACGAGATTTCGCACAACAATCCACTGTGGATTGCCACGGGGGACGCCGCGAGGCTGGGCCTTGCGCACGGCGACCTCGTCAAAGTGCGCACCGCCATCGGTTATTTCGTGACGCGCGCCTGGGTAACCGAGGGCATCCGTCCGGGCGTCGTCGGCATGTCCCATCACCTGGGACGCTGGCGCCTGCACGAAGATCAGGGCGGCGCGCGCGTCGCGACGTCGCTGGTGAAAATCACGAGCACGGGCGGCCGATACGAGATGCGACAGGTGCACGGCGCTCAGCCCTTCGCGAGCGCGGACGCGGACAGTTCACGCGTGTGGTGGACCGAGATCGGCGTGCACCAGAACATCACGTTCCCGGTGCAGCCCGACCCGGTCAGCGGGATGCACTGCTGGCACCAGCGCGTTACGGTCGAGAAGGCCGGGCCGGACGATCGGTACGGAGATATTTCCGTGGACACGAATCGATCGCACGAGCTCTACAAAGAATGGATGGCCAAGACGCGGCCCGCGCCGGGGCCCGACGGCACGCGGCGGCCGTACTGGTTCGATCGGCCGCTCAGGCCGATCAAGGACGCCTACAAGATCTGACGGGTCTCACGCGGAGACGCGGAGACGCGGCAAACGTTTTTATCTTGTAGCGCATCTAAGATTAGGACCATGTAGCGAGCCAGGGACAAGGAGCGCGGTTGGGTCTGGTAGCCCGGCTTCGCCGGGCTGAGCACTGGGAGGAGTGAGCACGAAAACGAGAGCGTTGGGCATTGGATCGCTCTTGTTTTCGTGCTCACTCCTCCCAGTGCCGGCCGTCAAAGGCGGCCGCCAGACCCAACCGCCTACACGGCCCACGCGCTACAAGGTAAAAATGTCTTCTTCGCGCCTCCGCGTGAGCCTGCCTCTACCGTCCCCGCGTGGCGGCGATCAGCGCCTCCATGTGATTGAGGTACTTCTCGAACGCCTTCCTCCCGGTTGATGTGAGGCGGTACTCGGTGCGCGGCGTGCGGCCATCGAACCCTTTCGTGCACGCGATGTAGCCGGCGTCTTCGAGCTTGCGCGCGTGGACGCTCAGGTTGCCGTCGCTGGCATCGAGCGCCGTGCGAAGATCCGTGAACGTCATCGACGGGGCCGCCGCGAGCGCGCTCAGGATGCCCAGGCGCATCCGATCGTGAATCAGCCGATCCAGCTGCGTCGCGTGCCGCTCGGGCGCCGCGGTTCGCCGCGCCGCCGCCGCATGCTGGTGTCGTTCCGCTCTAGCCGCCATGCCGCCTCGCTATGAAAATGCCGCCGATCGCCTGGAGCGCGCCAAATCCCGCGCCCAACAACACGTTGCCGTACTGCGGCAGCACCACCGCCGCAAACCCGAAGACCATGAAGAGCGCGCCCGTGACCCGGACCACGCGCACCGCAAACATGCCGCCGATGAGCACGCCTGCGCCGTAGAGCAGGAGCCACACGCCCGGCATCGCCGAGTACAGTCCCGCCGACCAGAGCGCGTAGGTGATCGCCGCGCCGGCCGCCAGCGGGGCCATCAGGCCCGTGGCGAAGTGGCGGGCGGTCCGGCCGTCGAGCGCGAGCGCGGCACGC
Source organism: Vicinamibacterales bacterium (assembly GCA_036274235.1). Lineage (GTDB taxonomy): Bacteria > Acidobacteriota > Vicinamibacteria > Vicinamibacterales > SCN-69-37 > DASUGC01. The sequence continues at coordinate 13,495 of DASUGC010000087.1, forward strand.
CGCGCCTTCAGGACAATGGCGGTCACGCCAATCGCAGCCGCCAGCGCCGCCGCCACGAGCCAGACGAGCAGCCATCGATCAGACGTCGGCTGGCGCGCGGCGATCACGGCGGCCGGAAGGCCAACCATTCCCATGAGCGCGCCGCCCATGCCTGGAACAGCGGTGAACGTCGCGGTGCGGGCCATCGCATCGCGAATGAAACGCAGGTCGTCGGCGGCCCGGTCGCCGAGGCTGGACGTCATGGATGGCCGCGGCGCGCTGGCGGGCACAGGGTCACTATCGCCCGGAACGGTCCTCATGTCAAAGCGCTTTAAGAATAAAAGTAGCCGTCGCCTACAGCAGCCGCGAGATCAGCCCGTACGCCAGCAGCCCCAGCACCGTCACCGCGATCAACGCAAAACCCCAATCGCGGCGCCGGATCTCATCGATCAGCACGCTGGTGATATTGATCACCGGAAAGACCACGAGCAGCCCGCACGTCCAGGCCAGGATCCGCGCCGCCCAGATCGGCTGGCCGAGCACGCGCAGCGCGATGCCCGCCGAGAGTCCAATGACGACGCCCCGGAACGCGGCGCCTCCGATGAGGTCGCGGCGGCGCACCCTCTCCGCCGTCCCGTTCCCTTCGTCCGTCATCGCCATATGAGGTACTTCGCGGCCACAATCGCCAGAATCGCCGCCATGATCAATTTCAACCAATGAACCGGCGCGCGCGGGCTGAGCCTGAGGCCCACCTGGAATCCCATCAGGACGCCCACCGCCGTCATGCCCGCGAAGTGAAAGTCGCCAAGAAACCCGTGCGACCAGTGCGCGGCCAGGCTCGGCACCGCCGTGACGCCGATCATCAGCACGCTGGTCGCCGCCGCCGCACGTAGCGGCACGCCGCACAGCGAATTCAGCGTCGGCACGATCAGGATGCCGCCGCCGATGCCCACCAGCGACGTCAGCATGCCGGCGCCAAATGACACGGCGGCCGCCACCGGCACGCGGGTGACCCGATAGACGACATCGCCGCCGGTGTCGTGATCGTGAAACCGCGCGCCAAGCACGCCGGGCTCGCTGTCGACCGGGAGGACGTTGCGCTTGTTGAGCCGCACGAACATGATGCCCGCAATCAGCGCGGCCGTCGCGCCGAAGACGAGCTTGTACGTGGATTCCGGGAACCGCGTGAGCATGCCGGCGCCAAGCGTCGAGCCGCTCACGCTGAAAAACAACAGCAGGATCGCCAGACGCGCGTTGAGCAGGCCGCGATGCGCCAGTCCCGCCGTGCTCGATGTCGCCAGCACACCAACAAGGCTCACCGCGGTCGCTTCGGTAAACGGCAGGCCGACGATGGAATTCAGGATGGGAACGAGCAGCACGCCCCCGCCGATGCCGACGAGCGCCCCAAGACACCCCGCCAGGCCGCCCGCCGCGAGCGCGTAAATGTCAGCAGCGTGCACCGAAGACCTCTGAGGTCATTGCTCCCGAAAACGTCAACCGCGGTTGCATGTAGGTACCGATGGAAACTGGAGGTGTCATTTTCGAGGGAAACGACCTCAGAGGTCCTATACGTGCGCGTGCGGTTTGAGCACCGCATAGAGCGCCGCCATGATCGGCGTCGCGACGCCCACCTTCACGGCGCGGCGGACCACGCTGCCCTGGAGCGCTTCCACCTCGATGCGCTTGCCCTGCTGAAGATCGATCAGCAGAGACGACCGCGTGGACGGCGGCAGCTTGATCGCATATTCGAACACGCGCGACCGGTGGTCCTCCGGCAGTCTCACACCGTGCGCCCGGGCGACCGCGGCGACTTCTTCAACCGCATCCAGAAACATCTGCTGGATGTAATCGTCCGACCACAGCGGACCGATTGGCAGCCGGGCCGCGCCGGTAAATGCGGCGAACGGCGCCAGGTAGGTGAACTTTTCCCACACGGTGTGCCGGGCATCGGGCACGGCTTCGGCGTGAATGTCCGCAGCCTTCATCGCATCGGCAATCGCTTTCACGCGATCGCTCGGCTCCGCGCCCGGCTGGAAATACTCGCCCAACACGACCCGGCGATGCGTGCCGGTCTGGCGAATCAGCCCGGGCGCTTCGATGGCGGTGGCGATGTACGTGGACCCGCCCAGCGTCGCGCGCTCACCGACGGCGGCGGCAATTTCTTCGGCGCTATCGACCCCATTCTGAAGAGACAGGACCGCGGTCTCGGGCCCCACGAGCGGGCGCAGCAATGGAATCGCGGTGGGATTGTCGTAGGTCTTGACGGTGTGCACGACGAGATCGACCGGGCCGATGCGCTCCGGATCGCTCTCCGCCGGCGTCTTGACCGTGAAATCGCCGAGCGGCCCCACGACGCGAAGCCCGTGCTGCGCGATGGCGTCCCGGTGGGCGCCGCGGGCGATGAAACTGACCTGATGACCGGCTCGGGACAGCAGGGCGCCGTAGAAGCCGCCGACGGCGCCGGCGCCGACGAAGCAGATTCTCACGCCCGAAACTCCAACGCGTCAGTGGGTTCGATCGTCGTCGCGCCCTTTGATCACACGGACATCCTGGATGCGGGTGGTGCGCACGCCGTTGTCGAACTCGAGAAACATCCCGGCGGCGGCGAGCAGGCGCGTGTGAATCGCGCTGCCGCCCCAGGTGCAGCCGCAGATCCGCACATTCTGTTCTTCTTGCGTGCGTGATCTGAACCACCCACCGGTGACATGGAATCGGCCCTCGCCTACCGGCGTCATCGAATACACGGAATTGCGAGTCCGCACAATGACCCAGTCACCGGCGCAGACCTCGTCCAGCCATACGCCCTCGATGCCTTCGGCATGCTCGACGAGCCGATCGAACGTCGCGGCGCGTGTGCCAGACGGCAGGCGAAAGATGGAGGTGGTGGTGCTCGCCACTGGCTAGATCTTACTGGACGTTCGCCTCGGAATGAAGCGCGTTCGCGCGTCAGTACCGAATCAGCGTGAGAGTACCGGTCACGGGATTGAGCACGAAGATTGCATCGTACTCATCGTCCCCAATCGTGACCGCCGGGCCGCCGAATGCCTTAATCGCATCCGGCAGCGTGTTCGAGTGCCCCACGACCAGCACGACGTCTTTCGCGTGCGCGGCCTTGATCGACACCACCAGCGCGGCGGTGTCGCGTGCCGGAATCGCCTGGACGTCGAGGCGCAGTTTCGACGCAAGCGGCTTTGCGGTGTCCTGCGTGCGATGGAATTCGGTCGCGTAGATGGCCTTGATGTTCGCATCGCGCAGCACCGTCGCCAGCTTCTGCGCGCGGGCCTGGCCGGCCGCTGACAGGAGCGGATCCGCCGGAGCCGCCGACATCGCACCGGTCCGAGCGCCAGCTCCCCCGTCCGCACGTTCCGCATGACGCACGAAGATCACCGTCTCCTGCGCCCGGGCCGCGGCAGGCATGGCCAGAACCAGCGCGAGTACGGCGAACCAAAGCCCCTGACGAGTTCTCTGCGTCATGTCTTCCTCCCGGCACTGAAAAACAGAACGGCTCCAACGGCAAGTGCAATACCGCCGCGCTGCAGCTGGTCGGCCGTGGCGCCGGCCAGCATGGCCACGCACAGCAACAGGGCCACGATCGGCACCGCCGGCCCTCCAGCAATTGTGAACGGAGCGGGCCCCTGCCGTCGCAACCACAGCACGGATGCACAGGTCCCTGCATAGACGAGCAGCCGCCCGATGGCGCTGATCGCGGCGAGCTGGATAAACGATCCCGTCAGGGCCAACGCGAGCGTCGTCAGGCACGTGGCGGCGATCGCGACATCTGGCGTTCGGAATCTCGGGTGGATATGGCCGAACAGGCTCGGCACGTCCCCCTGCTCGGCGAGCGCAAAGAGACTGCGCGAACCGGACAGCGCGGCGCCCATGTTGTTGCCGGCGACGGACACGACGGCGCCGACAGTCATCAGCATCGCGCCGCCCGCGCCAATGAACAGCAGCGATGCATCCGCCAGGGGCGTTGACGATTCCGCGAGCCCCGGCAGCGTTCCAAGCGCCACGACCTGGGCGAGCGTCATCACGAGCGTCACGATGACGATCGTGGCAATCATCGCGAACGGCACGCCCCGGCGTGGATCCCTCGCCTCGCCGGCCGGCACCGGAATCACTTCATAGCCTCCGAACGCGAAGATCAGCAGCAACGCCGTTTTCGAGACTTGCTCCCACGTCAGGGCCGAGTCCGGACTCAGCGCGCCAGCCGAGACGTGCGGCAATCCAGCCAGGATGAAAATGGCCAGCGGTGTCAGTTTGGCGATCGTCAGGACGTTGACCACGACCGAGCTCTGCTTGATACCCCGAACGTTGATCGCCATGATGACCAGCACCACGGCCGTGACGAGCCCGAATCGCATCAATCCCGTGGTGACTGCGGGCCAGTAGAAACCCAGCGCCGCCACCAGCACGTTGACGACGGACGACCAGCTCGTGAGACGGACGAGCCAGACGACCCAACCCACTTCAAAGCTGACAAACCGCCCGAATGCCGCGCGCGTGTAGAGGTAAGGGCCACCTGTGCCGTCGAACCGGCTGCCCGCCTCGGCAAAGTTCAGGGCGACAGCCATCGACAGCAACCCGACCACGGCAATCGCGAGCCAACTCCAGGATCCGAGATCTTTTGCCAGCACCGCCGGCACCGCGAACACGGCTCCGCCGATCACCTGATTTACCCCAAGCGCGGTCAAGTCCCACTTCCCAAGCTCGCGACGGAGGTGGACCGGCGGGGACAAAGTGTTCATGGCTGTTGTTTGCCGTTGCGGGACCAGGGGATGAACATTCCAGCCACGAGGCCGGCCAGCAACGGCAGCCAGCCGAACATCCAGAGCAGGATGACGTCAACAGGAAAGAGCCTGCGTTCCTCGTACAGCCCGGCGGCAACCCGACTGAAAACGTGGTCTTCCAGCGCGTTCCAGAAGACAACGCCGAAGGCGACACCGAGCAACAGCGCGCCGAAGGCAATCGTTCCCGAACGCAGCGTGCGGCCGCCGGCGACGGCGGCCCTCCCGGCCGCCACCCCGCCTGCCGCGAACAATCCCATATTCAACGCGCTCTTGACATATGGGCCGAGCGGCACGTCGAACACGCGCACGAGCTTCATGGCCGTGTACAGCCCGACGGCGGCACACGCGCCAGCCAGCATCGATTTCAACGGTCCGCGAACGTTCGAGGATGCGGTTGGCACGAAATAAAGCGCAGTCCAATCAGGCGGGCGGCAGCGCCGTCTTGCGTGCCGGGTTGAAAAACGGCATCCGGACCACCGTAGCGCCCACGCGATGCCGGACGACGTCGACCGTGTGCTCCACTTCGATCCGCGATCCGACGCCGGCGAACGGCGTTTCGATCGTCGCAATGCCGATCATTTGCTTCAGCACCGGCGACCACGTGGAAGACGTCATGCGCCCGACCTGGCGGCTGCCGGCAAAGACCGGGACGGCCGCGCGCGAGGCCGTCGCGATCCCGAGCGGCGGCAGTCCGACAGCGTGATACAGCGTTTCCACATCGGTCCATTCGACGGCCACGCCGACGATGCGCTTCGGGATGCCCGCCGATCGCTCCGCGGCCAGCGCGCGGCGGCCGATGAACTGGGGCTTCAGCAGGTCCACGAGCCGTTCGAGGCCCATCTCATCGGGCGTGTAGTACTGCGACGGCGTCAACGCCCGCCGCGCGCTGAAAAAATCCACGTCGATGAGCAGGAGGCCGGCCTCGATTCGCGCAACATCGAGCGCGAGTAGTCCGACGGGACGCATGGCGTGCGGGCGCCCGGCTTTGACAAGCGCGTCCCACACGCCCACGGCATCGTCGCGGTTCATCCAGATCTCGTAGCCGAGATCGCCCGTATAGCCCGTTCGCGAAATTTCAATCGGCCGCCCGTCGATCGACGCTCTCGTGACGTGAAAGTATTTGAGATTGTCGATGTCCGCGTCCGTTGCCGCTCTCAACACCGCAGCGGATGTGGGGCCCTGCAGCGCGAGTGCCGCGACCGCCTCGGAGACGTCTTCGATGGTCACGTCCAGGCCGGAGGCGTTGTCACGAAGCCAGCGATAGTTGGGCTCGGCTGCTGTCCAGCGAAAGCGGTTTTCGTCCAGGCGGGCCACTGTACCGTCGTCGAGCACGCGTCCGTTCTCGTCACACCAGGGCGTGTAGATGACGCGCCCGGGCTCGAGCCGTTCCGCGTCCCGCGTGATGATGCGATTCACCAGCCGGGCCGCGTCAGGGCCCGACACCAGATACTTGAACAGCGGCGAAATGTCGATCAGACCCGCGGCGTTGCGCAGCGCGTTGTACTCGTGCTCATGGAGCGGCTCGTACGAACTCGCGGCGTAATACCCCGCCCAATCGCGGTAACTCAGGCTCGCAGCCAGCGGCAACGTGCGATCGTGGAAGGGCGTGCCGACGGGCATCGGCGGAAGTATAGACGGGTACGACGGGTACGACAGGTACGACAGATCGACAGGTGCGACAGGTACGCCTTCACATCGGCTGGGTAGCTTTGGGCTTTTTGGCGAATCCGGCGGGTAGCTGGTTCCGACCGATCGAACCTTGCAGGCTTTTCCCGGCCTCCTCATTCGCCACGCGGACGGGAACAGGATGTGCACTGCCACAGACCGTGGCGGCGCGGAAATATCAGGACCTGGACACCTGGAAGGTAGCGGATCTCTTTCGGCGGCTCGTGTTCCGAATGCTACTCTGCTCTCAACACCTCCGTCGGATTGATCCGCGTCGCCCTGCGAGCCGGGAGATAGGCGGCCAGCAGTGACGCGACAAGAACGGTGACGACGGCAAGGCCGAGCATCAGCGGATCGCTCACGCGGACTGTGAAGAACTGCGCCTCAGCCAGCTTGCCGCCCCACTTCGCGAGCGCGAGGCCTGCGAGAATTCCGAGGGACACGGGCAGCAGCGATTGACGCACCACGAGCGAGACGAGCGAAGCCGGTGACGCGCCAATCGCGAGGCGCACGCCCATCTCGCGCGAGCGCGCTGAGACGGCGTACGACATGACACTGAAAATGCCAAGCGCAGTCAGCCCCAGCGCAAGGCTCGCCAGCGCCGCGAAGACGATCGTCTGAAACCGGGGATCCTGGTAGGCCGGATCGGTGGTGATCTGATCCTTCCACCACTCGATCGTTGGCGTGGCCGAGGGATTGAGTGTGAGCAGAGCGGCTTTGATGTCTCCGAACGTCGCCGCGCGATGATCGCGGACGCGGGCGACCATGTACAGGCCCGCGGCTGCAGCGCCGGGAAACACATAGGTATCAGGGCGGGCCGGATCCGAATAGGAACTTCTGACGTCGCCGACGACGCCGATGACGTGGAAACGGCGATCGCGGCCATTCGTGAAGATGCCGTTCAGCGGATCGGCGTCTCCGAACAGCACCCGGGCCGCAGACTCCGACACCAGTGCCGCGTCCGGATCTGACTGCACGACGTCCCACGTCAGTCCCCGGCCGCGCTTGACCGGGATGCCGACGGTTTCGAAATAGCCGGGCAGCACGTAAACGATGCCCGCCAGCTGCTTGGCGCCGCCGTCCAGCCGGGCGCCTGCATTCGGCGCCGAACGCGAGAACGGCAGCGACCCGACAACTCCCGCCGACGAGACACCGGGAACCTCCGCAACGGCTCGAATCGCCCGGGTAAAGAAGTCCTGACGATTCGTCTCGCCTTGAGGTGGCCCCGTCACGATGCGAACGACGTCGGCCGGCTGGAATCCGAGATCGACGTTCGCGATGCGCGCGAACGAGCGCGTCGCGATAGCGGCGCCGAACACCACGGCCACGGCGATCGCAACCTGCACGCCGACCATCGGCCGGCCCAGCCACGAGCCCCTCCGGCTCCTGGGGCCGCGGCGCTGAATCAGGGCGAGGACATCAACGCCGGCCAGGCGCCAGGCGGGGATCAGGCTGAACAGCAGGGAAGCCAGCAGGCCCATCGCCATGGAGATTGCGACGACTCGCGTGCTCACGCCAACCGGCGCGCGGGCATACGCAGCCGTTGGTACTTCCTTGATCAACAGATCGAACGTCCACGAGGTGACCAGCACGGCGAGGCCCGCGCCGACCGCGCCCACAATCAGCGCCTCGATCACGATGGGACGAATCAACCGCGCGCGGCTCGCGCCGAGCGCCAGGCGGACCGCGGTTTCCTTCAAGCGACGCCGGCCGCGCACCAGCAGGAGATTCGCGAGATTGGCGCAGCCGAGCAGCAGAATCAGCACGGACGCCGCCAGCAGGTACCGCATCACCGGCCGCCCGATGGGATAGAGAATCGCGCGGACCGGATTGAGAAACGGGACGGAGTTCGAAAAATCCGGCACCGTCGCCGCGACACCCCGGGTTGCGGCGTCAACCTCGGCCTGCGCGCGCTCGAACGTGATCCCGCGCGCCACGCGCACGATCGCATGAAAGGTCCCGCCTTTTTCCAGGCCGTCGAGCGGTTTGCGGAGCACGACGATCGACGCGCGCTCGGCAAAGACGGAAGGAAAGACGAAGCCTTGCGGCAGCACGCCAACGATGTCCAGCGTGGTTGAACCGAGCGTGATCGAACGGCCGGGGACGGACGGATCGCCGCCGAAGAGCTGGTGCCACGCGGAAAACGTCAGCACCGCGGCCCGCCCCTCGCCGCCTGCGTCCTGCGGGCCCAGGAGCCGGCCTGCTGCTGGACTGACACCAAGAATCTGAAAGTAGTTCGGCGACGCCTCCATCGTGGCCACCTGGACCTGTCCGTCGGGCCTGGAAAACCTGAGATATGGTCCAGTCTCGATCAGCCCGACCTCTCCGACGCTGGGACATCCGTCATTCACCGCCTGGAGGAACGGGTACGGCGTCATCGTGTACTGCTTGCCGTCCTTCCTGTTCATCATCTGGATGACGGCAACCTGCCCCGGGTCGGCGTACGGGAGCGGGCGGAACAGCACGGCGTCGGCCACGCTGAGGATGGCCGTGTTTGCGCCGACGGTGAGCATGACGGTGACGATGGCGACGACCGCGAACCCGGGTGAGTGCCGCAATCGTCTGACGGCAAATACCCCGTCGTCGAACAGCGCGCGCCATCCGGATCGAGATTCGTCGTGCCGTGGCTCCATGGGCATGGTCCTCAGTTGAGAGATCTCGCGCGCGAGCCGCGGGTGGCCTTCGAGTTCGCAGAGCGCGGCCGCCCGGGCCGCGACGCCGTCAATGCCGCGCGCGATTCCATCGCGGTAGCAGTCCTGCAGGTGTTGAGCGAGTTCGTCGAGCACGTCGGCCTCGGTGGCGGGATCCAGGCGAAGATCGGCGACCCGCTCACGCACGAGCGCCCGCCACTCGCGGATGGAATCGACGGGCATCTATCCCTCTTCGACGCCGACGACCCGATCGATGGCCCTGGCGAACGCGCGCCAGACGTTCCGCTGCCGGGCCAGGACTTTCCGGCCGGCCGGTGTCAGCCGGTACAGGCGCCGCCGGCGCTCCCCTTCGCGTTCGGTCCACCGGCCTGTGACCCAACCCCGCTGCTCGAGGCGGTACAGGAGCGGATACAGCGACGCCGCATGAAACGTGAGCTCCCCGCGCGATCGCTGCTCAATCAGCCGCGCGATGTCGTACCCATGCCGCGGGCGGGCTTCGACGATCGACAAGATCAGCAGCTCCGCGCTGCCCTTCTTCATTTCCCGGGCATCAGATAGGAGTGACATATGTGGGAGTGAAGTATAACACGACGGAAACGACGAGAACGACGAGAACGACGGGAACTGAGTTAAGAACCTCAGTTCACGTTCGTTCGCGCCGTTGCCGTCGTTCCCGGC